>NZ_JBBHZK010000005.1:0-310866 GCF_049843555.1 Methyloversatilis sp. MC4-4
GTGGCCGGAGCCCGGATTCTGTGGGAGGGGTCTTCTGACCCCGACAGCGGTGTTTGGCCATGCACGGCGCATGGCCCAAGCCCTGTCGGCAGCTCTCGCTGCCTCCCACAACAGACCCGGGCGCCGAAGCCGCTACAGGCTGCCGCCGGAGAACAGCGCCTTCCTGATCACCGCATGCACACCCCAGTTGCCGTCGACGACCTGGGTCACCGCGAAGTCGACGCCGACCGACAGCAGCGAAATCGCTTCGTCCTCGGTCAGGCCCTGGGTGTCCATCAGGAAGGCGCGGCTCTTGCGGAAGGCGTCGCGCAGCGCCAGATCCACCGACGACTTGGCGTAGATGTCGCTCTGCGCCTTGTCGCCCAGTTCGGCCAGGTAGTTGGCGAAGCTGAAGCCGTGGATCACCCACTCGTCCTGCGTTTCGAGCAGCGGGTATTCGAGCTTGGCGAGCGAGGTGCCGGCGAGGTCGGCCTTCTTGTGCAGGATGAACTGGAAGGTGCCCGTCAGCGAGCACTCGATCGCGGTGCCGCACAGTTCGGAATCGCCCTGACCGGCGTGCGGGTCGCCGACCGAGAACAGCGCACCCTTGACCGCGACCGGGTAATACATCGTCGCGCCCTTGCCGATGCGCCAGTTGTCGATATTGCCGCCGGTATAGCTGGGCGGAATGGAATCGACCATGTCCGCTTCCTTCGGCGCGACGCCTGCGACGCCGAAGTGCGGCCGCACCGGCACGCGGATGTTCTTCAGCACGCCGTGGTTTTCCTTCACCGTCGAGTGGTCGACGATGACGCCCGGGTAGTCGATGGTCTTGTGCACGACGCCGAAAGGATCGGTCTGCGGCGTCCACTGGAAGTTGTACACCGCCTGCGCCCAGTTGCGGTCCAGCCCGGCGTCGATTTCGTAGATGGTGATCACTTCGCGGTTCTTCGGCTCGGTGATCAGATCCTTGTAGTGGAAGCCCCACCAGGCGGCCGCGTTGACGCCGAAGCTCTTGCCCTTGTAGTTCGGGTTGGCGCTCGGCCGCGGCGCGACGTCGACTATGCGCACTTCGAGCACGTCGCCTTCTTCGGCGCCCTTCACGTACACCGGCCCGGTGCATATATGTACACCGAGGCCTTCGCCGGCGCCGCGCCCGAACAGGCTGGCGTCCATCGGACCGGCACCGCGGCGGATGACGCCCTTCTTCTTCTTGTCCCAGTAGAAGACGCTTTCGGCGCCGGGGTCGCCCTTGATCATGCGCTCGTAGTCGTCGCCGGCGTGGTGGGTCAGCGTTTCGATGGTGACGAAGTCACCCGGGTTGATTTCGACCTGCGGCTTCAGCGATTTCGAGAAATAGCCCCAGTGCACGGTGTCGGCGCTGGCGGCGATGTAGTAGTGGTTGCGCGTCTTCATCGAGCCGTCGGCCTCACGCGCCATCGACTGGCCGACCCAGCCGGCGCTCAGCGTGCCGAACCCCGCCGCCAGCGAACCCTTGAGCAGACCGCGCCGCGCCGGATCGGGTGGCGCTGGCGTGCGGAGTTCGGGCTCGCCGTTGCCGTCCACCTTCACCGTCAGGCGGCCGTTCGGATCGCAGAAGCTGCAGTGCTGGTGCGCGGGATGGGTGCAGGCAGACATGGGGCGTTCTCCTTCTGGTCAGTGGGGATGTGAAACACCGCGTGCGGCGGTGCATCAATCGTGCCGGATGGAAAAGCCTTGAAAATCAATGAGGATCCGACGCCAAAGCGCACGGAAGGGGTGCGTTGCGCACTGCAACAGGGCCGCGACGCAACCTGAGCAGGGTTTGTGCAAACGGGTGAGGGTGCGATTGTGACGTGTAATAAACTTCGCGCTCCCCGGAATCCGCCCTCGCCGGCAACCGCCGCGAGCGCCTCCGGATCAGACGGTCAGACCGCCCCCGAAAGCGCATGGAACTCGAAAACTATTCCGATATTGAAAAGGCTGCGCTGCGCGGCCGCCGTGAAATCCTTCGTCTGGGCATCGGCCTGCTGTTCGTCGTCGGCACCATGATCTACGCCGCCCTCGGCGTGGGCCTGCAGGGCCCCGGCGGCATCATGCTGGTGGTGGCGGCCATGATAGGCGGCTACATGGCGATGAACATCGGCGCCAACGACGTAGCCAACAACGTCGGCCCAGCGGTCGGTTCGCGCGCACTGAGCATGACCGGCGCTATCGTCATCGCCGCCATCTTCGAAGTGGCCGGTGCACTGATCGCCGGCGGCGACGTCACCTCGACCATACGCGGCGGCATCATCGACCCGTCCGCGATCGCCGACAGCAACCGCTTCGTCTGGGTGATGACGGCCGCGCTGCTGGCCGGCGCGCTGTGGCTCAACATCGCCACCGCGGTCGGTGCGCCGGTGTCGACCACGCACTCCATCGTCGGCGCGGTGCTCGGCGCCGGCGTCGCCGCTGGCGGCATGGCCGCCGGCAAGTGGGACATGGTGGGCGGCATCGTCGCCAGCTGGATCGTCTCGCCGGTGCTGGGCGGTCTGGTGGCGGCCGGCTTCCTGTACTGGATCAAACGCGCCATCACCTACCGCAGCGACATGGTCGCCGCCGCGCAGCGCACGGTGCCGGTGCTGATGGGCATCATGGCCGCGTCGTTTGCCACCTATCTCATCCTGAAGGGACTGAACAAGGTGTGGAACGTCGACTTCGGCACCGCCTGTGCGATCGGCGCCGGCCTTGGTGTTCTGACCTGGCTGCTGGTGCGCGCCCATCTGCGGCGCAACGCCTTCCGGCTGAACAACAGCAAGGCCAGCATCAATTCGCTGTTCGGCCTGCCACTGGTATTCGCCGCCGCGCTGCTGAGCTTCGCCCATGGCGCCAACGACGTCGCGAACGCCATCGGCCCGCTCGCCGCGATCACCGACACCGTGCTCCATGGCGCCGTGTCCACGAAGGCCAGCGTGCCGCTGTGGGTGATGATGATCGGCGCCATCGGCATCGCCATCGGTCTTGCCCTGTACGGCCCCAAGCTGATCCGAACCGTCGGCCACGAAATCACCGAGCTCGACCCGATGCGCGCGTTCAGCATCGCGATGGCGGCCGCGCTGACCGTCATCATCGCGTCGCAACTGGGCCTGCCGGTCAGCTCGACCCACATCGCGCTGGGCGGCGTGTTCGGCGTCGGCTTCCTGCGCGAGTACATCAAGACCAGCTACGCGCAGACCCTTGCCGAGATCAAGAGCCACCACCAGGGCGCCGACAAGGAAGTCGTCGAAGCCTTCCTGAACGATTTCGACAAGGCCGACAAGAAGGGCAAGCGCGCGATGCTCGACGCGCTGAAGGCGCACACCGCGCAGGCGCATCTGTCGAAGCAGGAACGCAAGGCGATCAAGCGCACGCACCGGCACGAACTGGTGAAACGCTCAGCCCTGTTCAAGATCGCCGCCGCGTGGATCGTCACCGTGCCGGCCTCGGCGCTGATGGCAGCGATGATCTACTACATGATCTTCGGGATCGTGCATGCGTGAGGGGGGCGGAAGGCTGGTCGCCGGGTGGAGCAGTGCCGGACTATCGTGAGTACAGCGGCTTGACGTCGCGGCAACGCTGACCGAGTTGATGGACGATCTGCTGGAAGGTCTGGTCCGTCAGCGTCTGCGGCGTTTTCTGCTCAAGCAGGCTCTTCAGCATCCGCCCGCTCGAAACGATGACCGCGCCCTCACCGGCCGGATCTACGAACCACCCCGGCAACGCAAGTACTGCCGCTGCCCGTACGCGCGTACCCGTTGCGCTGGATAACCACTCACTCAACCACTTTGCCTGTCTTGCCGCCTGATCGAGTGGCTTGGTTGTCGAGTAGGTCGGAAAGACAAGTTTCTTCCCGTCAAATACGACTGTCGCGTTCTTCCTGCCGTCGCCTTCCGTCAGCTTCGTATAGCCCTTGGTCTCTACGGCAAATACGCCTTGTCGGGCAACAACGACGTGATCGATGTTGAACCGCTCTGCGGGCACGTCGTGAAATACGGCGGCGCCTTGCCGCATCAGCTGGTTGAGCTCCTGACCCACAGCCAGCTCTGCGTCATAGCCTGCTTTCAGCTTGTCTAGTTCGGTTGCTGTCTTCAGGAGCCGATAGAGACTGTAGGCGACGACAGCGACGGCCAACCCGCCATGGATCAGCGCGACACCCTGTCCGATCGCCTTCTCGCCAAGGAATGCACGCTGGCCGAAGTACAAGGCCACGACAACCGTCGGCACAAACATAAGCCACACGAGCTTTTCCCACAGATCGTCCTGCAGTTGCTCTATCTGCTCGCCAAGACTGTGGCCGGGCGGGCGAAGCAGATCAATCGCGATCGGTGATTTGCGGCGTGCGCGGACCATCGCCTTCCGACGCTGAAGCAGGAAGCCCCCGATGAACACGCTGACCAGCATCGGGCCCACCACCACCAATGCAATGCCAATCTGCGCGACTAGGCCGTCCATCAGACGGATGCCTCCGCCGCCTGTAACTCCTTCAAGGTGCGGCCCTTCGCGTCCTTCCACATCAGTCGTCCGTTGGAGCAGGTTCCGAGCACCATGTCTGACGCTGACGAAGGTGAGCTGAATACGTAGTCCTGGGTGAAGCGGTAGACGTCCCCGTCACGAACGAGCGCGCCATTCTCGATCAGCTCCTGGCGCAGATCGCTCGACCTGCGCAACTGCTGAAAGCTTGGCGTCACCGTGGCCACGATCTGGGAATCCGCCTTCACGACGAAACCCTGGCTGGACTCAAACCCGGTCGCCAGAACGCCTTTTGCCTTGCAGGTCAGCAACACCTCTTTCCTGCCTATCGGTGCGGGGCTTGATTCAAATGCATGAACGCCCATCACCGGCAACATCCCCAGCATGTTCTCCAGAAACACCATCATGTCCGCGCGATCTGCTTCCGACAGGCTGGATTCCAGCGGCTGGTTGGCGTTGTCCAGCGGTACGCGGCGGGCCGCTTTTGCCAGGCGGATCAGGTGGGCTTCGAGAAACTGCACATGCGCCTTGTTGAGCTGCCCCGGCGCCGCGATGAAGCAGATGGCGCGAGTCCAGAAGTCTTTCTGTACGTAGTGACTCTCGAGCCGTGGGCGCACCGGGTCGCCCTCGCCGATGTAGAGCAGCTCACCCTCGCCATCCTCACGCGGTCCGAGCAGCAGATAGACACCGGTCTGCTTCAGTTCATCGCGCTGCTTCACCTGAGGCAGCAGTGCGCGCGGGAACATCAACGCCTTGCCGATCCAGTTCGATCGCTCGACGATACGCAGCCCGTCCGGGTCGCCATCGGCAACGAAGATGCGCAAGGAAAACGGCTTGTTCATATTCTTGTCGTCCATTTCATTTTCACGCCGCCCACCTGTTGGCAGCATCTGCGGTCTGCCAGCACCGGCGATCGCTGGCGGTGAACTTTGCCGAAACCTGTCGAGCAAATCGACACGTTTTCCGGACGTGTCGATCACGTCGACGCGTTTCGCGCTCAACTGGCCAGTTAGTTGAACAGCGCTTCGTTGATGTAGTACTTCTCGCGGCCGTGCTTCTGCTCGCGCAGGACGCCCAGCCCGGCAAGAGTCTGCAGGTAGGTCGAAGCGGTCTGCCGCTTGGCGATGCCTGCGTCGACGACGAACTGGATCTTGGTGTACGGGTGCCGGAAGATGACCTCGATCAGATCCTTGCTGTAGATCGCTGGCTCTTCGGTCTGCACCTGTGCGCACGCTTTCCATCAGGGCACGGATCCGCTGCACCTGGTCGTGGGTCTGCTGTGCCGTCGATTCGATGGCGCGCAGCATGAACAGATTGGTCGTCAGCGGCCGTGCCTTCAGTGCCTGAAAGCCGTGATAGAGCGCATCCCGGTACCACAGGTCAGCCAAGAGTCAGTTCAACAGCCATCATTTCAGCCTGCTTGAGTACGGTTTCTGTAGCCAACAACTGCATGTCTGGTGGGTAGCCAAAATGCCGGAGCGTGCGTTTGACGATGACCTTGAGCTTGGCTTTGACGTTCTCCTTGATCGTCCAGTCAATAGATGCGTTCTCGCGAACCCGCTGGGTCAGGACCACCGCCAGCTCACGTAGTTGATCCTTCTGCATCAGTTCGCGCGCACTGTCGTTGTTGGCCACGGCGGTGTAGAAAGCATATTCGAAGTCGGTCAGACCCAAGGCCTTGGCTTCGTTGTCTGAGGCCACGATCTCTTTGCTGACCTTGATCAGCTCGTCCATCACCTCAGCCGCCGTCAAGACCTTGGCTTGGTACTTCCGGATGGCCGCCTCCAACATCTCCATCAGCGAACGCGCTTGAATCAGGTTGCGTTTGGCGCGTACCTTCAGTTCGTCGTTCAGTAGCTTTTTGAGCACTTCGAGCGCCACGTTCTTGTGCTCGTAGCCCTTAAGCTCCGCCAGGAAGTCCTCTGACAGAACCGAGATATCTGGCTTCTTGATGCCCGCGGCATCGAACACATCGATCACTTTCTCGGACACCAAGGCCTGGTCAATCACCTGGCGGATCGTGGTCTCCAGTTCTTCGTTGCTTCGGCCACCTGACGGACCATCGAACTTGACCAGACGAGCCTTCACAGCCTGGAAGAATCCCACCTCGTCTTTGGCATCCAGTGCTTGGTCGTGGGGCACCGCAATCGCGAAGGCTTGGGACAAAGCGATCACCTCCTCGATGTACCGCTTGCGGCCATCATCGAGGCCCAGGATGTGCTCTTCTGCAGCCAGGATCAATAAGAGCTTCTGGGCCGTATCAGCGTCAAAGTACTGTTCGTAGGCAAAGCCATGGAAAAGCGCTGAGACCACTTCGAGCTTCTCTAGCATCAACTTGACCGCCTGCTCCTGGGCCAAGGTCGGATCACCCCGGCCACCCGCATCCGAGTAGAAGGACAAGGCCATCTTCAGGTCGGAGGCAATACCGAGGTAGTCAACGATCAGGCCGCCCGGCTTGTCTTTGTGGACCCGGTTCACCCGTGCAATGGCTTGCATCAGGTTGTGGCCCTTCATGGGCTTGTCGATGTAGAGCGTGTGCATGCTCGGCGCATCAAAGCCGGTCAGCCACATGTCGCGCACGATGACCAGCTTGAGCGGATCGGTGTCGTCCTTCATGCGCTCTGCCAAGAGCTTGCGTTGCTCTTTGGTGGTGTGGTGCTGCGCCAGCGCAGGGCCATCGCTGGATGCGGCGGTCATCACCACTTTGATGGCACCCTTCTTCAAATCTGCATCGTGCCAATCAGGCCGCAGCTTGATGATCTCGGCATACAGATCTGCGGCAATGCGGCGCGACATGCTCACGACCATGCCCTTACCAGCAAACACCTCCTGGCGTGCCTCAAAGTGCGCCACGATGTCCTTGGCGATGTTGCGCACACGTGGCTCACTGCCAATCAGGGCCTCCATCTTGGTCCACTTGGCTTTAGCCTTCTGGGTCTCGGTCAGCTCGTCCTGCTCCAGCTCGTCGTCCAGGTCGGCCACCAGTTGTCTGCCTTCATCACTCAAGCTGACCTTGGCCAGACGGCTTTCGTAATAGATGCGAACAGTGGCGCCGTCTTCGACGGCCTGGGCAATGTCATAGATGTCCACGTAGTTGCCAAACACTGCTGGCGTGTTGGCATCGGTCTTTTCGATGGGCGTGCCCGTGAAGCCCAGGTAGGTGGCGTAGGGCAGGGCATCGCGTAGGTACTTGGCAAAGCCATAGACCACCTTCTTGCCGACCACTTCGCCAGCTTCGTTCTTGTCGTCCACCGTCTTGGCCGCAAAGCCGTACTGCGTGCGGTGGGCTTCATCTGCGATCACCACAATGTTGTGGCGAGGTGAAAGTTCTTCGTAAACGTTGCCGCTCTCGGGCTGAAACTTCTGGATGGTCGAAAACACCACGCCGCCAGCAGCGACCTTCAACAAGGTTTCCAGATGCGCGCGGTTCTCAGCCTGCACAGGGTCTTGCCTCAGCAGTTGCCTGGAGGCTGCGAAGGTGTCAAACAACTGGTCGTCCAGGTCGTTGCGGTCGGTGATGACCAGCACGGTGGGGTTGTCCATGGCCTGCACGATCTTGCCGGTGTAGAACACCATCGAGAGCGACTTGCCCGAGCCCTGGGTGTGCCACACTACACCCGCCTTCTTGTCGCCCTTGGGTTGGCTGCTCACGCCCGGTACGCCGTAGCTGGCTGGGTTCTCGCGCACAGCGTGGCCTGAGCCCAGGTCGGCGGCACGCAGGGTCGATGCCACCGCCGCATTCACAGCGTAGTACTGGTGATAGGCCGCCAGCTTCTTGACCGTGCTGATGGTGATCTGACCTGTCTCTGGGTCTTCCTTGCGAGCCTTCTCGAACACGATGAAGTGGCGCAGCATGTCCAGCAAAGTAGCCGGGTTCAGCATGCCCACGATCAAGGTTTCCAGCTGGCTCACTAGGTGCGAGGCCTCGGCCTTGCCGTCGGCGCTCTTCCAGGCCATGAAGCGCGACAAGCCCGCTGAGATCGACCCGGCCTTGGCCTCCAGACCATCCGAGATGACCACCCACGCGTTCGCCATGAACATGCTGGGAATGGCCTGCTTGTAGGTCTCTATCTGTTGATAGGCCGTCTTGATCGTGGCGTTTTCGTCGGTGGCGTTCTTCAGCTCGATCACTACCAGCGGCAGCCCATTCACGAACAGCACCATATCCAGGCGCTTTTTCTGCTGGTTCTCAACCACCGTGAACTGGTTCACCACGAGGAGGTCGTTGCGCTCTGGCTGGTCAAAGTCGATCAGCCACACGCGCTCGCCACGCTCGTCACCGTCTTTCTGGCGGCTCACCGGCACGCCTTCGGTCAGCCAACGATGAAAGGACTCGTTGGCGGCTAACAGCTCGGGTGAGCCCGCACGCAGCACCTCCTTCATAGCCAGGTCCACCACCTCGGTCGGCAAGCGATGGTTGATTCGGCGTGCCGCCTGGGCCAGACGCCCCCCCAGCATCACTTCGCCGTAGTGGGTGCGCTCGGCCTGCTCGCCCTCGGGTGCCAAGGCCGGGCCATGCACGTAGGTGAACCCCTGGCGCTCCAGCAGCTTGATGGCGAAGGCTTCGATGGCTGATTCGGTGAGCATGCGGGGTCCTCTCTTTCGCTTCTCTCTTAAATTTGACGCAACCTCAACGACAAAGAGAGGCGTAAGTTGCTGATTTGAAATGGTTTTATTTTCTTGGCAGGCGTTGTTGACTCATAGGCATTCATCCAACAGACGAATTTAAGAGAGCCCAAGAGGGTTGGCCGTCGCTGCCCTGATTGACGATTTTTCCGTGGCGCCGTAACTCGGAGAGCAGGTTGCCCACTTTGGCTTTGCGCTGCTTCTCGTCCATCCACTCCGGCAGCTTGTTCCATAGCAACTCGTCAACATCCTTGCGCGTCATCGTGCCGTGCTCTTTCACGGCCTTGCAGATCAAATCCAGGTAGTACTGCTTGTCAAAAGCGGCGTTCTTGCTGTATTTGGCTTTCTGGCCGGTTTGCTGCGCCAGTGATCGAGCAATGAAGTAATTGGGCTTGCGGCCCTCAATCAGGCCACGGCTCTTGAGACGCCGCTCATCGTCTGCGTTCAATGGCTGGCGCTTTTGCACCTTGTCCAGCGCCATGATGTCTTGTAGTTCCAAGCCACCGTCGCGAGCCAGCAGCCGGGCGTAATCCATGTCCAGCACCTTGCCTGTCAAGGTCAGCTGCACCCGGTTGCCCGACAAGTCGTAATCCGGCATGGGGAAGAAGCGCTGCCGTTGGTACATGAAGAGCTTACGGATGCCACCACCCGCCGTGTCCACCATCTTCAGGTTGAACATCGCCGTGGCCAGGAAGCGGTTGCGGTAATGCTCTTCGGGCGCGTCTTCCATCACCACGCGCTGCACATCGCCCGGCACAAAGCTGCCTTTGTTCGTGAAGCTCAGGCTTTCTTCGCGCTCCACCACATTGATGCGGCCTGCCAGGGTGTAGTCCTGGTGCGCAATGCAGTTGTTCAAAGCTTCACGGATGGCATAGGGCTCGTACTGGTCGATCTCCTCCGGAAAGAGCGTGCCCTCTCGGATGTAGCGGTACTTGAGGTTGCGGATCTTGGCGTAGACCTTGTCCACCGCCAGCAGCAGTGGCATGCCGAACAGGGCGTAATCACGGTCATTGCCCGCATGGTCTTTGAGCAGCCAGCGGATCTTGGCTTCGGCAGGCAGCAAGAAGTGCTCGGCTTCTTCACTGCCCAGCAACAACAAAGAAGCCCGCGTTTGCTTGCCCTTGATGGTGAGCTTGGCCTTGTTGAGGAAGGTATGGTCATCCCAGGCATTGACCTCGGCGGCCTTGTCAGGGAATTTGCTTTTGTAGTTGCGGCGGGCCACCGCGAGCGCCTGCTCGTCCAGATCGGCCAGGGTGGCGTCGGACACGATCATGGCGCTCCAATCTTCCACCGTCGATTGAGCGCGGATGCGTTCGATTTCTTCCAGATTCAAGGCACCCAAGGCTTCGCCATCACGCCCGTGATAGTGCCCGTCAAAGGCCACAGGCAGTCCTCGGGGCGCAGCGGGAATCTCCATCAACACCACACGGCCCTCAGGCCTGATCACTTCATGGATTTCGACAAAGGTGATGCGGTTGGTGGTCTTGTTGGCGATCTCTTCCTTGAGGCTGCCCAGGTCTTTGCGTGCGGGCCGGAACGCTGAGCCCACCACCCTGCGTTGATCGTTGACGCCAAAGACCAACCACGCAACAGGCACACCCTTGAGATTGGCCTCGTTGCTCAAGGCCGAGAAGTACTTACCCAGCTTGGAGAAGTCATAGCCGTTCTTGGCTTCTTTGAACTCGACCACCTCGTTCTCGGCAGTCAGCGAGAGGAGCGTGTCCAAGATGGACTCGATGTGGCGGCTCATGCGGCGCCTCCGGGGCCCTCTTGTGGTTCCTCAATCAGATCAGCGTGGTATGCCTTGAGTTCAGAGGCATAGGCTTGCGTATCGACAGCAAACAAGATTTCGCTGGCTGTGAACCGGTAGTCACCCATGGCGAACTCCCCAAAGATGTCATCCCAATTGCTGTTGAAATCTTCGTGGTGATCGTAGACAAGGTCTTGGTCTTCAACCGAAACACTTGCGCCGGGCTGCATCGTGACAGCGTTCCGCTCCTCAAACGCTCGAACCAAAAAAACCGCCACAACCAAGGTGCTGTCGATCAGGAACTCTCGGGTCAACAGATCGACCTTCTGATTCCGCGCGTTCAGCTCGCTTGACGACTTGCCATGTGATGTGGGGCTGATTTCATTGCGAAGTGAACCAACAGACTGGCCAATGGTCGCCAAAGCGCCCGACACCTGTGTGACCAGCTCATCCGATTGGTAGCCCAAACTCACAAAGGCCTTCTTCAACACCGAATTGATGCTGGGTGCCGCACCGAGTGCCACTTGGCGGGTATCGCAAATCTCTTTGGCAATGCCCTCCAGCAAGGCCTTGGCGTTCTCCACCGCCACGCTGAAGTCGGCTTCCAGGTACGCTTCGATGCGATCCACATACACGCCATAGGGCTGCCAGCGGCTGCCCAATGCAAGGGTTGATCGAAGCTTTTCCATCAGACAGCCACCCGCACTTCCCCGCTCATCAGTTTAGGCAGCAAGGTGTCTCGCAGCTTTTCCAGCGTCTTGCGCTGTCTCGCATTTTCGATCTGCTTGTCCAACAGAGGCTTCATCTGCTGCGACATGGCTTCAAGGACTGGCGGTGGGGGCACGAGCACCATGGCCGCATCCAGATCGCCACGTTTGATGTGGCCCATGGTGGTGGCATGGCTGGCCGAGATGGCGATGAACTCGGCCAAGTGGTGCTTGCACCAGCGCAGGTAGAACCACTTGGGGAACTCATCTGAGGTGACCTTGAACAGGTGCTGGTTCAACACGCACCTTTCGCCGTCCCACAGCTTGACCATCAAAGAGGCGGACCAAGCGAAAATGACATCACCAGCTTCAACGATGTACTCGGGTTTTACTTGGCTGGTTGCCCAATCTGAATTTTCACTGATGCCACTGCTGAGTTCTCGAATCTTGAGGACAGGTAGTTTGTCCAGGTCATTTGTTGGCGGGTATTTCTGGCAAGCCAAGCCGTTCAGGAAATTCGCGATCTTGCTCAAGGGCCGTTCAACCCAATATTCGTTCTCAGACTCCAAGAACCATTGTCGGAACAGCATCTCGGCCATGTCTTCCAGCGTTCCATTTTGGCGATGGAGCAGCTCAATTTTGTCATCTAGACAAGTAAGCGTCGATGCGATGGCTCTTTGTTCGACGGTGGATGATGGCGCGGCAAATTCAAATGACTTGATCAGTTTGGCGTTCAGATTTTGTTGGCCACTCCCAGTTTTTCTGGCAACCAATTCATCGTAAGCCCCACGGAGAAGGTAAAAGATGAACTCGGGATCTGCGAGCTCTTCGTCGATGATGAGATTGCAACAGGCCTGATTGGTTGCAAGAGGAATCTTGGTCAGTCCCACCCGGCCTGCTGTTTGCCCATCGCCATACATAGCCACCGTTACCGTGTTAACAGGAACCAGCTTGGCAGAAGAGTTTTCAACACCTAGCTCAGTGATGAAGTTCTCTGTCGAGTAAATCCTCCGCTGGTTGATCTCTTTGGTTTTCAACCAGGGAATTGTCCCGTTCAAGTAGAACTCTGCCCTTGACGTTAAAGGCGTTCCACCAGAGGTGACCTTCTTGCATATCTCTCCAATAGATCGGATCTGCCAATTGCTCATGCTTGCACCTTGGCAAGGTTTTGAGCAATCTCATTGTTGAGTCTCGTTTCTTCAAGCAACTGTGCCTCAAACTCTGCCTTCAGCGCAGCAAACCGTTCCGCAAAATTGAAGTCCTCTTCATCGTCAGGCAGGCCTACATAGCGCCCTGGTGTGAGTACGTAATCCAACTCCGCCACACGCGCCAGCGGCACACTGGCACAGAAGCCCTTCTTGTCCTCGTAGTCGCCTTCGCCTGTTCGCCAGGCGTGATAAACCTTGGCAATGTCTTTGATGTCATCGGGGGTTAGCACGCGGGTGCGGCGGTTGATCAAGTCGCCCATCTCTCGGGCGTCGATGAACAGAATCTCACCTTTGCGTGGATGCCCATTGCTACGGGCACGATTCAGGAACCACAAGCAAGCAGGAATCTGCGTGTTCAAGAACAACTTGGCCGGCAGATTCACAATGCAATCGACCAGGTTGCCATCGGCCACCAGGGCCTTGCGGATCTCGCCTTCTCCACTGCTCTTGCTGGTCAGCGCGCCTTTGGCCAGCACCACGCCCGCACGGCCATCGGGCGCCAAGTGGTGGATGAAATGCTGCAACCACGCGAAGTTGGCATTGCCTGCAGGCGGCACACCAAACTTCCAGCGGCCGTCGCCACGCAGCAATTCGCCGCTCCAGTCGCTCACGTTGAATGGCGGATTGGCGATGATGAAGTCGGCCTTCAGGTCTTTGTGGGCGTCGTTGAGGAATGAGCCTTCGTTGTTCCACTTGACCTGGCTGGCATTGATGCCACGAATGGCCAGGTTCATCTGCGCCAAGCGCCAAGTGGTCTGGTTGCTTTCTTGCCCATAAATGGAAATGTCGTTGATGCGGCCTTGGTGCTCGGTCACGAACTTTTCTGACTGCACGAACATGCCGCCAGAACCGCAGCAGGGGTCGTACACGCGGCCCTTGTAGGGCTCCAGCATGGCTACCAGCAACTCGACGATGGATTTGGGCGTGTAGAACTGGCCGCCTTGCTTGCCTTCGGCCAAAGCAAACTCGCCCAAGAAGTATTCAAAAACATGGCCCAGCACATCGGCACTTCGGGCTTTGGCGTCGCCAAAGGCAATCCCCCCAATCACCTTGGTGACCAAGTCGCCCAAAGTAATGGGGTCGAGGTTCTGGCGGGCAAACACTTTGGGCAGCACACCTTTGAGCGAGGGGTTTTCTCGCTCGATGGCGTCCATCGCGTCGTCAATGTGGCTGCCAATGTCGGCTTGCGTGGCCTTGCTGACCAAGTATGGCCAACGGGCCTCTGGCGGCACGAAGAAAACGCTTTCGGCGGTGTACTCGTCTTTGTCCTCAGGGTCGGCGCCAGCGTAATCGCCCTCTCCGGCCTGGAGTTTGGTGAAAATCTCTTCAAACGAATCAGAGATGTACTTCAAGAAGATCAGGCCCAACACCACA
Source organism: Methyloversatilis sp. MC4-4 (assembly GCF_049843555.1). Classification (GTDB taxonomy): domain Bacteria; phylum Pseudomonadota; class Gammaproteobacteria; order Burkholderiales; family Rhodocyclaceae; genus Methyloversatilis; species Methyloversatilis discipulorum_B. The sequence continues at coordinate 14,115 of NZ_JBBHZK010000005.1, forward strand.
TGCTTGTACTCAGCTGCGTCGATGTTCTTGCGCAACTTGTCTGCAGCCTTCCAGAGTTGTTTCTCTAAGGGTTCTTCTTTGCTTGCGTTTTGTTTCTTCTCCGAGGCCATGGACATCCTGTTCATTTCAACGTTGACCCATCACTGTAACGGGACTTTGGGCACGGCAATGAGAAACGCCCAGCAGGGCTGGGCGTTGGCTTGAACTCTGGTGCAGCGTATCTTCAGCATTTGTGTCAGTAGTTTTTCACTGACGTGGTTCAGTTTCCACCTTCCGTTTCACTCGAGACAATTAGACATCAATATTCCGCGCATTCAGCGCATTGCTCTCGATGAATGCCCTGCGCGGTTCGACGTTGTCGCCCATCAGCGTGGTGAAGATTTCGTCGGCGGCGATAGCGTCGTCGATCTGCACTTTGAGCAGGCGGCGCACGGTGGGATCCATCGTGGTTTCCCACAGCTGCTCGGGGTTCATCTCGCCCAGGCCTTTGTAGCGCTGCTTGCCGAGGTTGCGTTCGACTTCGTTCAGCAGCCAGCGGGCGGCTTCGGAGAAGGTCTTCACTTCCTGTGACTTCTCGCCGCGCTTGACGGTGGCGCCTTCGCCGATCAGGCCGGCCACCAGTTCGGCGGCGTGGCGGATGCGCTGGTAGTCGCCGGACAGCAGGAATTCGACGTCGACGTGGCCGACCTTGCGGTTGCCGTGGTGCATGCGCTCGACGCGCAGCTGCCAGCTTTCGGTCTTGTCGTTGTACTCGGCGGCCAGCGTGACGTTGGCCGGCAGCGATTGCGTGAGGCGGGCGGCGCTGGCTCGGGCGGCGGCTTCGTCGGCCAGGTCGAGCGCGATGTTGTGCTCGAGCAGGGTGCGCAGCAGTTCGCCGTCGGCGTACTCGGCCAGGCGTTCGACGATGGCTTCGGCGGTGAGGTATTCGCGCGCCATCTCTTCGAAGGCGCTGCCGGACAGCGGCTCGGCACCGGCACGCGGCAGCAGGCTGGCGTCGTCGAAGGCGAGCTTGAGCAGGTACTGGTTCAGCTCGTGGTCGTCCTTCACGTACAGCTCGGTGCGGCCGTGCTTGATCTTGTACAGCGGCGGCTGGGCGATGTAGATGTGGCCGCCTTCGACCAGCTCGGGCATCTGGCGGTAGAAGAAGGTGAGCAGCAGGGTGCGGATGTGGGCGCCGTCGACGTCGGCGTCGGTCATGATGATGATGCGGTGGTAGCGCAGCTTTTCCGGCTTGTATTCGTCCTTGCCGATGCCGGTGCCCAGCGTCTGGATCAGCGTGACGATTTCCTGGCTGGAAATGAGCTTGTCGAAGCGCGCCTTCTCGACGTTCAGGATCTTGCCCTTGAGCGGCAGGATGGCCTGGAACTTCCGGTCGCGGCCCTGCTTGGCGGAGCCGCCTGCGGAGTCACCCTCGACCAGGTAGAGCTCGGCCTTGGCCGGGTCCTTCTCCTGGCAGTCGGCGAGCTTGCCCGACAGGCCGAAGGAGTCGAGCACACCCTTGCGCCGCGTCATGTCGCGCGCCTTGCGAGCGGCGTCGCGCGCACGCGCGGCCTCGACGATCTTGCCGCAGATGGTCTTGGCGTCGTTCGGGCGCTCGAGCAGGAAGTCGGCGAGCTTCTGCGCCACCACTTCCTCGACCGCCGGGCGCGCTTCCGACGACACCAGCTTCATCTTGGTCTGCGACGCGAACTTCGGATCCGGCATCTTCACCGACAGCACGCAGGCCAGGCCTTCGCGCATGTCGTCGCCGGTGATGTCGACCTTGGCCTTCTTCGCGATCTCGTTTTCTTCGATGTACTTGTTGATGATGCGGGTCATCGCCGCACGCAGGCCGGTCAGGTGGGTGCCACCGTCGGACTGCGGAATGTTGTTGGTGAAGCACAGCACCTGTTCGGCATAGCTGTCGTTCCACTGCATCGCCACTTCGACGTCGATCTGCACACCGTTCAGCACCGACGAGCCAGCGCTGTAGAAGACGTTCGGGTGCAGCACCGTCTTGTTGCGGTTGATGTAATCGACAAAGCCCTTCACGCCGCCGGCGAAGGCGAAATCCTCTTCCTTGGCGTTGCGCTGATCGATCAGCTTGATCTTGACGCCGTTGTTCAGGAACGAGAGCTCGCGCAGGCGCTTGGCCAGGATGTCGTAGTGGAACTCGATGTTCTCGAAAATCGTTTCGTCGGCGAGGAAGTGCACTTCGGTGCCGCGCTTCTCGCTCGGGCCGATCACTTTCAGCGGCGACACTTCGACGCCGTTCTGCACTTCGATCTGGCGATCGAGCGGAACGCCGCGTTCGAATTCGATGAAGTGCTTCTGGCCGTCGCGGCGCACGGTGAGGCGCAGCCACTTCGACAGTGCGTTCACGCAGCTCACGCCGACGCCGTGCAGGCCGCCGGACACCTTGTACGAGTTCTGGTTGAACTTGCCGCCCGCGTGCAGCTCGGTCAGCGCGATTTCGGCGGCCGAACGCTTGGGCTCGTGCTTGTCGTCGAACTTGATGCCGGTCGGGATGCCGCGGCCGTTGTCGGTGACCGAAATCGAGTTGTCGGTGTGGATGGTGATGACGATGTCGTCGCAGTGGCCGGCCAGCGCCTCGTCGATCGAGTTGTCGACCACTTCGAACACCAGGTGGTGCAGACCGGTGCCGTCCGAGGTGTCGCCGATGTACATGCCCGGCCGCTTGCGGACGGCCTCCAGACCTTCGAGGATCTGGATGCTGCCTTCGCCGTAAGCGTCGGGGTTGGGTGTATTCGGGCTCTGTGCTTCGTCAGACATGGCGTATTCCGGTGCTGCGCACGCTGTGCGCGGGGTCCATCAAAAAAGCAGAAAGCCCGGCGCGCAGGCCGGGCGGTCGTGCGGGCGACGCGGCTTACACGCGCATCGGCATCACGACGTACTTGAAGGCGTCGGTGCCGGGCAGGGTGATCAGCGCGCTGCTGTTGCCGTCGTTGAGCTTGAGGCTCAGCGTGTCGCCGCCGACGTTGTTCAGCACGTCGAGCAGGTAGCTCACGTTGAAACCGATGTCGAGGCCGTCGCCGTCGTAGTCGACTTCCAGCTCTTCCACCGCCTCTTCCTGTTCGGCGTTGCTGGAGATGAGCTTCAGCGTGCCGGCCGACAGCACGACGCGCACACCCTTGAACTTCTCGTTGGTCAGGATGGCGGCGCGCTGCAGTGAGGGCAGGAAGGTCGAGCGCTGCAGCATCAGTTCCTTCGGATGGTCCTTCGGAATGACGCGTTCGTAGTCGGGGAACTTGCCGTCGATCAGCTTGGTGATCAGCTCGACCGCGCCGAAGCGCAAGCGGGCCTGGTTGGAACCCAGTTCGATATCGACCGGATCGTCGATGTCGGCCAGCTGGCGGGCCAGTTCGAGCACGGTCTTGCGCGGCAGGATGACGTCGAGCTTGTCGGTCACGCCGGGCATGGCTTCCGACACGTAGGCCAGACGGTGACCGTCGGTGGCGACCAGGCGCAGTTCCTCGTTGCCGACCGACAGCAGCAGGCCGTTCAGGTAGTAGCGGATGTCCTGCTGGGCCATCGAGTACTGCACCAGCGACAGCAGACGCTTCAGCTTTTTCTGCGACAGGCTGAGCTTGACGGTTTCGCCGTCGGCCAGCTGCATGCGCGGGTAGTCCTGCGCCGGCAGGGTCTGCAGCGTGAAGCGGCTCTTGCCGGCACGCACGGTGAGCTTGCGGTCGTCGGCGTCGAGGCTGACTTCCTGGCCTTCGGGCAGCGCACGCAGGATGTCCTGCAGCTTGCGGGCGGCGACGGTCAGAGCCGCCGGCTGGGCGCCGCTGATGCTGCCGGTCGAACGGGTGCGGATCTGGATCTCGATGTCGGTGGCGAGCAGGGTGAGCGCATCGCCCTCGGTTTCGATCAGGACGTTGGACAGGATGGGCAGGGTGTGACGCTTCTCGACGATGCCGCTGACCGACTGCAGCGGTCGCAGCAGCTGTTCGCGTTCTATCTTCATTAAGAGCATTTTATAAACCTCTGTAAACCGTTAACGTCGACCGATTTCTGTGGAGAACATCAAAAAAACAATGAACTTCAATGACCTGCAGTATGTATCGTTGTCTGTATAAGGGCCCGGTCAACGCATGAACAAATGTGGGTGAAAGTCGACCAGGTGGAAAAAGCCCTGGTTATCCACAGCGTTCATACAGGTTTGCCGGCCTGTTTATCCATACAGCTTCAACAGCTTCTGCACCGACCCCTTTTTACTTGCGCAGCGTCTGCGTCAGTACGTGCAGGTCATGGTTCAGCACTTCGTCCTTCAGGCGCAGGTCGGCGATCGTGCGGCATGCGTGCAGCACGGTCGTATGGTCGCGGCCGCCGAAGGATTCGCCGATGGCCGGATAGCTCTCCGGCGTCAGTTCCTTGGCCAGCCACATCGCCACCTGCCGCGGCCGCGCGATCGCGCGCGTCCGCTTCTTCGAATACATCTCCGACACCTTGATCTTGTAGTAGTCGGATACGGTCTTCTGGATGAACTCCAGCGTGATCTGCCGGTTGTGCGCACCCAGCAGGTCCTTCAGCGCCTCACGCGCCACTTCGAGCGAGATCGGCAGCGTGTGGAAGTGGGCGAAGGCGATCACCTTCTTCAGTGCCCCTTCGAGCTCGCGCACATTGCTGCGGATGTTCTTGGCGATCAGGAAGGCGACGTCCTCGCCCACCTTCACCCGTTCCATCTCGGCCTTCTTCTTCAGAATGGCCACCCGCATTTCCAGCTCGGGCGGTTCGATCTGCACCGTCAGGCCCCAGCCGAAGCGCGTCGTCAGGCGTTCCTCGACGCCCTGGATGTTCTTCGGATAGGTGTCACAGGTGATGACGATCTGCTTCTTCGCATCGGTCAGCGCATTGAAGGCGTAGAAGAACTCCTCCTGCGTGCGCGTCTTGTTGTTGAAGAACTGGATGTCGTCGATCAGCAGCACGTCGAGCGAGCGGTAGTAGCGCTTGAAGGCGTCGAAGCTCTTCTGCTGATAGGCGCGCACCACGTCGGCGTAGTAGTCGTCGGCGTGCACGTAGCGGATGACCGCATCCGGATTGTGCTTCATCACCTCGTTGCCGAGCGCATGCACCAGGTGGGTCTTGCCCAGGCCCACACCCCCGTAGATGAAGATGGGGTTGTAGGACATGCCCGGGTTCTGCGCGACCTGGATGGCAGCGGCGCGGGCCAGCTCGTTGGCGCGACCGGTGACCAGATTGTCGAAGGTGAAGCCCGGGTTCAGACGTGAACGGTCGCGTTCACTGCCGTTGTTGCCGGCAGACGGACGGACGATGAGCGCCGGCGCGGCGACGCGCGTGCTGTCGGGCTCACCGGCGGCGCGCAGTGCGGCACGCGCCGGACGTTCGCCGTCGTTGTCGGCCGGCGTGCCGTTGCGGGCGGCGACCATCGGGGTGTCGGCGGCCGCTGCGGCCTTCGTTGCCGGGTCGGGCAGGCTGAGCCTGACCGACAGCGGCTGGGAGAAATACTCCAGCCCCAGTGCTTCGATGCGCGCCAGATAGCGCTCGCGGACCCACTGCAGAACGAACCGGTTCGGCGCGACCAGCGCCAGCGAATCGTCGTCGCTCTGACCGATGCGCAGACCCTTGATCCAGGTCTGGTACTGCTGTGCGGGGAGTTCCTGTTCGAAGCGGCTGAGGCAGACTTCCCAAAACTGTTGCATCATGGTCTGCGTGGTCGCCGGGTCGATGTCGTGAGGTTGCGGGACAGCGTAGCGGGATGCGTCCTGACCCAGGATTTGATGCGCGTGGTCCGATGCATGATCGGGGGCGCCGGGTCGGAGCAGCTTTATGTGCTGTTTTTAGGGGATCGATTCTAGCGACTTCAGGCCCTCTTATCCACCGCTGAGGCGGTGACGCATACCCGCAAGGCAGGCTGGCTTGGCGCTCGTTTGGCGCTGTGATCACGTATTCACGCCAGCGAAATATTTTTTCGGCGCGCCGTCTGGACATCGGCGCGGGCCCGGACGGCAATTGACAGGCGACCCCTTTTACGCTGTAATCGCGCGTTTTCGCCAATACACAGTGAGCAGGCCATGAAGCGTACTTACCAGCCGTCGAAGATCCGCCGCGCCCGCACCCACGGTTTCCTCGAGCGCATGCGCACCCGCGGTGGTCGTGCAGTGATCCGCGCCCGTCGTGCCAAGGGCCGTGCCCGTCTGGCCGTCTGACGCAGACAGCAGTTTTTCCGGCCGGTTGGCAGGGGAACCCCCGAAGGTGAACCCCGAGACACGGCCCGGAATGCAGATCGCCGCGCAGCCCGCCGGTCGCTTTGCTTTCCGACCTGAATACAGGCTCAGAAAAACGGATGAGTTCTCATCCGTTTTTGCTTTGCGGCGTACCCAGCGCAGTCGACATTTCGTGATCCATCACGGTCCGTCCGGCTGCGATGGCGCTCGTCTGGGCGTCGTGATCGCGAAGCGCTTCCTGAAGCGGGCGAACACCCGCAATCTGGTCAAGCGCCTGGCGCGCGAAGCTTTCCGCCATATGCGTCCGGAACTCAAGCAGCTCGACATCATCCTTCGCCTGAATGCCCGGCCGGCCGTGCTCGACCGCCGCCTGTTGCGCGAAGAGATCGACGCGCTGCTCGGCCGCGTGCGACGCGCCACAGTGCCTGCCGCGGAGGCCGGACAATGAAATCCCTGCTGCTCGGACTGATTGCGGTCTACCGTTACGCCATCAGCCCGATGCTCGGTCGCAATTGCCGTTTCATGCCGAGCTGTTCCGAATACGCCAGCGAAGCCATCCACCGCCACGGCAGCGTGCGCGGCGGCTGGCTCGCGCTGCGCCGCGTGCTGCGCTGTCATCCATGGAATCCGGGCGGTTACGACCCGGTGCCCTGAGCACGCGCACCCTCAATTACTTTCAAGACGATTCCGACGATGGATACCCAACGCTCCGCCCTGTTGATCGTTTTCCTGTTTTCGCTGTTCATGTTGTGGGATGGCTGGCAGCGCTTCAACCAGCCGCCGGCCGCACCGGCCGTGGCCACCGACGCGACCGCTGCGCAGTCGGCCGGCGCCCAGGCGCCGGTGCCGACGGTCAGCAGCGCCGCCGCACCGTCCGACGTGCCGCAGACGACGGCTGTCGCGCAGACCGCCGCCGCGCGCGTCGTGACCGATCTGTTCATCGCTGACGTGTCGGCGGAGGGCGGTTCCATCATCCGCCTCGAACTGCTCAAGCATCACGCTGGCCCTGAGTCCGAAGGCAATTTCGTGCTGCTGGACAACGGTGGCGCCAATCTTTACCACGCACAGAGCGGCCTGATCGGCGACGGCATGCCGACGCACAAGACGGTGTATCAGCTTCCCGAGGGCGAGCTGAAGCTGGCCGACGGGCAGGACAAGGTCGAGCTGCGCATGACTGCCGCCGGTCCGGACGGCGTGGCGGTGACCAAGGTGCTCACCTTCACCCGCGGCAGCTACCGCATCGACACCCGTTTCGAGATCGCCAACAACGGCAGCGCGCCGGTTGCAGCGCACGCCTATTTCCAGCTGCTGCGGGATGGCAAGGCGGTATCGGCGGGCACCAGCATGCTGAGCACCTTCACCGGCCCGGCCTTCTATACCGAAGCGGGCAAGTACCAGAAGGTCGATTTCAGCGACATCGACAAGGGCAAGGCCAAGTTCGTCACCAAGGCGCCGGACGGCTGGGTGGCGCTGGTGCAGCACTATTTCGTCAGCACTTTCGTGCCGGCCGCAGGGGTCGAGCGCGAGTTCTTCGCGAAGAAGGTTGGTGACAATCTGTACACGGCTGGCGTCATCGTGCCGGTTCAGCCGGCGGCGGCCGGTGCCACCTCGACCGTCGAGGTGCCGCTGTACGCCGGCCCGCAGATCCAGTCCAACCTCGACGCGATGGCGCCGGGCCTGGATCACGTGGTCGATTACGGCTGGCTGAAGATCATCGCCTCGCCGATGCACTGGGTGCTGGAAAAGCTGTACGCGCTGGTCGGCAACTGGGGCTGGGCCATCATCCTGCTGACCATCCTGATCAAGGCCATCTTCTTCCCGCTGTCGGCTGCGAGCTACAAGTCGATGGCCAAGCTGCGCCTGGTCACGCCGCGCATGCAGCAGATCAAGGAGCGCCACGGCAACGACCGCGTGCGCATGCAGCAGGAAATGATGGAGCTGTACAAGACCGAGAAGATCAATCCGCTCGGCGGCTGCCTGCCCATCCTGATCCAGATTCCGGTGTTCATCGCGCTGTACTGGGTACTGCTGGGCAGCGTCGAAATGCGCAACGCGCCGTGGATAGGCTGGATCACCGACCTGTCGATCAAGGATCCGTACTTCGTGCTGCCCATCATCATGGGCGTGACGATGTTTGTGCAGACCAAGCTGAACCCGACGCCGCCGGACCCGATCCAGGCCAAGGTGATGCTGTTCCTGCCGGTCATCTTCACCGGCATGTTCCTGTTCTTCCCGGCCGGTCTGGTGCTGTACTGGACGGTGAACAACATCCTGTCGATCGCGCAGCAGTGGCAGATCACGCGCATGATCGAGAGCGGGAAGACGGCCAAGGCCTGACCATCGCCTGACTGACTGAAGGCTTTACTGCGGCGAGGGCGCCGCTCCCGCGGGATTCCGGCGATGATGGCCGGATCGGTGCGGGGGCGGCGCCCTCGTCACGACAGCACCCTGAAAACCTGACCTGACCGATCGCCATGTCCGCTCGCCCGACCGACACCATTGCCGCCATCGCCACCGCACCGGGTCGCGGCGGCATCGGTGTGGTCAGGGTGTCCGGGCAGGGCGCTGCGGCGGTCGCCCGCGGCATGCTCGGTCGCCTGCCCGAGGCGCGACATGCGACCTTCGCGAAGTTCGTCGCGGCGGACGGTGCGCTCATCGATCACGGCATAGCGCTGTGGTTCGAGGCGCCGGCGTCCTATACCGGCGAACACGTGCTCGAACTGCACGGCCACGGCGGAACGGCGGTACTGCAGGCGGTGCTCGCACGCTGCTTCGAACTGGGTGCGCGGCCGGCGCGGCCGGGCGAATTCACCGAACGCGCATTCCTCAACGATCGCATCGATCTCGCGCAGGCCGAAGCGGTGGCCGATCTGATCGAGGCGACGACGACGTCGGCGGCGCGCTCGGCGATGCGCTCGCTCGAAGGCGAGTTTTCCCGCCACGTGCACGCGCTCGAGGATGCGCTGGTCAATCTGCGCATGTTCGTCGAGGCGACGCTGGATTTCCCGGAAGAGGATGTCGAATTCCTCGAACAGGCCGGCGCACGCAACAAGCTGGCCGAGGTCATGTCGGCGCTCACGGCCTTGCGCGAGCGTGCCCGGTGTGGCGCGGTCTTGCGCGAAGGGTTGACCGTCGTGCTGGCCGGTGCGCCCAATGTGGGCAAGTCCAGCCTGCTCAACGCGCTGGCCGGTGAGGATCGCGCCATCGTCACCGACATCGCCGGCACCACCCGTGACACCTTGCGCGAGCTGATCGCCATCGACGGCGTGCCGGTGCATGTGATCGATACGGCGGGCCTGCGGGAGACCGACGACCCGGTGGAACAGGCGGGTATTGCCCGCACCCGGCGCGAGCTCGAACGGGCACACGCGGTGGTGCATCTGGTCGATGTACGCAGTGGTTTCGACGCCGAAGCGCAGGCGATCGATGCCGTGCTGCCGGCAGGTCTTCCGCGCATACGTGTGTTCAACAAGATCGATCTGACCGGCGAGCAGGCGAGGGAGGAAGAACACGCTGGCGTCCTGACGGTGTGGCTGTCGGTGCGCGTCGGCGAAGGCCTCGATCTGCTGCGGCGCGCGCTGCTCGATCGCGTGGCCTGGCACGGTGGCGCCGAGGACGCGCTGGCAGCGCGCACCCGCCACCTGCACGCGCTCGACAGGGCGGTCGAGCATCTGGATATGGCGGCGCGCTGCATCGCCGGCGAGGTGCTGCAGCTCGATCTGTTCGCCGAGGAACTGAGGCTGGCGCACCGCGCACTGGGGGAGATTACCGGCGAGTTCACGCCGGACGATCTGCTCGGCGAAATCTTCTCGCGCTTCTGCATCGGCAAGTGACGAGGATGTTTCACGTGAAACATCGCAAGGAAGCGTCGTGCTGACCGAACTGGTAATCCTGTGCGCCGGCGCCTTCTTCGCCGGCCTGGTCGACGCCATGGTCGGTGGTGGTGGTCTTGTACAGGTACCGCTGCTGTTCAACGTCTTTCCGGGTACTGCGCCGGCCACGCTGTTCGGCACCAACAAGGCGGTCAGCATTGTCGGTACGACCTTCGCCGCGCGCCGCTATCTAGGCCGGGTAGAGATGGACTGGAAGGTGTTGTGGCGCGCAGCGCTTGCCGCCTTCGTCGCGTCGTTCGCCGGTGCGGCGGCGGTCGGCATGTTCCCGCCGCAAATGCTGAGGCCAGTCGTAATCGTGCTGCTGGTTGCGGTACTTGCCTACACGCTGAAGAAGAAGGACTTCGGCGTGATCCGTGCCGAGGCGGCGGCGCATCGCCCGAAACCCATACTTGCGCTGGTGCTCGGTGCGCTCATCGGTTTCTACGATGGCTTCTTCGGACCGGGTACCGGCAGCTTCCTGATCTTCCTGTTCGTGCGCTGTTACGCCTGGGATTTCCTGCGCGCATCGGCGGCGGCCAAGGTCGTAAACGTCAGCACCAACCTTGCTGCGCTCGCCTGGTTCGTACCGGTCGGCGCCATCATGGTGAAGGTGGCGGCGGCGATGGCGCTTGCCAATCTCGCGGGCGCCTGGGTCGGTGCCCACCTCGCCATAAAAAACGGCGCAGCTTTCGTGCGCCGTGTATTCATCGTCGTCGTGTCGATACTGATCGCGCGACTGATGTGGGACACCTTCGTCGGATGAACGTCGTGATGTTCCACGTGGAACATCACGACCATCAGAAGCCGATACGCACCGGCGGAAGGATGATGGTCACGCCGTCGTGGTGACGGTAGTGCGGGCGTGGCGCGTAGCCGTAATAGGGCGCGGGAGCATAGACCGGCGCCGGATAGTAGCCGTAGCGCACGCTCGGGCCGTGATAGTGATGGTGGTGATGGTGCCGATCGCGGTGCTTCCAGTGACCACCATGCTTGTGATGGTGACCGCCGTGATAGCCGTGACGTCGATGATCGTCACGATCCGCCATCGCGTTGCCGCTGAAGGCCAGCGTCAGTGCAGCCAGTGCAGTGCCAAGCGCTTTCATGATCATTCTCGTGTGGGGAACACGCTGCAAGCCTAGATTGCAGAAACGCTTTGTGCGGTAAGCAACTGTAAGTCAGTGAAACGGTGTCAACCTTTCTGCCTTTATGTTGCGCGCCCAAGGTCGTATCATTCAGCCCCTTCGCCCTCTTTTGCATTGCAGCGAACATGGATTTTCCGACCCGTTACGACGTGATCGTCATCGGTGGCGGCCACGCCGGCACCGAAGCCGCGCTCGCTGCCGCACGGGTGGGCGCGCGCACGCTGCTGCTGACGCACAACATCGAAACGCTGGGCCAGATGTCCTGCAATCCGTCGATCGGCGGTATCGGCAAGGGTCATCTGGTGAAAGAGGTCGATGCACTGGGTGGTGCGATGGCGCTGGCCACCGACGAGGGCGGCATCCAGTTCCGTATCTTGAATGCGAGCAAGGGTCCCGCGGTGCGCGCAACCCGCGCCCAGGCCGATCGAATTCTGTACAAGGCCGCGATCCGCAGCCGGCTCGAAAACCAGCCGAATCTCGACCTGTTCCAGCAGGCAGCGGCCGACCTGATCATGGAAGGCGAGCGCGTCGCCGGTGTGGTGACCGAGGTGGGCATCCGCTTCCACGCGAAGGCCGTGGTGCTGACGGCCGGCACCTTCCTGAATGGCCGTGTGCACGTCGGCCTGCAGAATCACTCGGCCGGCCGGGCAGGGGATCCGCCGGCCATCCGTCTGGCGGAAAAGCTGAAGGAACTGGCCTTGCCGCAGGGCCGGCTCAAGACCGGCACGCCGCCACGCATCGACGGACGGACGATCGACTATTCGGTCATGCAGGCGCAGCCGGGCGACGACCCGGTGCCGGTGTTCAGCTTCATCGGCTCGCGCGACATGCATCCGCGCCAGCTGCCGTGCTGGATGACCCACACCACGCTGCGCACGCACGACATCATTCGCGGCGGCCTTGACCGCTCGCCGATGTACACCGGCGTGATCGAAGGTGTCGGCCCGCGCTACTGCCCGAGTATCGAGGACAAGATCCACCGCTTTGCCGATCGCGACAGCCACAACATCTTCCTCGAACCGGAAGGCCTGACCACGCACGAGGTGTACCCGAACGGGATTTCGACCTCGCTGCCCTTCGATGTGCAGGTCGATCTGGTGCGCAGCATTCCCGGTCTCGAGAACGCGCACATCCTGCGTCCGGGCTACGCGATCGAGTACGACTACTACGATCCGCGCGGCCTGAAATCGTCGCTCGAAACCAAGGCGATCGAAGGTCTGTTCTTCGCCGGCCAGATCAATGGCACCACCGGCTATGAAGAGGCGGCGGCGCAGGGGCTGCTTGCCGGACTGAATGCGGCACGGCAGACCAAGGGACTTGAAAGCTGGTGCCCGCGCCGTGACGAAGCCTACCTCGGCGTGCTGGTCGACGACCTGATCACCCGCGGCGTGGCCGAGCCCTATCGCATGTTCACGTCGCGCGCCGAGTACCGCCTGAGCCTGCGCGAAGACAACGCCGATCTGCGCCTGACCGACGTCGCCCGTTCGATGGGCCTGATCGACGACTCGCGCTGGGATGCCTACAACCGCAAGCGCGACGCCATCGCGGCAGAGGAACAGCGACTGCGTTCCACGTGGATCCGTCCGGACACGCTGCCGGCGGAGGATGCACAGCGCGTGCTGGGCAAGGCGATCGAGCGTGAATACACGCTGTTCGATCTGCTGCGCCGGCCCGACGTGAGCTACGCCTCACTGATGACCTTGCCGGGCGCTCCGGCGCCGATAGACCACGCACAGGCCATCGAGCAGCTCGACATACTGGCCAAGTACCAGGGCTATATCGACCGCCAGCAGAACGAGGTCGACAAGCTGCGCGCAACCGAAGACACGCGCCTTCCGGACGACATCGACTACGGCGCGGTCGGCGGTCTGTCGCGCGAAGTGCAGCAGAAACTCACGCTGCACCGGCCGGAGACTCTCGGCCAGGCTTCGCGCATCCAGGGCATCACGCCGGCGGCGATTTCGCTGCTGCTGGTGTACCTGAAGAAGCGCGCAGCCGTGCGCAGCGCGGCCTGAACATCCCGGCCGCCCGGCCGGACAGATTCGAAGCACCCGGAAAACATCCGCCCATGACCTTGCAAACCGAACTCGACGCCGGCCTTGCCGCACTTGACCTGCCGCTCACCGCGACAGCCCGTACCCGTCTGCTGCGCTACATCGCACTGATGGCCAAGTGGAACGCGGTCTACAACCTGACCGCGATACGCGAAGAATCCCGCATGCTCACCCACCATCTGCTCGACGCGCTGTCGGTCGAACGCTTCCTGCCGGAAGGCGCGAAGCTGGCCGACATCGGTTCCGGTGGCGGTGTGCCCGGCATTCCGCTGGCCATCGCGCGCAGCGATCTGGACGTGGTGTCGATCGAGCCGAACTCGAAAAAGGCGTCCTTCCAGCAGCAGGTACGCATCGACCTCGGCCTCGAGAACTTCGACGTGCAGACCGCGCGCGCCGAAGCGGTGACCTTGCCGGAAGGGCGCGATTTCATCATTTCGCGTGCCTTCGGCGATCTGGCCGACTTCATCAAGGTCGCCGGCCACCTGCTGAAGCCTGACGGCCGCATGCTGGCGATGAAGGGCGTCTATCCGGACGAGGAAGTGCGTGCCATTCCCACCGGCTGGAAGCTGGTGCGCTCGGAAGAGCTGCAGGTGCCGGGTGTTGAAGGCGCGCGCCACCTGCTGTGGCTGGCGCGCGACGCCGCCACCGCCTGAGGCCCCGCATGCCGCACATCTTCGCAGTCGCCAACCAGAAGGGCGGGGTGGGCAAGACCACCACCAGCGTGAACCTCGCCGCCGCGCTCGGCCAGGCCGGGCAGCGCACGCTGCTGGTCGATCTCGACCCGCAGGGCAATGCCACGATGGGCGCCGGCGTCGACAAGCGCACGCTCAAGTCCAGCGTCTATCAGGTGCTGGTCGGCCTGTCGTCGCTGGCCGACGCACGCGTGACCAGTCCGCATGCCGGGCTGGACGTGTTGCCGGCAAACCGCGATCTGGCCGGTGCCGAGGTCGAACTGGTGGGTCTGGAGAATCGGGAAAACCGATTGAAGAAGGCGATTGCCGAGCATGCAGACGATTACGACTTCGTGCTGATCGACTGTCCGCCCAGCCTCAGCCTGCTCACGCTGAACGGTCTGTGCGCGGCGCACGGCGTCATCATTCCGATGCAATGCGAGTACTACGCGCTGGAAGGCCTGTCCGATCTGGTCAATACGATCAAGAAGGTGCACGCCAACCTGAACCGCGACCTGAAGATCATCGGCCTGCTGCGCGTCATGTTCGACCCGCGCAGCACGCTGTCGCAGCAGGTGTCCGGCCAGCTCGAATCGCATTTCGGCGACAAGGTGTTCCGCACCCTCGTGCCACGCAATGTGCGGCTGGCCGAGGCGCCGAGCTACGGCATTCCCGGCGTGCTGTTCGACAAGAACGCCAAGGGCGCGCAGGCCTACAGCGCCTTCGCGCAGGAAATGATCGAGCGTGTGAAGAGCTTCTGATCGACCCACGACAACAACACCGAACGCCATGACTCCTCCCAAACTGAAGGGCCTCGGCCGCGGCCTCGACGCGCTGCTGGCCGGCAATACCGGTGAATCCGGCAATTCGGGCGAACTGCGCTCGCTGGACGTCGGCCTGCTGCAGCCGGGCAAGTACCAGCCGCGCACCCGCATGGATCCTGGCTCGCTCGAAGAGCTGGCGGACTCGATCAAGTCGCAGGGCATCATGCAGCCCATCATCGTGCGCAGCGTCGGTGGCGGGCGATTCGAAATCATCGCCGGCGAACGACGCTGGCGTGCCGCGCAGCTCGCCGGGCTGAGCGAAGTACCGACGCTGGTGCGCGACATCCCGGACGACGCCGCGCTGGCGATGAGCCTGATCGAGAACATCCAGCGCGAGGATCTGAATCCGCTGGAAGAGGCGGCCGGCGTGCAGCGTCTGATCGACGAATTCGGCATGACGCACGAGCAGGCCGCCAACGCCATCGGCCGCTCGCGCTCGGCCACCACCAATCTGCTGCGCCTGCTGCAGCTGGCCGAACCGGTGCAGGAACAGCTGGTGACCGGCGACCTCGACATGGGCCACGCGCGCGCGCTGCTGAGCCTGCCCAAGGCCGACCAGATCGCCTTCGCCAACCGTGTCGTCGCCCAGGGCCTGACCGTGCGCGACACCGAAAAGATGGTGGCGCGCGGCGGTCTGGCCGAGCAGGGCAACAAAGCAAAAGCCGAACCGTCACGCGATCTGGCGCGGCTGGAAGAGGAACTGTCGGACATCGTCGGCGCGCCGGTGGCGATCGCTGCCAACGCGCGTGGCGCCGGCAAGCTGGTCATCCGCTTCAACGACCTCGACCAGCTGGATGGCCTGATCGCCCGTCTGCGCGCCTGAAGCAAGCGCTCGCGACACCCGGCCGCGGATCGGGCTCAGCCCCTGCAGGAGCGGCCTTGGCCGCGACCGGGCAGTGGCGGGCCGCAAGCTTCGGTTCAGGCTACGCGCGCGAGCAAGTTCACCACCAGCAAGCCGAACCGCGGTCAGATCCGCGCGCTCAGCGCCAGATACACCGCCAGTTCGGTGAGCTGCTGCACGGCGCCCAGACAGTCGCCGGTGTAGCCGCCGATACGGCGCTGGAAGTGACGGGCGGCGGCGACGGTGACGAGCAGCGTCAGCCCGGTCACCAGCGCGATCTGTACCGGTGCGAGCAGCGCCAGCGGCACCAGCCCGCACAGTGCCGCCCACAGCATTCCGCCACCCGACAGCTTCACCGCCAGCGGCTTGGCGCGCGACACGCCGTCCGGGTCCTCGTCGCGGGCGTAGCGCATCGTGCAGATCAATGCGGTCGCGCACAGCCGTGACAGCGGGTGTGCGACCAGCAGCGCGACGACCGCGCTCGTCAGCGGCAGCGCGGACAGCGCCGTCAGCTTGGCCGCCAGCGTGAGCACGATGCCGATGGCGCCGTAGGCACCGATGCGCGAGTCCTTCATGATGGTCAGGATCTGTTCGCGCGACCAGCCGCCGCCGAAACCGTCGCAGACGTCGCCCCAGCCGTCCTCGTGGAAGGCGCCGGTCAGCCGTATCGTCGCCGCCGTCGACAGCACGACGGCCAGTGCGGCCGGCAGCACTTGCCCGGTCGCCCACAGCACGGCGGCGCCGACCGCGCCGACAATCCAGCCCACGGCCGGAAACCAGCGCGCGCTGGCGTTCATCAACTCGTTCGACCAGCCGACCCAGGCGGGCACCGGCAGCCGCGTGAAGAAACGCAGCGCGTTGAAGAACAGTTCGAGTTCGCGGCGGATCATCGCTGCGTCACCGCTGTGTGCCGCTCACGCCTTCGACACGCCGGCCGAATCGAAGCTGGCCATGTCGCGCAGGATGGCCGCCGCTGCGCGCACCAGCGGCCAGGCCAGCGCGGCACCGGTGCCTTCGCCGAGGCGCAGGTCGAGATCGAGCAAGGGCAACGCCTGCATGTGTTCGAGCTGGATGGCGTGGCCGCGCTCCTGCGAGCGGTGCGAGAACACGCAGTAGTGGCGCAGCGCCGGCGCGTGCGCGTGGGCGACCAGCGCGGCGGCCGAACTGATGAAGCCGTCGATCAGCAGCAGCATGCGCGATTGCGCGGCACCGAGCATGGCGCCGGCCATCGTGGCGATTTCGAAGCCGCCGAAGGCGGCGAGCACCGAGAACGCGTCGCGCGGACCGTCGTAGCGGGCGGCCAGCCCGGCCAGCACGCGCTTCTTGTCGGCCAGCGCGGCGTCGCCCAGACCGGTGCCGCGGCCGACGCAGTCATCCATTGCGGCACCGGTCAGCAGGTGGGTGATCAGCGAGGCCGACGCGGTATTGCCGATGCCCATCTCGCCGAAGCCGAGCACGCGGGCGCCGCCGGCCGCGATGTCGCGGGCGATGCGCGCGCCGTTCTCGAGCGCCTGCGCGCACTGCGCCGGCGTCATCGCCGGCCCGTCGAACCAGCTGGCGGTGCCGTGTGCCACCTTGGCGGCGATCAGGCCGTCGCGCGGACCGAAGTCGTGCGCCACACCGCAGTCGGCGATGTGCAGCGCCATGCCGCCTTCGCGTGCCAGCACATTGATGGCGGCACCGCCGGCGAGGAAGTTCTCGACCATCTGCCAGGTCACGTCGGCCGGATAGGCCGACAGGCCGCGACCGCGCGCGTCGCGCAGCGTGCCGTGGTCGCCGGCGCACACCAGCAGGTGCGCCTGCCCCGGCTGGGGCGCGGTCGAGCCCAGCACCTGACCGATCTGCAGCGCCAGCGCTTCCAGCCGGCCGAGTGCACCCAGCGGCTTGGTCTTGTTGTCGAGGCAGGCCTGCAGTGCGGCGGACAGGTCAGGGGCGGGCGGGGCGAGGTCGAAGCGGGGCGTCATGATGTTCCGGCGGCGGCAGATGCAGGCCGGCAGTTTAGCCGGCTGGCGGGCCGGGCGCCGGCCGGCGACAATGGCAGCCCGCTTCGCCCCCGCCCCACCGTGCGCACCCGTGTCGAATTCCTGCTGCTGGCGCTGATCTGGGGCGCGTCCTTCGCGCTTTACCGCGTCGCCATCCCCGAGCTGGGGTTGCCGCTGACCGTCGGGCTGCGGCTCGTGCTGGCGTCGGCGGCGCTGCTCGCGGTATTCGGCTGGCCGCTGCGGGCGGTCGCTCCGGCCGAACGCGGTCGCGTGCTGTTCTGGCTGCTGCTGGCCGGCGCCGGCAGTACAGCGCTGCCTTTCGTACTGTTTGCCGAAACCGTCATGCGCTCCAGCGCCGGCTTTGCCGCGGTACTGAACGCGACCTCGCCGCTGTTTTCGGCGCTGCTCGGCGTGTGGCTGTGGCGCGAAGCGGTATCGCGCTCGAAGCAGTTCGGTCTGCTACTCGGTTTTGCCGGTGTGGCGGTGCTGGCCACGCTGCGTGAGGTGGGCACGCTGCGGGTGGGCATGGACGCGGTTGCGCTGGGACTGACCGGAGCGGCGTCCTATGGTCTGTGCGTGCAGTGGGTGAAGCGCCGCCTGCACGATGTCGAGGCATCGGCGGTCGCGACCGGGTTTTCGCTGGTGGGTGCTCTGGCGCTGCTGCCCTGGGCGCTGACTTCGCTGCCGGATCATCTGCCGTCCGGCCGCGCGCTGCTGGCGGTCGCCGTGCTCGGTCTGGTGTCCACCGCGCTGGCCAATGCGCTGTATTTCCGTCTGGTCGGCCGCATGGGGGCGACGCAGGCCTTGAGCCTCACTTTCCTGATTCCGCCCTTTGCCATGCTGTGGGGCCATCTGCTGTTCGACGAGCGGCCGACGCTGGCGATGCTGGCGAGCACCGTCGTCATCCTGGTCGGAACGGCGCTCAGCCTCGGCTGGCGGCGAACGCCCGGACGCTGATCCCGGTCAACGTGCGGCGGCTGGCCGTCGTTGTATCCGGGGCAGGCTGCACGGCACGCTCTTGTTCACCCGCTGTCGGCTGGCTTAGACTTGCGGGCCGCGCCGCCGAGCCTGCGCCGGATCTGCCCGGCCCCGCGACCCACTGAACGTTGGATCAACCACTCCGTCGAGGAACACCATGAAAACCCTGATTTCCGCCGTCGTCTGCGCCGCAGCGCTCGTAAGCGCGCCGGCTTTCGCCAGCAAGGACCTGGCCACCGCCAAAGGCTGTCTGGCCTGTCATTCGCAGGGCGCCGACATGAAGATCGGTCCGGGCTACCAGGCAGTCGCGAAGAAGTACGCCGGCCAGAAGGACGCCGAAGCCAAGGTCGCCGCCTTCATCAAGGCCGGCACGCCGGCAGGCACCAAGCCGTCCTGGGGTGGCCCGATGCCGATGCCGGCCCAGCCTGGCCTGTCGGACGCCGATGCCAAGACGCTGGCAGCCTGGGTGCTCGCTGGCGCCAAGTAAGCAGTCCGTCGCGCATGAAGAAGCCGGCCGCATGGCCGGCTTTTTTCGTTGACCGGTCGAAATGGGGTCAATCGGCGGACGTATTCGGCGCATCGGCTGCAATACCCCGCTTGCTAGACTCGCGCCCGACATCCTGTTTCCCGGAGAAGGTCGAGCATGAGCGCAGCAGCGTCCCGCACGCAGTACGGCAAGCAGGTCACCGAGTCGATCAACCAGACACGGGTGCGCTACGTCATCCTGTTCGCGGCCGCGATCGCCACCCCCTTCGTCTATCCGCCGACCTGGCCGCTCGTGTGGCTGGCGCTGGCCAGCTACGCGCTGCGCATGTTAGGCGTCGAAGGCATCTACCACCGCTACTTCTCGCACCGTGCCTTCAAGTGCTCGCGCCCGGTGCAGTTCATCCTCGCGGTGATCGCCTCGCAGTGCGGCCAGCATGGCCCGCTGTGGTGGGCGTCGGTGCACCGCCACCACCACCAGAACGTCGAAACGCCGGACGATCCGATCTCGCCGCGCCAGCACGGCCTGTTCCATTCGCACGTCGGCTGGGTCTGGTGCGAGCGCTACAAGGACACCGACCTCGACGTCGTGCCCGATTTTGCGCGCTACCCGGAAATCCTCTGGGTGAACAAGCACTACACGCTGCTCATGCTGTCCGGCGCCTTCTTCATCTGGCTGCTGGCGCAGGCCGGTGCTTTCGGCCCGACGGTCAGCGGCGGTGCGGCGCTGATGTGGGGTTTCTTCCTTCCCACCGCGCTCGGCGTGCAGACGGTATCGATGGTCAATTCGGTCGGTCACTTCCGCTTCATGCCGGGCGGCTACCGCCGCTACGACACCGACGACGATTCGGTGAACCGCCCGCTGCTCGCGTTGCTCACCTTCGGCGGCGGCTGGCACAACAACCACCACCGCTACGGCGCCAGCGCGCGTGCCGGCTTCGCCTGGTACGAAATCGACGTCACCTTCTACATCCTGAAGGCGATGGCCGCACTCGGCATCATCAGCGATCTGCGCGAACGACTGCCGGATGACGTGCGCCAAGAGGGCGGGCTGAGCCCGCTGCCGGCCGGCGACAAGGTGCGCAGCTGAGCGATCACGCGCAATGCGCCGGCCGTGACCCGCGTCACGCATCGCTTCAGCTGACATGGGGCTGTTGCGATCGGCGTTGTGCTAAGCACTTCAGGACGGCCGTGTCGGCCCGCCTTACACCGCTGAAACGGCGTGCAGCCGCCATCTGTCGTAGGTCGATGATCCGAAAGGACTAATACTAAAGTCATATGCATTGGCACATGACTTGCTGACGCCCGGACGAACATTACCGGAGCGTTACAGATGAAATTCCGCACCCTTCTCCTGCCCGCGCTGATCGCCACGCTGTCCGGCGGCGCGCAGGCTGTTTCGATGCTCACCTTCGGCGTCGGTGAGAATATCTACGGCTCGCAGTTCCTGGCGGCCAACGACGACGAATCGACCAATCAGCTGCCGCTGCCGTTCGACATCAATTTCTTCGGCCAGACCTTCAGCAACTTCTTCGTCAATAACAACGGCAACATCACATTCCAGTCGGCGCTCCGCGCCTTCACGCCGGAAGCGTTCCCGATCGCTTCGCAGCCGATGATCGCGCCCTTCTGGGGCGACGTCGACACGCGCGGCACCGGCAATGTGTGGATCCATTCGCCGAACGCCAACACGTTGGCCGTAACCTGGGACGCGGTCGGCTATTACAGCTCGGCGACCGACAAGACCAACAGTTTCCAGCTGGTGCTGCGCAACCAGGGCGACGGCAATTTCGACGTCGACTTCCGCTACGAGCGCCTCGAATGGACCACCGGTGACGCCAGCGACGGTACCAACGGCCTGGGCGGCATTCCGGCGCAGGCCGGCTACGACGCCGGTGATGGCGTCAACTATCTGACGCTGCCCGGTTCGCGTACCGGTGACGTGCTCAACCTGCAGCACACGACGAACGTGGCGGGCGGCGAAGCCGGCCTGTGGTCGTTCGCGATCCGCAACGGCCAGCTGCCCGGTTCGTCGGCCTCCAACCCGCTGATGCCGGTGGCCAGCGACGAAGGCTGGAACTTCGACTTCAACGTGGTCGCCGGTACGCCGGTGTTCATCGATCCGGACATCGCCATCGGCTACGACTACATCGTCAACAGCGGTCCGTCGATCACCTCGGTGCTGCTGCCGACCTTCGGCGACGGCCTGTACGATCTGTGGCTTTGGAACGGCGAAGCCTGGGTGGCCAGCGGCGACGTGCTGACCGGCGGCGTCACCTTCACCTTTGCCGAGGCGGTCACCCGCTTCCGCATCCTCGGCATCGAGGAGGGCGCAGCGCTCGACCCGCTGAACCCGACCGCCTTCGTGACCGGCCTCACCTTCAGCGAGACCGGCCCGGTGTCGATGTCGCAGAACCCCATCGTCGTGACGGTGCCGGTTCCTGAGCCGGAAACCTACGCGATGTTCCTCGCCGGTCTCGGCCTGATTGCCGCCGCGCGTCGCCGCATGGCGCGCTGATTGCCGTTCGTTGATGCAGACTGACGATGCCGGTGCGCTTGTGCGCACCGGCATCGTCGTTTCTGCCGCATCCAAATTGACGCTCCGGGCGCCCGCCCGCAAAATCCGGGGCTGACAACCTTTTCAGTCCCTTGCGGAGATTCCACATGACCCTGATCACCCCGTCGCGCCCGCTGTCCGCACTCGTGGCCTTGTCGGCCTGCCTGCTCGCCGCCTGCGGTCCGAAGGAAGAGGCCGCCGTGCCGGCCGCGACCGCCGATGCCGGCGAGGCCACGATCACCATCCGCCTCGGTCATGTGGCACCGCTGACCGGTCCGCAGGCCCACCTCGGCAAGGACAACGAGAATGGCGCCCGGCTGGCCATCGACGACCTGAATGCCGAGAAGATCCTGATCGGCGGCAAGGTGGCGAAGTTCGAACTGCTGGGCGAGGACGACCAGGCCGATCCGCGTCAGGGCACCACGGTGGCGCAGAAGCTGGCCGATGCTCGCGTGCACGCGGTGATCGGTCATCTGAACAGCGGCACGACGATTCCGGCGTCGCGCATCTATCACGACGCGGGCATCGTCCAGGTGTCGCCGTCCGCCACCAATCCGACCTACACGCGGCAGGGCTACAAGACGGCGTTCCGGGTGTTCGCCGACGACGTGCAGCAAGGCAGCGTGCTCGGCAGCTTCGCCACGAGCAAGCTGGGCGCGAAGAAGATCGCCATCATCGATGACCGCACCGCCTACGGTCAGGGCCTGGCCGACGAGTTCGAGAAGGCGGCCAAGGCCGCCGGCGCCGAGGTGGTCACCCGCGAATACACGACCGACAAGGAAACGGACTTCGCCGCCATCCTGACCAAGGTGAAGTCGACCAAGCCCGATCTCGTGTTCTACGGCGGCATGGACACCCAGGCCGGTCCGATGGCGCGTCAGCTGAAGACGCTGGGCATTACCGCGCCGATGCTGTTCGGCGACGGCGCCTGCACGGTTGAATTCCACAAGCTGGCAGGCGAGGGCGCCGAAGGCCACTACTGCTCGCTGCCCGGTGTGCCGCTGGACCAGATGGCCGGCGGTACCGCCTTCCGTGACCGCTACAAGGCGAAGTACAACACCGACATCCAGCTCTACGCACCCTATGCCTACGACGCGGTGCGCGTTGTGGCCGAAGCGATGAAGCAGGTCGGTTCGACCGAAACGGCGAAGTTCCTGCCGGCGCTGGCGGCGTTGAACTACCCGGGCCTGAGCGCGCAGATCCAGTTCGACGAAAAGGGCGACATCAAGGACGGCGCGGTCACGCTGTATCAGGCGAAGGCCGGTGCCTGGTCGGCACTCGAAACGATGGGCGGCAAGCCGAACAACTGAGCGGCACAATGCAGTCCTGCGCGTCCGCACCGGCCCCGGGCCGGGCGGCGCGCACCGCAGGCGTCTGACCGGCGCTTCCCTCTTCTCCCGGCTCCTCCCTCGACACCTCGTGGACATCTTCATCCAGCAGATCATCAACGGTCTGGTGCTCGGCAGCATCTACGCGCTGGTCGCCCTCGGCTACACGATGGTCTACGGCATTCTCGGTCTGATCAATTTCGCCCACGGCGAAGTGGTGATGATCGGCGCGCTGACCGCGCTGACCGCCATTGGCCTGCTGGTGCCGAGCGGCCTGCCGGGCCCGGTCGTCGTGCTCGGCGGCCTGCTGATCGCGATTCCGGTCTGCATGACGGTCGGTTTCACGATAGAGCGCATCGCCTACCGGCCGCTGCGCAACGCCCCGCGGCTAGCGCCGCTAATCACCGCCATCGGCGTGTCCATCGTGCTGCAGCAGCTGGCCATGATCGGCTGGGGCCGCAACTACCACACCTTTCCACCGCTGCTGCCGGCAGCACCGCACCAGTTCCTCGGCGCCGCCATCACCGACCTGCAGATCATCATCATCGCTACCGCGGCGGCACTGATGGCGGCGCTGGTCTGGCTGGTCACCCGCACCCGGCTCGGCCGCGCGATGCGCGCCACCGCCGAGAACCCGGCCGTGGCGCGGCTGATGGGCGTGGATGTCGACCGCGTCATTTCCTTTACCTTCGTACTCGGCTCGGCACTGGCCGCGGTGGCCGGCGTCATGGTGGCGGCCAACTACTCGATCGCGCATTACGCGATGGGCTTCATGCTCGGGCTGAAGGCCTTCACCGCGGCGGTGCTGGGCGGCATCGGCAACCTCGGCGGCGCCATGCTGGGCGGGCTGCTGCTGGGCATCATCGAAAGCCTGGCCGCCGGCTACATCGGCGACCTGACCGGCGGCTTCCTCGGCAGCCACTACAAGGACGTGTTCGCCTTCTTCGTGCTCATCCTGGTACTGGTGTTCCGGCCGTCGGGCCTGATGGGCGAAAAGGTGGCGGAGCGGGCATGAGCGTCGATCCGAAACTGAAGGCCAGGCTGGGCGTCGTGCTGATCGGCGTCGCACTGGCCGTGCTGCCCTTCGTCGTCGGTGCCGGCTTCGGCAATTCCTGGGTGCGCATCATCGATTTCGCGCTGCTCTACATCATGCTGGCGCTCGGGCTGAACATCGTGGTCGGTTTCGCCGGCCTGCTCGACCTCGGCTACATCGCCTTCTACGCGGTCGGCGCCTATCTGTATGCGCTGCTGTCCAGTCCGCATCTGGCGATCGCCTTCCCGCAGGTTTTCGCCGCCTCGCCAGGCTGGCCGGTGTGGGCGGTGCTGCCGCTCGGCGCGCTGGTCGCGGGCCTGTTCGGCGTGCTGCTGGGCGCGCCGACGCTGAAGCTGCGCGGCGACTACCTGGCCATCGTGACGCTGGGCTTCGGCGAAATCATCCGCATCTTCCTGAACAACCTGAACGCGCCGGCCAACATCACCAACGGCCCGCAGGGCATCAACAACATCGCCGCCGCCCAGATCGGCGGCCACGCGCTGAACCGGCCGCTGGAACTGTTCGGTGTCACGCTGCCGGGTGTGTACCTGCAGTATTACTTCTTCCTCGCGCTGACACTGCTCGTCATCTTCATCTGCCTGCGGCTGCAGGATTCGCGGCTGGGCCGCGCCTGGGTCGCCATCCGCGAGGACGAGGTCGCCGCGCGCGCCTGCGGCATCAACACGCGCAACGTGAAACTGCTGGCCTTCGGCCTCGGCGCCACCTTCGGCGGCGTGGCCGGCGGCCTGTTCGCCGGCTTCCAGGGCTTCGTCAGCCCGGAGTCCTTCGGCCTGCTCGAATCCATCATGGTGCTGTGCATGGTGGTGCTCGGTGGCATGGGCAATATCGCCGGCGTCATCCTCGGCGCGGTGCTGCTCGCGCTGCTGCCGGAGGCGCTGCGCTGGGGGGCGGTACCGCTGCAGCAGACGCTGTTCGGCAAGGTGCTGATCGATCCGGAATCGCTGCGTCTGCTGCTGTTCGGCATCGCGCTGGTGGTCGTGATGCGCTGGCGTCCGGCGGGGCTGTGGCCGTCGGCGCTGCGCAAGCGCGAACTGGCGGCGCACGGGGAGGCGGCATGAGCACGCCTCTTCTCGAAGCGAGCGGCATCAGCAAGCGCTTCGGCGGCGTGCAGGCGCTGCGCGACGTGTCGCTGGCCATCCGCGCCGGCGAGGTGTACGGCCTGATCGGTCCCAATGGCGCTGGCAAGACCAGCTTCTTCAACGTGCTCACCGGCCTGTACAGCGCCGACCAGGGCGAGGTGCGCTTCAACGGCCAGCCGCTGCCGCTGGGCGTGCCGCACCACATCGCCGGTGTCGGCATCGCCCGCACCTTCCAGAACATCCGGCTGTTCGGCGCGATGAGCGCGCTGGAGAACGTGATGGTGGGCCGCCACATCCGGCTGCGCACCGGCGTGCTCGGCGCCATCCTGCGCACACCGGCGGCGCGGCGCGAGGAGGCCGACACCGAGGCGCGCGCACATGCCCTGCTCCGCTATGTCGGCATCGACCGGCTGGCCAATCAGCAGGCCACCCATCTGAGCTATGGCGACCAGCGCCGGCTGGAGATCGCCCGTGCGCTGGCAACCGAACCGAAGCTGCTGGCGCTGGACGAACCGGCTGCCGGCATGAACGCGACCGAAACCGCCGGCCTGCGTGCGCTGATCGAAAAGCTGCGCAGCGACGGCCTGACCGTGCTGCTTATCGAACACGACGTGAAACTGGTGATGGGTTTGTGCGACCGCGTCGCCGTGCTGGATTACGGCGAGAAGATCGCCGAGGACGTGCCGGACGTCGTGCGGCGCGACCCGCGCGTGATCGCCGCCTACCTCGGGACGGAGGCGGCCGATGCTTGAGGTGCGCGGACTGGAAGTGCACTACGGCGGTATCTGCGCGGTGCGCGGCGTCGATCTGGACGTCGCCGCCGGCGAGAAGGTGGCGCTGATCGGCGCCAACGGTGCCGGCAAGACCAGCACGCTGAAAGCCATTGCCCGCATGCTGCCGGCGCGCGGCAGCGTGAAGCTGGGCGGCGAGGCGATCGAGCACGCACCGCCGCACCTGCTGGTGCGCAAGGGCTTGGCGCTGGTGCCGGAAGGTCGCGGCGTGTTCGCCCGGCTGTCGGTGCTGGAAAACCTCGAAATGGGCGCCTACGTACGCGACGACAAGGCGGTCGTCGACGCCGACATTGAGCGCGTGTTCGGTCTGCTGCCGCGGCTGAAGGAGCGCGCCGGGCAGACCGCCGGCACGCTGTCCGGCGGCGAGCAGCAGATGGTGGCCATCGGCCGCGCGCTGATGAGCCGGCCACGCATCCTGCTGCTCGACGAGCCGTCGATGGGCCTGTCGCCCATCATGGTCGACACCGTGTTCGAGGTGATCCGCGAAGTTGCGCGTGAAGGCGTGACGCTGCTGCTGGTCGAACAGAACGCGCGGCTCGCGCTGTCGCTGTGCGACCGTGGCTGCGTCATGGACGGCGGCGAAATCACGCTGACCGCACCGGCGGCCGAACTGCTGGACAACCCGGCGGTGCGTGCCGCCTATCTCGGGGAGTGAAGCCGTGATCCGCTTGATCGCCGCCATCACCGTTCTGACCTGCGTACTGGCCGGCTGCAGCAGTCGACAGGTCTATGACGGCGCTGCCGGCTGGCGCCAGAACGAATGCGACCGCATCGTCGATGCGACCGAGCGCAGCCGCTGCCTGGATACCGCGAACCTCGAATACGAACGCTACCAGCGCGAGCGCGACAAGGCCGGCGAGGCGCGCTGAACGACCGTAACAGGCTGCACGAGCGGGCGCCTCGACTTTTGCCTTTGTCATAAAGCGGGATAATCGCGGCTCCGTCATCGGAGTCCCGACCATGCGCGTGCTGCTGTTCTGTCTTTGCGGCCTGTTTTCGTCATTCGCTGTTGCCGACCCGCTGCTGCCGATGCTGGCGCAGCGCGCGCCCGCCGACATCGACCCGACGCCCTACTGGATCAGCGAAAAGCTCGACGGTGTCCGCGCCCGCTGGGACGGGCAGGCGCTGCGCCTGCGCAACGGCGCCGCCATTGCCGCACCGGCGTGGTTCGTCGCGCCGCTGCCCGGATTCCCGCTCGACGGCGAGCTGTGGCTGGGGCGTGGCCGCTTCGACGAACTGTCCGGCATCGTCCGCCGTGAGCGACCGGCGGATGCCGACTGGCGCGCTGTGCGCTACATGCTGTTCGACCTGCCCGGCGCAGACGGCGACTTTTCGCAGCGGCTCGCACGCATGGAGCAGCTGGTCGACGAGACCGTTGCCGACTGGATACGGGTCGTGCCGCAGCGGCGGCTCGCCGATCGCGCCGCGCTGCAAGCGCTGTTCGACGCGGTCGTCGCCGGCGGTGGCGAAGGCTTGATGCTGCACCGGGCCGACGCGCACTGGTCGGCCGGACGCAGCGACGCACTGCTCAAGCTCACGCCCTTTCTCGATGCCGAAGCGACCGTGCTCGCCCACCTGCCGGGTAAGGGTCGCCATCGCGGCCGGCTGGGCGCGCTCGAGGTGATTGATGCAGCGGGTCGACGCTTCCGCATCGGCAGCGGCTTCATCGACGCCCAGCGTGCGGCGCCGCCGGCCATCGGCGCCGTCGTCACCTACCGCTATCGTGAGCTGACGCCGCGCGGCCAGCCGCGCTTTCCGGTTTTCCTGCGTGAACGGCTGCTGCCTTAGGTGCGTCACGGGAAGCCGTCCTGGGCACCGGAGTGCCAACGCTCGCCGCACAGGGGATGTGCTCCCGATCGTACGGTGATCCGGTCCTCATCGCGGTTCGGCGGCTGCAGCGGCGGCCGTGCGCTGTCTACGCTGCGATGCCGAACACGGAGGCACATGCATGCACATCAAACACACAGCGCTCTCGATGACCCTTTTGCTGCTTGCTGCCGGCGCGCAGGCGCAGGTGCTGGACCGGCCGACGCTGGCCGACCGGCTAGCCGCCTGCTCGGCGATCTACGGCGATATCGCGGCCGCGCATCCGCAAGCCAGCCGCACCGTGCGCGTCCAGTACGCCGCGAAAAACTATCTGTCGCTGGCGATGCGTCTGGGCGAACGTCCGCAGGTCACGGCCGTGCTGGCACGCGAGCGCAAGGTACTGGCCGAACGCCGCGCCGACCCTGCGCAGGCGCAGGGGCTGGACGACGCGTTCGCGCAGCGCGACGACGAGTGCAATCGCCTGCTCGAACACAATATGGCGCTGATCGACAGCCTGCGCGACGGGCGCTGAGCGCCTGCCGCACCGACGGCGTCAGTGCAGCTTCTCGTCCGCCACCACGTCCTTGCGATAGGTTTCGTAGACGACGACCGGAATGCCCAGCGGTGCCAGATGCTGTTCGATCAGCGGCTTCACCTCGGCCCACTCCAGACCGCCGACGCCGGTGGCCAGCCGCGGCAGCGCCACGCTGGTGGCGCCGATCGCCTGCAGGTGCCGGGCCAGCGCCTTCAGTGCGTGATGCACGTGCTCGACCGTCGCCTTGCCCGGTTTCGCCGCCGGGCCTTCGCCCACCATGTCCTGGGTGAGCATGTTCACGATGTTGCGCGTACTGCCGTCGTTATCGACGCCGGCCCACGACCACACCTCGCCCGGCACCATGTGGCGGCCGTGCTGTGCGTGCCGGTAGTCGCGCGCCATCGACGGCCAGCGCTCGCGCAGCGCCAGCGCCAGACCGTGGTCGAAACGTTCGCGCACGGCGATGCCGTGGGCGATGACCTGGGCGCGGGTAAAAAGAATGTCGCCGGTGACTTCGCGGATCATGCGGTTCTCCTCGTACCGTCCGGTCTGCGGCACCGTGCCGCAGCCTCCGATTCCACGGTACGCCGCCGTGCTGCGCGGCCGTTGATCCGAATCAACTGTTCAGGCGGTCGCGCTCACCTGGGCGTGTGTCACCTGCGCCAGATCCTGCCGCGTCAGGCCGTGCGAGGGCAGCGCCGGCAGCAGTTCGACCCGGGCCACCGTGCGCGGCGCGCGCGCCAGCATGCAGACCGACTGCCAGAAGCTCACGTCGTCGATGTAGGCGGCGGCGTCCGAGTGCTCGCCACGGTGATCGACATAGCGCAGGCGCACCGGCTTGACCGCACGGCCGGCGTCGATCGCCGCCTGGAACAGCGCGGCGCGGAAGGGCAGCACGGCGCGGCCGTCGGTGGTCGTGCCTTCAGGGAACACCATCACGCTGCGTCCGCAGCTGAGCGAGCCGACCAGCCGGTCGCGCACCTCGGCCGCCGAACTGCGGCTGGCGCGACGGATGAACACCGTGTGGTTGCGCGCCACCAGCCAGCCGAGCAGCGGCCAGCTGCGCACCTCGTCCTTACAGACGAAGGACAGTGGCGAGATGGCGTTGATCACGAACACGTCCACCCACGAGATGTGATTGCTCACCAGCAGCTGGCCGGGCCGCGGCAGCGGCCCCTGCGCCTGCAGTTCGACGCCGAGCACACCGAGCAGCTGGCGCGACCAGCGTGCACGCATCTTGCGTTGCGTGCGCTCGCCGACCAGCGGATAGAGCAGGGCGACGCGCGAACAGCCGGCGGCCAGATGTACGGCCAGCCGCGCGATGCGCCAGGTCATGCGCGCCTGTGCGCGCAGGCCGGACGTGTGGTGCGTGGCCGCGGCGGCGCGCGCCGCCGCGGGGTGGTGCGGATGAGGATGCGACAAGGGAAGATCGAGGTCGGCAAACAGACTGATGACAGACATCTTACGTCCTCCCCGGTTCGCGGATCAGGCGGCGCGCTGTATGAAGTGGCGGGCGTAGCGCGCGTCCAGCTTGGCCATGGTGAGCAGCAGCGGCAGGTCGGCGGTGTTGAAATCTGGATCCCAGGCCGGTTCGCCGCACACCTCGGCGCCGGCGCGGATATAGCCCTTGACCAGCGGCGGCACGACGCTGGCGGCGTTCGGCGTCAGCCGTTCGAGCGGCAGGCGCACCTTCGGGAACACGCGGTACTCGGCCGGCGCCATGTGCGCGGACAGACCGGCCCAGATGGCTGCAGCGTTATGCCCGCCGTCGGCCAGACCGATGCTGGCGCAGCCGATCAGGTACTGGTGACCGCTGTCCAGCATGTAGCGCGCGAGTCCGGACCACAGCAGCGCGATCACCGCCGCGTTGCTGCGGTAATCGGCGTCGATGCAGGAGCGGCCAATTTCCACCATCTGCGGGCGCAGATGGTCGAGCCGGCCGAGGTCGAACTCGGTTTCCGAGTAGTAGCCGCCGGTGCGTCGCGCGGCTTCGGGCGGCAGGATGCGGTAGCAGCCGACGATGCGGCCGTTGTCCTCGTCGCGCACGATCAGGTGCTTGCAGTGGGCGTCGAAGCGGTCGATGTCGGCGCCGTGCACCGGGCTGTCGAGCCGTGCGCCAAGTTCGTCGGCGAACACCCGCCAGCGCAACTGCTGCGCCGCCAGCACCTCGGACTCGCAGGCCGCCAGCGTGACGCTGAGGTTGCGCTGGGCACGCCGTTCGCGTGCCGAATCGATCTGAAGCATTCCCGTCTCCGTGAAGGGTACCGCTTCAAGATATGCAGCGCGTGTTCAGCACATATGACGTCGCGGCGACAGCACGGTTACAGCGGCCCTCGCCACGCCGGCCAAAAGGGCGGTATAAGCATTCCGCTCGATCGAGCCCCATACAACCCACGAGGATGTCCTGATGAACCACCGTATCGGCGCACTTGCCGCCGCCCTGATGATGAGTGTTGCTGCCTCCGCCGTGGCCCAGACCAAGGCGCCTGCGGCCGGTGCCGCGCTGGCCAAGGTCAATGGCGTGGCCGTGCCCGCCGCGCTGGCGGATCTGCTGGTGCGTGAGCAGGTCGCCCAGGGCGCGCCGGACAACGAGGACCTGCGCAACCGTGTGCGCGAGCACCTGGTGCGCCGCGAGGTGCTGCTGCAGGCGGCACGCAAGGCCGGTACCGACAAGGTGCCGGAGGTGCAGCAGCGCATCGCCTATTCCAGTGGCGAAATGCTGGCCAACGCCTACCTGGAGCGCTGGGTCGAGAAGAACCCGGTAACCGAGGCGGCAGCCCGCGCCGAGTACGAGCGCGTGGTCGCTCAGGGCGGCCCGAACGAATACGCGTCGCGCCACATCCTGGTCGATTCCGAAGAGGTCGCGCGCGACATCATCGCCAAGCTGCAGGCCGGCACGCCGTTCGCGGAACTGGTGTCGGTGTCGAACGATCCGGGCAGCAAGGAGCGCGGCGGTGAGCTGGGCTGGTCGCGCCCGGGCTCCTTCGTGCCGGAGTTCGACGCCGCACTGCAGAAGCTGGAGAAGGGCCAGTTCACGACCGAGCCGGTCAAGACCGCCTACGGCTTCCACGTGATCCAGCTCGACGACGTCCGCCGCGCCGAAGCGCCGAAGTTCGAGGAGGTGAAGGACCGCGTGATCGAATCGATGCAGCAGCAGGCGGTGCAGACCCACATCGAATCGCTGATGTCGAAGGCCAAGGTGCAGTAAGCACGACGGGCATCCGCCGCCGTCCGTGAAGGACGTGGCGGATGCATGTTCTACGTGTGGCCGATGTAGCGCAGCGCCAGCAGCGTCACGTCGTCCGACGGTGCCTGACCGTCGCAGAACAGGCGGGTCGCCTCGCGTACCGCGTCGATGGCGCCTGCTGCGCCGGCGCGCAGACCGGTCAGCGTCGCCAGCAGCCGCGTTTCGCCGAACAGTTCGCCGCGCGTGTTCAGGGCTTCCGTCACGCCGTCGGTGTAGAGCAGCAACTGGTCGCCCGAGCCGAGCCGGGTTTCGCCCAGTGCGTAATCGATGGTCGGGTCGATGCCGGCTATCGGGTTGCGCGGCACCTTGAGCAGCACCGGCGCGTCGCCACGACGAAGCAGCACCGGCCGCAGATGACCGGCGTTGGCGTAGCGGAAGCTGCCATCGCGGGTGTCCAGCAGGCCGATGAACAGGCTGGCGAACAGCAGTCGTTCGTTGTTCAGCGCCAGCTTGCGGTTGGTGCGTTCCATCACCCTTTCCAGATGCCCCTTCTGCCCCTGCTTGCGTGCCGCTTCTGCGCGCAGCGTGGTCAGTGTGCGCATCATCAGCAGCGCGGCCGGCATGCCCTTGCCGCAGACGTCACCGATGGCGACGAACAGGCGGTTCTCGTCGATGAAGAAGGCGTCGAAGAAGTCGCCGCCGATCTCGCGCGCCTGCTGGATGCTGGCTTCGCATTCGATCTCCGGATGTTCGGCGAACATCGGTGAGCGCAGCGGCAGCATGCCCGACTGGATTTCCTGCGCGGTGCGCAGCTCGGACTGCAGGCGTTCCAGCACCAGCGAACGGCGCACCTGTTCGACCACCTGATGATTGGCCTGGCGCATGCGCGCCGCCATCAGGCGCAGCAGGTTGCGGGCGACCTGGGGCAGTGGCAGCAGCTCGGAAAAGAAGGTGTGGGCGTCGATCAGCAGCAGGCGTGTGCCGGGTTCGGCCACCACCCAGGCCGACGCCGGCTCGCCGTCGATGATCGAAAGCTCGCCCGCGCATTCGCCGCAGCCGATCACCGTGTAGCCGCCCTGGCTCTCGCCGGCCGGATCATCGAGGTGTACGCGCAGCCGTCCGGCCAGCACCAGGGCCACGTGATCGTTCTGCATGCCGGGCGCCAGCACCACGTACTCGTCCGGGTAGTCGCGCTGGGCGCAGTGGGCGAGCAGGCCTTCGATCAGCGCGTAGGGCACGTCGCGGAACAGATCCAGCCGCGAAATGAAACCGAGGGCGCGGCGCTCGCCGCTGACGCGTGCATCGTGGCTGACACGGCGGCCGTCGGCGCGGATCAGCGGGAACACCGCGGCCTGACGGCGACGACGCTCGACGCCGCGGCGCACCGGGGTGCGGCTGCCGCTCGGGCTGCTGCGGCTTGGCCGGGTCCACGCCAGCGTGAGCTGGTTGCGGCCGCTGGTGCGCTCGTAACTGACCTGATCGGCGAACTGGCGCACCAGGTGCACGCCCAGTCCGCCGACGCTGGCTTCTTCCAGCGTGGCCGGCGTCACCGGCTCCGGCAGTTCCAGCGGATCGAATTCGCGGCCGTCGTCGGCCACCACCAGCTTGACCGACTGCGGTTCGAGGATCAGGTCGAGCGCGATGGTGTGCGGCGCTTCGTCGTCGAAGGCGTAGCTGACGATGTTGGCGACCAGTTCCGACGCGCACAGGTCGAGCCGGAACACCAGCTCGCTGCCCAGATCGAAACTGTCGCCGAGCGTACGCAACCAGGCGCTCGCAGCGGAGATGGCGCCGCTGTCGTTGATCAGGCGCAGGCTGCGGCGTGCGTGTGCGCTATGCACCACGCACTCCGCGGAGGTCTGCCGCGGCGTTCAGTCGGCCAGCGCCTTGCGCGCGGCGTCGA
The DNA here is from genome assembly GCF_049843555.1 of Methyloversatilis sp. MC4-4. GTDB lineage: Bacteria > Pseudomonadota > Gammaproteobacteria > Burkholderiales > Rhodocyclaceae > Methyloversatilis > Methyloversatilis discipulorum_B. The sequence continues at coordinate 47,390 of NZ_JBBHZK010000005.1, forward strand.
GGTCGTCGCACAGCGTCAGCAGCTGGTCGACGCCGGCCGTCTGCAGCACGCGCCGTATCATCGGCTGCGCACCGAACATGACCAGCTTGCCGCCACGCGAGGCCTGGCCGCGCGCCGCCGACAGCAGCGTGCGGATGCCTATCGAGGCGAGAAAGCTCACTTCCGACAGATCGATCGCAATCTTGGCCGGGTGCGTGCTGGTGGCGTAGGTGAGCGGCTGGTCCAGCGTCTCCGCGCCTTCGATGTCGAGGCGACCGTCGAGCCGGATCAGGGTGATGCCGCCGTCCAGCGGCTGGCTGTCCATCTTCATGTGCGTGCTCCCGAGGTGCCCGGTCGCCTGCGGCGGCACGACCGGAAAGCCCTTCAGCTTGTTTCATCTGCATGTCAGGCGTGTGACAGCGTCAGTCGCCGGCTTGCGGCTCGCCCCAGCGCGGCAGCAGCGTGTGCGGAACGCGCAGCTGGTCGAGGATGCGAGCGACCACGAAATCGACCAGGTCGGCGATCTCGCGCGGCTGCTGGTAGAAGCCGGGCGAGGGCGGCAGGATGACCACACCGTTGCGCGACAGGCTCAGCATGTTTTCCAGGTGCAGCGTCGAGAAAGGCGTTTCGCGCGGCACCAGGATGAGGGTGCGGCGTTCCTTCATGACCACGTCGGCGGCGCGTTCGATCAGGTTGGACGCCAGACCGTGCGCGATCGCGGCCAGCGTGCCCATCGAACACGGGCACACGACCATGGCGTCGGGCGGGTTCGAACCGGAGGCCGGCGGGCAGTTCCAGTCCTCGCGGCCGAACACTTCGAGCTGGCCCGGTGCGGCGTTGAAGCGGGTCGCCAGTTCGCGTTCCGCCTGCTGCGGGTTGGCCGGCAGCACGACATCCATCTCCTGCCGGGCAACGATCTGCGCGACCTGCGAGTACACCAGCCAGACGCGGCAACCTGCAGCCAGCAACATTTCGGTCAGGCGCAGGCCGTAGGGCATGCCGGAGGCGCCGGTCAGCGCGACGAGTATGGTGGGCGGTCGGGGCGTCGAGGTCATGCCGCATTGTCCCGCAACAGCCGGTCGGCGACCACGCCGTTGACGACGCCGAACACCAGGGCGGCGGCGAAGAACACCGGCGCCAGGTTGAACAGGCCGTCGTGCGGCACCAGCCACAGCCGCGCCAGCACGAGCTGGCCGCCGATGTGGGCGAAGGCCGCAGCCACCGAGCGGCCGACCGGCCCCAGCCAGCGCCAGGGCAGCGCCTGCAGTGCGCCGAGCACCGCCAGGCTGGTCACGGCGCCGGTGGCGGCGAGAAAGAAGCCGGGCGCGAGGAACTGCCCGGCCAGCAGACTGCCGGCGATCACCCGCAGCACGCTGACCCAGGCGGCGTCGCGCCAGCCATGGCGGGCCAGCACGATGAGGATGACGATGTTGGCCAACCCCGGCTTCACGCCCGGCAGCGGGCTGGGAATCGCCGCCTCGATCAGTGACGCGGCGATCGCTGCGGCGGCATAGCGCGCCAGGCGACGGTCGCGCGCACTCGGCTCGACGTCGACCACGGCGCTCATCAGAACGCCACCGTGTCCTGCGCGCTGTCCGGTCCGGCCAGTTGCAGCGAAATGTGGCTGGGTGCGCAGACGGCGACCGCGCCAGCGCGCGTCAGCCAGCCCTGGTGCACGCAGTACTGGCGTGGGCCCGGGTCGGCGGCGACGCGCGCGCGACCCGGTTCGACCTCGATCACGGTTTCGCCCTGCGCGGCCAGCGCGCCGGCGATGGCGACGCGATGCGTACCGTTCAGCGGAATTTCGGCGACGATGCGGCCATCGAGGCGCACCTGAGCCAGCGTTGGCGCCGCCCGGCCCCACTGCGCCGCGGTCGTGGCGACGGTTGCGGCCAGGCCGGCTGCGATCATCAGCCAGTCACCGGGCCGCAGGCGCGTCATTTGCCGCTCGAAGCGAGCGAACGGTGACGCAACAGCACGCGCGCTTCCTTGCGGAAGTGTTCGGCCAGCCACTGCGTCATGTAGACCGAACGATGCTGGCCGCCGGTGCAGCCGATGGCCACCGTCAGATAGCTGCGGCTGTCCTTGATGTAGCAGGGCAGCCAGTCGTGCACGAAACGCGCAATGTCGTCGCGCATGCGCAGCACGTCCGGACTGCGCTCCAGATAGTCGATCACCGGCTGATCACAGCCGGTCTGCGGACGCAGCACCGGGTCGTAGTGGGGATTGGGCAGGCAGCGCACGTCGAACACCAGATCGGCGTCGAGCGGGATGCCGTGCTTGAAGCCGAAGGACTCGAACATCAGCGTCAGGCCGGAGCCCTCGTCGATCTGCACCAGTTCGCGCACCCATTTGCGCAGCACCGCAGACGGCAGGTCGCTGGTGTCGATGCGGTGACCGAGCGCGACGATGGGTTCGAGCAGATCGCGTTCGCGGCGGATCGCCTCGGCCAGCGAAGTCTGGTCGTCGCCCAGCGGGTGGCGCCGCCGCGTCTCCGAAAAGCGCGCGATCAGCGCGTCGTCGCGCGCGTCGAGAAAAAGCGTCTGCAGTTCGGTGCCGTTGCGCAGCACGCCCATCATCGGCGGCAGCGCGCTCATGCTCTTGCCCGAGCGCACGTCTACCGCCACCGCGACGCGGCTGTAGCCGGCGTCACGCAGATGGCCGACCAGTTGCGGCAGCAGCGGGGCCGGCAAATTGTCGACACAAAAAAATCCGGCGTCCTCCAGCACGTTGAGCGCAACGCTCTTGCCCGAGCCGGACATGCCGCTGATCAGTACCAGGCGCATTGCGCCGCGTCGCGTTTCATTCACGTGGCTTACCTGCGAAAAAGCGTGTTCATGCAAATAACATGGTTGACACTGGGTCTGTGGAAACTACGCTGAATGAGTGCGGTCCGACGGCACGCAGCATCCGAATGCTGCCTCATGTGCTGCCCGACTGCATCCGATTCAGGATGTGGCGTGTAGCAGGGCAATCCGACCGGAGGTGTTCACCATGCGATATCTCAGACTCCAGCGCAGCCAGGCCAATCGTCGCCGTGCCGAGCGCGAAGCCGAGCGAGCCGCACTCCAGTCGCGCTCCCAGCCGGCCCAGGGCGCTCCGGGTTCGCGCGACGCGCCGGCACCTGACGGCAGTCCCAGCGAGCCGCGGCGGCGACGCGAAAACTGAGGGTCGTTTCCTCGCTCACTCGGCTGCCGGCGCCACGCGCCGGTGGCCCTGCGCTTCCCGTTCGCGGATGCGCTCGAGTATCTGCAGCCGCACTTCATCAGTGGTCGAGCCCCAGCAGGCGATTTCGTCCCGCGAGCGAAGGCAGCCGACACAGAGGCCGAGCTGTCGGTCGAGTGTGCACACGCCGGTGCAAGGTGATGCAACCATCTATTCCGTCCTGTAGGCGCGCGCAACGCGCGACGCCACCTGTCTGTCCAGCCGGTCGCTGACCCAGCGCGCGGCGCCGACCAGCTTTCCGAGATCCACGCCGGTGACGACACCGGCACCTTCCAGCATATACACCACGTCCTCGGTTGCCACATTGCCGCTGGCACCCGGTGCGAACGGGCAACCGCCCAGGCCGCCGACCGATGCGTCGAACACCGCCACGCCGGACTGCAGTGCAGCGTAAACGTTCGCCACGCCCATGCCCCAGGTGTCGTGGAAGTGACCGGCCAGCCGGTGCACCGGCACCCGCGCCGACACCGCGTCGATCAGCCGCCGGATCTGCTCCGGTGTGCCGATGCCGGTGGTGTCGCCCAGACTGACTTCATGGCAGCCCATGTCGATCAGCTGCAGCGCCATGTCGGCAACGATGCCGGCGGCGATCGGCCCTTCGTAAGGGCAGCCGATCACGCAGGACAGGTAGCCGCGCACGCGTACGTTGCTGTCCAGCGCGCGCCGCGCCACGGCGCGCAGCCGCGCCATCGATTCGGCGATGCTGCAGGCGGTATTTCGCTGCGAAAACGTCTCCGATACCGCGGCGAACACGGCGATGTCGCCGCAGCCGGCGTCGAGCGCGGCGTCCAGCCCGGTGTCGTTCGGTACCAGGCAGGGGTAGCTCACGCCACTGCTGCGCGGCAGACGCTTCATCAGTTCGCCGCTGCCCGCCATGTTCGGCACGCGCTTGGGCGACACGAAGGCGCCGGCTTCGATATCCGCCAGGCCGGCGTCGACAAGCTTCGCGATCAGCGTCAGCCGGTCGTCGATGGACAGCGCGACGCGTTCGTTCTGCAGGCCGTCGCGCGGCCCCACCTCGACGATGCGTACGCGGGCGGGCAGCGCGCCCATCACGCGGGTCCGGCCGGCACCCAGCCGGGACGTCGGCGCGCGAACAGCGCGTCCAGCCCCTCCTGCGCCTCGGCGCCGGTATCGATGCGGTTTTCCATCTCGACGGCGTGATCGAGTGTCTTCTCGTCGGCGCGCGGCCGGCCGAGTGCGCGCACCAGCAGCTTGATCTGCTGCTGCGCACGCGGGCCGCCGAGCAGCAGCGCGTCGACCACCTCGCCGACGGCGTCGTCCAGGTGTTCCGCCGACGCGACGATTTCCGACAGCAGGCCGATGCGGTAGGCCTCGGACGCGGAAAAGCGCTCGCCGGTCAGGAAGTAGCGCCGTGCCCGTGCCGGGCCGATGGCCGCCATCACGTAGGGTGCGATCACCGCCGGCACCTGGCCGGTGCGCACCGCGTCGAAGGCGAAGTGGGCGTCGAAACTGGCGATGGCGACATCGCAGGCAGCGATCAGACCGGCCCCGAGGCCGATCGCCGGGCCCTGCACGCGGGCCACCACCGGCCGTATGCACTCGCTGAGCGTGCGCATCAGCCGCGCCGCCAGTGCCGGCTCGACGGCCATCAGACCGCTGCGTTCGAGCTCCATCGGGTCGGCGCCGATGCTGAAGCTGTCACCCAGCGCCGACAGCACCAGCAGGCGCACATCGGCGTGCGCGACCATGTCGTCGATGGCCGCGATCAGCGACTCGGCGAGCGACGCATCGAGCAGGTTGTGGTGGTCCGGCCGGTTAAGCGTGACGATGCCGATGCCGTCGACGATTTCGGTCAGCACCAGCGCATTCGGGTCCCGCATCAAGGTACCGCCCCCTGCACCAGATGGCTGCCGAGCGCGCGCAGTGGTGCACCCAGTTCGAAGCCCGGCATGACCACCTCGTCGTCGACCGCGTACAGCTGGCAGGGCAGACCCTGTGCCTCGCAGGCGGCGATCGCTTCGCTGGCTGCGTCGTCGCCAGCGTTCCACGCCCAGTCGCCGTTCATGTTCAACGCGAACGCGCGCGGGCGCAGCGTGACCTGCAGGAAGCGGCCGTAGCCGGCGCGTCCGCCCTCGTTGAGCAGCGGCACCGCCTCGATCAGGTCGACCGGCCGCAGCCAGGCGGTCGGCTCTGCGGCATGGACGGTGCACGGCAGCAGCGCGGCAATGCAGGCCAGCAGCGGGCGGTTCCAGTCAGACTTCATGCGGTTTCACTCCCGGTCGTCACGCCGGCCGCCAGCCGGTCGAGCAGGCGGATCGGATCTTCGTCTGCAATGATCAGCTGCCGGTGCGGCGCGCTGAGAAAGCCCTCGCGGGTCGCCTGGTCGAACATGGCGAGCAGCGGATCGAAATAGCCGGCCACGTTGAGCAGTCCACAGGGTTTATGGTGCAGCCCGAGCTGCGCCCAGGTGAGAATTTCGCACAGTTCGTCCAGAGTGCCAAAGCCGCCAGGTGCGGCGACGAACAGATCGGACAGATCGGCCATCAGCGCCTTGCGGGTGTGCATGCTGTCGACCACGTGCAGTTGCGTCAGGTTGGCGTGCGCCACCTCGCGTTCGAGCAGATGCTGCGGGATGACGCCGATCACCTCGCCGCCGGCGTCGAGCGCGGCGTCGGCGATCAGACCCATCAGGCCGATGTTGCCGCCGCCATAGACCAGACCATGGCCACGCACGGCGAGCAGCGTGCCGAGGATGTGCGCCGTTTCTGCGTAGATCGGGGAATCACCGCTGCGTGAACCGCAGAAGACACAGACACGCATGTGTGCAACCGGAAGTCGGAAATCGGGAGAGCGAAGTATGCACGCGCGGCGCGCGTAGGGGCAGGGCGGATCGCCGCTTCAGTCTATGAACTTGGCCTTCACGACGCGCCATTCCTGCGGGCCGTCCAGCGTGCGCGAACAGCCCAGCGGTACCGGCTCGGCACCCGGCTTCATTTCGGTCTTGGACCGGTCGCCGGTGCCCACGCCCATGTGGTAGCGGTCCAGCCACACCATTACGGTGCGGCTCGGGTGGCTGTTGCCGACCAGCAACTGCACCGAATTGCGCGAGACGCAGCTGGCGGCGAAATCCTGGCTGAAGGTGACGAACCGGGTCGGATCCTCGTCCTCCGCCCGCACGGGCAGGGTCATCAGCAAGGCCAGCAGGGTGATCGCAGCGCGCATGGGTCTCCTCCGTTATCGGCTCATGGGTCTGTGATGCGGTAACGCACGGGGCGTTCCGTCGCCGACGCGCGAGTGTAGCAACAGGCTGACGCCGCACTTGATATTGCACTGCACAATGAGCTGCGTTTCAGGTTACCATTCAAGCACTTCAGTATCCTGGCCCACACCGACCGCCGTGTCCGCCCACGATCCCGTTCTCGAACCGCATCCCGCGACCGCGCCGCAACCCGGCCGGCTCGCGCCGGTGGTGCGCGGCGTGCACTGGCTGCGCATGCCGGTCGCCTTCGCGCCCGGTCATGTAAACGTCTGGGCGATCGAGGACCAGGACGAGCACGGCCCCTGCTGGACCCTGGTCGATGCCGGCTTCCCCGACGACGCGACGCGCGCCAACTGGCTGCAGGCGCTGTCCGGCGACCTGGCCGGCCGTCCCGTGCGGCGCATCCTGATCACCCATTGCCATCCGGACCACTTCGGTCTGGGCGACTGGCTCGCCGAACAGACCGGCGCCCGCATCTGGATGTCGCTCGGCGAGTACCTGACCGCGCAGGCATGGTTCGGTGACACGCCGGCATCCGGCATCGATCTGATGGCGGACTTCTTCCGTCAGCATGGTCTGCCGCCTGCGCAGACCGAGGCGATGCAGCTCGAGGGCCGGCGCTATCGGCGCACGGTAGGCTCGGTGCCGGTGGCGATGCGCCGCATCCTGCCGGGCGAGGTGATCACCATCGGCGACGACGCCTGGGAGGCGCTCGTCGGCCACGGGCACTCGCCCGAGCACCTGTCTTTCTATCGCGCACACGACCCGGTGCTGATCGCCGGCGACATGCTGCTGCCCACCATTTCGCCGAATACACCGACGCTGCCTTTCGAACCCGAGACTGACGCCGTCGGTCAGTACCTCGACTCGATCGAACGTTTCCGCTCGCTCGCCGCGGCCACCGTCGTGCTTCCTGCGCACGGCGACCCGTATCGCGGCGTGGTTGCCCGCGTCGATGCGCTGCGCCTGCACCACGACAAGCGCCTCGCCCAGATCGCCGCACTGTGTGACGAGCCGCGACACGCCTTCGAATTGCTGCCGCGCCTTTTCAAGCGCGAACTCGACAGTTTCCAGACCCGGTTTGCCATGGGAGAGGTGATCGCTCACCTGAACCATCTGTGGCAAGCCGGACAACTGCGCCGCCTGCCCGGGCAGGACGGCGTGATCCGCTTTACCCAGCCTTGAACCAGCCCAGGGGGAGACCATGAACAAGCCAGCCGCCAAAGACGCCAAGCCCGCAGAACCCGCCACCCTTCCGGATCCCGCCGAAGTCGCAAAAACCTATGCCGAAGTGGCGGAGCGCGCGAGCAAGCTGCTCGGCGAACACGTACAGCGGCAACTGAAGCGCGGTGTGACGCCGCCGGCCGACGAACTGGGCATCGCCCAGGCCTTCATGGACATGACCTCGCGTCTGCTGTCCAACCCGTACAAGCTGGCGCAGGCGCAGATGGGTCTGGTGTGGGATTACTACACGCTGTGGCAGCAGTCGATGCTGAAGTTCATGGGCGTCGACGCGGCGCCGGTGGTCACCCCGGTCAAGGGCGACAACCGCTTCCGCGGTGAGGAGTGGGAGAGCCACTTCCTGTTCGACTTCTTCAAGCAGAGCTACCTGATCGCCGCCCGCCACATCCACGACGTGGTCAGCAACGTCGAGGGCATGGACGACCACACGCTGCAGAAGGTCAACTTCTTCACCCGCCAGACCATCAACGCCTTCAGCCCGAGCAACTTCGCGCTGACCAACCCTGAAGTGCTGCGCGAAACCGTGCGCAGCCACGGCCAGAACCTGCTGCGCGGCTTCAACAACCTGCTGCGTGACATCGAGGACGGCGACGGCCAGCTGCGCGTGCGCATGACCGACACCTCGGCCTTCGAACTGGGCCGCAACGTCGCCACGACGCCGGGCAAGGTGGTGGCCGAGAACGCGCTGATGCAGCTGCTGCAGTTCAACCCGACCACCGACACGCAGTTCAAGCGTCCGCTGCTCATCGTGCCGCCGTGGATCAACAAGTACTACATCCTCGACCTGCGCGAATCGAACAGCTACATCAAGTGGGCCACCGACCAGGGCCACACCGTGTTCGTCATCTCGTGGGTGAATCCGGACGAGAAGCTGGCCCAGCTCACCTTCGAGGACTACGTGCATCAGGGCCCGCTGGCCGCGCTCGACATGATCGAGAAGCACACCGGCGAAACCGAGGTGAACGCCGCCGGCTACTGCCTGGGTGGCACGCTGCTGGCGACCACGCTGGCCTATCTCGCCGGCAAGAAGCAGAAGCGCATCGCCAGCGCCACCTTCTTCACCACGCTGATCGACTTTTCCGAGCCGGGCGAACTGGGCGTGTTCATCGACGAGAAGGCGGTCGAGGGCCTGGAAAAGAAGATGTTCGAGCGTGGCTACCTCGAAGGCAGCGAAATGGCCGGCACCTTCAACATGCTGCGTTCGAACGACCTGATCTGGTCCTTCGTCGTCAACAACTACCTGATGGGTCGCGAGCCCTTCCCGTTCGACCTTCTGTACTGGAACTCGGACTCGACCCGCATGCCGGCCTGCATGCACAGCTTCTACCTGCGCCAGATGTACATCCAGAACAAGCTGCGCGAGCCGGGCGGCATCACCGTGCTGGGCGAGCCGATCGACATCCGCAAGATCAAGGTGCCGGTGTACTTCGTGTCGGCCATCGAAGACCACATCGCGCCGTGGAAGAGCACCTATCTGGGCGCCCAGCTGGTGTCGGGCCCGGTGCGCTTCGTGCTCGGCGGTTCCGGCCACATCGCCGGCATCGTCAATCCGCCGGCGGCCAACAAGTACGGCTACTGGACCAATCCTGGCGTCAAGCTGCCGGGCGACGCCGACGAGTGGTTCAACGGCTGCACGCAGAACCCCGGCTCGTGGTGGACCGACTGGCAGCAGTGGGTGACCGCGCAGGACGCGGACACCGTGCCGGCACGCGATCCGGCCAAGGGCAAGCTGAAGCCGATCGAGGACGCGCCGGGCCGTTTCGCCAAGCTGCGCCTGGACACGATGAAGAAGTGATCGCGCTACCGCGCGCCTGACCGGCCCTGAAGCCGAGGCCGCTCCCACAGGGAGCGCGCCCGGACCGGTGACCGGAGCCGGGGTTCTGTGGGAGGGGCCTTCCGACCCCGACCGCGGCGGTGGGCGGTGCGCGGCGCCGGGTTCAGGGCCCGTCGGCAGCGATGGTTGCCTCCCGCAGAGGTCCTTCGCACCGCACTATGCAGAAGACCGTGGGAGCGAGCTTGCTCGCGATTGCGGTCTCTGGATCGAAGCCGGCGGCTGGCAGCGGCCGTGTCGCGGCCAAGGCCGCTCCCACAGGGCCGCTCCCACGGGGATCGCGCCTGATCAGAGGGTCTCGGGCGGCGGGGCGTAGCCGGTGATCAGTTCCAGCAGTTCGGCCTCGTTATAGGGCTTGCCGAGGTAGTGGTTCACGCCGATCTCGCGCGCGTAGGCCTTGTGCTTTTCCGCCGTGCGCGAGGTGATCATGATGATGGGGATGGCCCTCGTGCGTGCGTCGGCACGCACGTTGCGCGTCAGGTCGAAGCCGTCCATGCGCGGCATTTCGATGTCCACCAGCATCACCGCCGGTTCGGTGTCGATCAGTTTTTCCAGCGCATCCACGCCGTCCTTCGCGGTCACGACGCGATAGCCCTCGCGTTCCAGCAGACGGCTGGTCACCTTGCGCACCGTCAGCGAGTCATCCACCACCATGATCAGCGGCGCCTCGACCGCCTGCGCCACCGGTGCCATCGTGCGCACCGGCTCGTCGGCCGAGGCCGCGCGCAGCAGTTCGCTGCGGTTGCGCGCGGCGATCGCCACCGGGTTGATGATCAGCGTCACCTCGCCGTCGGGCAGCACGGTGGCACCGGAAATGCCGACCAGCTTCGACAGCTGCGGGCCGACCGGCTTCACCACCACTTCTTGGTTGCCGCGCAGCGCGTCGACTTCCAGCGCCATGAATTCGTGGCCGCTGTTGATCAGCAGCGCCCAGCTGCCGGGCACCGGCTGGCTGTGACCGTCGCCGAGCAGACGCGGCAGGTACTGGTAGCGGTAGTGCGTGCCCAGCCAGTCCTGTCCGCCCGCCTCGCGCAGCGCCTCGCCGGCGTCGCCCTTCAGTTCGCGTGCGTGCTGCACCATCGACGACGGAATCGCGTAGGTCTTGCCGGCGCTGCTCACCAGCACCGATTGCGTCACCGCCAGCGTCATCGGCAGCGACAGCCGGAAACGTGTGCCGTGCCCGGTTTCGCTGGTGGTTTCGATGCGGCCGCCGAGCGCGGTGGTCGCGTTCTTCACCACGTCCATGCCGACACCGCGGCCGGCCAGCTCGGATACCGCCGCCGCGGTCGAGAAGCCCGGTTCGAAGATCAGCCCGGTCAGACGACGCTCGTCGACCACCTCGTCCGGCGCGATCAGGCCGCGCTCGATGCCGCGCGTACGGATGCGGTCGAAGGCGAGGCCGGCGCCGTCGTCGGCCAGTTCGATCACCACTTCGTTGGTCTGCTGCGTCAGCGTGATCACGATTTCGCCGGTTTCCGACTTGCCGGAGGCGGCGCGCGCCTCGCGCGACTCGATGCCGTGGGCCACCGCGTTGCGCAGCAGGTGTTCGATCGGGCCGGTCATCTGCTCAAGCACTTCGCGGTCAAGCTCGATCTGCGTGTTGCGCAGTTCGAGGTTCACCTTCTTGCCCAGCTCCTTCGCCGACTGCCGGGCGACCCGGTAGAGCCTGTCCTCCAGCGTCGAGAACGGCACCATGCGCACCGACATCAGCGCCTGCGACAGTTCGCGGTTGAGCCGCGCCTGCGACTGTATGGCCGTGTCGGCGGCGTCGAGGTTGCGCACCAGGTTGTACTGCACCGTGGTGACGTCGGACAGGCTTTCGGTCATCAGCCGCGACAGTTCCTGCAGCCGCGTGAAGCGGTCCATCTCCAGCGGGTCGAACTGTTCGTGGTGTGCTTCGGCCGCCGCCATGCGCGACTGCATCTGGCTTTCGGCGTGGATCTCGATTTCGCGCAACTGGCCGCGCAGGCGCTGCACGTTTTCGGTCAGGTCGTTCAGCGAGCCGCGCAGCGCGCGCAGTTCGCCCTCGATACGGGTGCGCGCGATGCTCATTTCGCCGGCTTCGTTCACGAAGCGGTCGACCATGTCGGAACGCACGCGCACGGTGGGCCGCTCGCGCACGGTGCCGGCCTCGTCATCGCCGGCCGCGGGCACCGCCTGGGTGCCGTCGGCGTCCGTGCTTGCGACTTCGTGCGGCTCGCCGGTTTCCCCGCGTTCCAGCCGGGCGACCAGTTCCTCGCAGCGGTCGTAGGCCATTTCGAGTTCGTCGAGCACGGCCGGGCGCTCGTCCGCACTGCAGGGCGCTTCGATCACGCCCTCCATGCTGTGCACCAGGTCACCGAAGCGCATGACGCCCGCCATGCGCGCGCTGCCCTTCAGCGTGTGCAACTGGCGGCGCAGCATGTCGGACGCGGACAGCTGCTCCGGCTGTTCGCGCCATGCGCGCAGTTCGTGGCCGATGTCGCGCAGCAGGTCGTGCGCTTCCTCGATGAAGATGGGCAGCAGCTGCGGGTCGATGTCGTCGGCGACACGCGGTGCGTCCGCGGTTTCGGCGGCGCTTCGCGGTGCCGGGCTGCGCAGGCTGTCGGCCGCGGTCGGCAGGTCGCTGGTCTGCGGCAGCACGTACTCGTCCGGCAGCGCCACCTTCTCGAAGCGCATGTCCTCGTCCGCCAGCGCTTGGTCGAGCGCGATGTCGTCTTCAGGGGCCGTCACGTCCGCTGCTGCTTCGTCGGGCGACAGGTCGAGCGCCGGCTCTTCGAGCAGCGGGACGTCCGCCGCGGGCAGTTCGGCGTCGACCTCTGCCGCCGTGTCGTCGTCGATCGCTTCGACTGCCGGTTCAGGCTCGGGCTGGGTGTTGCCGTCCGCGTCGAGGCCGCAGCGGAAGCCGTCGCGGTCGCTCAGTACCGAACGGGCGCCGCTTTCGGCCGGGGTGATTTCGTCGAGGTCGGCAGCGCCGACGTCCAGATCCGGTGTGGAAGGGATGTCGTGGCTGCCGGCTGGCAGTTCCAGCACCGGCAACTCGACGGCCGGGCGCGTGTGGAAGAACAGCGCGTCGAGCTGTTCGACCAGGGCTGGCGCAGCGTGCGCCTGACCCCCGTCGGCGATCGCGCCGACCTGGCTTTCGAGCGTGCTGGCGGCGGTGTTCAGCAGCGCCGACTCGTGGTCCGCCGGCGGCTCGCCGTGCGCTTCGCAGCGGCTCAGTGCGTGCTCGAGCGCCTTCGCCAGCGCGCTGATGTCGGGCTGGCCGACGGTCAGTGAAATGCCGCCCAGCGTGTGCGCGGCGATCAGGCTGTCCTGCGTCGGCAGCAGCGACGGGTTCACGTGCAGGCGGGCAAGTTCACGCCGCAGCGTGGCCAGATGGCCGCGCGCCTCGGCGACGAACAGGTCGAACAGCGTGCGGTCGGTGCCGGCGTCCAGAGCGAGGTCTTCGGCGTCGATGTCGGCCGTGATGTCGATCGCTTCCGGGCTGTCGATGACGGCCTCGACCTCGGTGGCGACGGGCAGGCCGAGGTCCAGATCGAGATCCAAGTCCGGGGCCGTCGCCTCGACCACATGCGGTGCGTCGTCCAGTTCGATGACACCGGCCGGCGTGTCGTCCTCGTCGAGGTTGAAATCGAGGTCCATGTCGAGCTCGATGTCGAGCGCGTTGTCGTCCGGCGCTGCGGCAGCCTCGATGGTGACCGGCGTGGCCGGGGCCGCTTCGCTGTCGTCCGGCTCGCCGCCGAACATCGCCGCGCAGGCGGGCGGCAGCCAGCCGTGCTCGGGCGTGACGGTGTTGCCGTCGGCCAGCTGTTCGACCCAGCCGGCGAACAGGTCGCGCGCGCGGTCGAGCAGGTCGAACAGTTCGGGCGTGCCATCGCGCTCGCTGGACAGCCAGCGGTTCATCACCTGCTCGATCGCGTAGGCGCTCTCGCCGAGGTCGCGCAGGCCGACCATGCGGCCGCTGCCCTTCAGCGTGTGGAAGCCACGGCGCAGCGCGGTCAGCAGCTCCTGGTTGTGCGGCGCCTGACGAGCGGCGGCGGTGCCGGAGGCGATGCTGTCGAGGACTTCGCGTGCCTCCTCGATGAAGATTTCGAGCAGTTCGGCATCGAATTCCTCCTGACTGGCTTCGGCCAGACGCACCGTGTCGGCCGACGGCGCCAGCGATTCGACCGGGGCTTCGGCCAGCGCCTGCACCGCGCCGGCCATCGCAGCGTCGCCGGCCTTCAGCGCCGCCAGCGCTTCGGTCACCCGCTTTTCCAGCTTTTCGTCAGCCAGCAGCTTGGCGTCCTGGCGGATGGTTTCGAGCGACTGCCGCAATTCGTCACGGGTGTGTTCGTCGGCGTCGCCGTGCGCCAGCCGGTCGAGCAGCTGGGTCGCCTCGTTGCGCCGCGCGGCCAGTTCCGACTCGACGCTGGCTTCGTCCGCCTCGGTCGGCACGTCGCCGGTCGCCGGTGCGCTGCCGCGCGGGTTCAGGATGGCATCAAGATCGGCCGGGCCGTACTGCAGCTTGTCCACGAAGAAGCCGAGGCCGGACAGCTGGTGCGCCAGCGCCTCGAATTCGCCTTCGGCGGCGACGTGGTCCGGTTGCGCCATGCGGGCGATCTGCTGCGCGCAGCGCCGCACCAGCGACACCGCGGCGTCCTGCCCCAGCATGTTCAGCGCGCCCTCCACCTGCTTCAGCGGCGCTGCCAGCGCAGCCAGTTCAGCAGCCTTGGCCGGATTGCGGAAATAGGCGTCGAGCTGCTGTTCGACCTCGGTCAGGCTGGCCAGGATTTCGCGCGCGACCTGACCCATGAACAGCCGCTCCTGGGCGCGGCGCGACATTTCGTCGAACAGCGGAATCTGCATCGCCGGCAGCGTTTCGCCGCGACGGGCGCGCGCCAGGCGGTCGATCAGCGTATCGACCTGGGCAGGCAGGTCGTCGCTCTGGGCGCGGCTGAACTGTTCGACCAGCGCGTCCATCACCAGCAGTGCGGTGGCGACTTCCATCGCCAGGTTTTCCTGGTGCTGCAGCGGATCGCGCCGCAGCCACTGACCGAGGTCGAGCAGTGCCGCGGCGAGCCGGGCGAGGTCGGGCTGACCGACGCGGGCCGCCGACGCGACCATGGATTCGCACTGTTCGTGGAACTGCGGCAGCGCCACGGCGGCGCCGGACGAGAAGCGCGTCCACGCTTCCTTGGCCTGACCGAGCGACTCGCGCAGTGCGGCCAGCGCCGGACGCAGCGCGGCGATGTCGTCGCGCGTCTCGGCGTCGGTGGCCAGCAGCGTGTCCAGCCGGTAGGTGTCGCGCACCGCGCGCAGTGCAGGCGTCGGGTGTTCGGCGGTGGCAATGAAGTACAGCGAGTCACGCATCAGCCGCTCGGCCACGCCGCGCGAGCCTTCGAGCAGGCGGCGCATCTGCACGTCGATGCGCGCGCACAGCCGCTTGATGAAGAAGTCGCTCTGGATGGCGCCCTGCGCCATGCCGTCGAACAGCGCGCCGGCCACCCACCAGAAGGCGCGCGTGGCGGGGGCGGTCTGCGTCTGTTCGATCGCGCCGACGGCCTGGCGCATCTGCAGCAGGCCGTCGCGGTCGTCGCGCAGGAAGCGCAGCAGGCCGCGTTCGAACTGGCTGCGCGCGCTGCGCAATGCGCGCGCGCGGTCCAGCGGCGACAGTGCGGCGGCGGCCGACGGTGCCGGCGGCGGGCGCAGCGTCAGATCGGGGAAGAACAGCTCCGACGGCGCCACCACGGCTTCGCCGCGCAGCGCCATCAGGTCGCGGTAGAGCGACATCAGCCGCATCGGCTGGTCGCTGCCGCCGGCCACCAGTTCGTCCAGGTGGGTGCGGATCGCGGCGATCGCGCGCTGCGCGACGGCACCGGCGGTGCCGGTGTCCGCCAGCCGGCCGCCGTGCCAGTCGGCCAGCGTCTGTTCGAGCGCGTCGCAGAAATGGGTCAGGCCATCGAGGCCGACGATGGCCAGTGCGCCGCGCGCCTGGTGCAGGTGGGTCTGGGCGAATTTCAGTGCTTCGGCGCCGCTGCCGTGCTGCCCGTCGCCGAGCGCTTCTGCGGCGCGGACGAGGGCAAGATCGATCTCGCCGCGGACCCAGATCAGCGGGCCCAGATCCTGTTCGCTGGTGGAGGTGTTCATACCTTGAAGCCCGCGACCGAGCCCTTGAGTTCAGCGGCGAGGTCCGCCAGCTGGCCGATGGACACCGCGGTCTGCTTGGTGCCGACCGTGGTCTGCTCCGTGATGCGCAGGATGCCCTGCATGCCCTGAGCCACCCGTGTGGCCTGTTCCGCCTGAACCTGGGCTGACGACGAAATGCGTTCGATTAGCTGCGCCAGTTCCGACGACACGGTCGAAATCTCGCCCAGTGCCTGACCGGCGGCGTCGGACAGGCGGGCCCCCTCGACCACGCCGCGGGTGGAATTTTCCATCGCCGCCACGGCATCCTGGGTGTCGGTCTGGATGGTGCGGACGATGGCGGCGATCTGCTTGGTCGCTTCGGCCGAGCGTTCGGCCAGCCGCTGCACTTCTTCCGCCACCACCGTGAAGCCGCGGCCGGCCTCGCCGGCGCTCGCCGCCTGGATGGCGGCGTTCAGCGCCAGCACGTTGGTCTGTTCGGTAATGTCGGAAATGAGTTCGACGATCTCGCCGATCTCCTGCGACGACTCGCCCAGCCGCTTGATGCGCTTCGACGTTTCCTGGATCTGCTCACGGATGTCGTTCATGCCGCGGATCGAGTTCGACACCGCGGTCGAGCCGTTCTGCGCGGCGGCCAGCGACTGCCGCGCCACCTGCGCCGAGCGGGTCGCCTCCTGCGACACCATATTCATCGACTGCGCCATCGCCAGCACCGACTGGCCGGATTCGGTCACCTCACGCGACTGCTTTTCCGCCGCCGTCAGCAACTGGGTCGAGATGCGCTGCGCGGTTTCCGATGCCTCGGTCACGCGGCCGGCGGCGTCGTTGATCCGCTTCACCAGCACCGACAGTTCCTCGATCGTGTAATTGACCGAGTCGGCGATGGCGCCGGTGATGTCTTCCGACACCGTGGCGCGCACGGTCAGGTCGCCGTCGGCGAGGTCGCCCATCTCGTTCATCAGCCGCAGGATGGCCTGCTGCGTCATGTCCTTCTCGCGCTTCGCTTCCTCGCGCGAACCTTCGGCCTGCAGCCGCTGTTCGTTCTGGTCCTCGTTGTAGGCGCGCACCATCAGGAACACGCTGATCAGGGCCAGCAGCACGCACAGCGCGCCGGCACCGGCCAGGGCCAGCCGCCCCTCGCGCTCGGTGACATAGCCGGCGCCCAGTTCGTCGGTCAGTTTCGACAGCGTCGCCGCCTCGGCGATCACCGCGGCACCGGCCTTGCGTGCGCCGGCCAGCGCCTCGGGTTTGCCGAGCTCACCGGCCAGCACGCCGAGCGGACCGTCGATGACGGCGCGCGCGCTGCTGAAGGTGTCGCGCGCCGCGCCTTCGGCCAGTGTCTCGATCTGCTGTGCGGCGTCGCGCAGCGCCGGCACGCTGCGGGCGAGCGTCGCCGGCGCGTCGGCCGCGGTCGCGTGCGCGCCGGCCTGCACCTGACTGAGCACGGTGGCGAAGCCGTGGAACAGGTTGCCGTCCTTGCCGGCCCGTGCGACGGCCGTCTGCGCTGCTGCCGCGGCCAGCGCCGGCGCCTGCTGGTCGAGTGCGCGGGCGGCGTCGCCGAGCGCGCGCAGCGCCTTTTCCTGCGCCAGCACGGCCGACACGTTCTGATCGAAGCCGGACCAGGCGGTGTCGAGCTGCTGCAGCGACCCTTGCACCGCACCGGAACTGGCCGGCACGTCGACACCGTCGATCTCGCCGCCCTGGGTGACGCGGTCGAGCAGCCGGAAAAAGGCGTCACGCGAGGCGGCCAGCTCCGCGAAGGCGGCCGATTCGCCGGCCAGCGCCTGGTGCGCCGACTTGGCCATGCTCTGGCTCAGCGTGCGCATCTGGCCGGCGGCCGACACGTAGCTCGCGTTGTAGCGGGTGATGCGCAAGTCCTGCCAGACCAGGAAGGCGGCGATCACGATGAAGAACAGGAACAGCGTACCGAGCACGCGCACCTGCTGTTCGAGCGGCAGGTGACCGATCAGCGGCAGGCGTCCGCGCAGGAAGCCGAGGGTGCCGCGTGGCGCGGTGGGGGCGCTGCTGCCGTCGGCGGGTCGGGCGGATTTCAGTCCTGGGATGTTCAGTGCCATCGGAGCTATTCCTGGAGGGCTGTTCGGTTCTTGGAGGACGGTGTGCTGTCAGCCTCTGTTGCAATCAGGCGGCGACGTCGAGGAAACGCGCGTCGGTATAGAGCTTGCGCGGATCGAAGCGGCGCCACAGCCGGCCCTGCGTATCGGAAAACTGCGTCGAAACCCAGGGCCGTGGATCCGCTGCCGCGTCGGCCGGTTCGAAATCGTCGAGTGCGCGCAGGCCGAGCACCCGCGACACCAGCAGCGCACTGTTGCAGCCGAACTTGGCGTGCGGCAGCAGCAGCCGGGCGTCGCCGGTCAGCGCGGTCGGTGCATTGCCCTGAAAGGCGGAAAAGTCGCTGACCGCGTACAGCACGCCGCGCACGTTGGCGACGCCGCGCAGCCAGCCGGTGGCCAGCGGCACCGGTGTCAGCGCCGGCACCGGCAGGATTTCGCCGGACTCGGCCAGATCGATCAGCCACAGCTCGGCGCCGGCCTGCAGGCCGAGCAGCGCGCGCGTGCCGGTGGCGCCGGAGGTGTCCGACAGCTTGCGGGCCAGTTCTTCCTGAAACTCGCGCAGCGAGAGCTTAGCCATCGTTGTTCGCCGCGCCGAGCTGGGTGATGCGGCCAAGCAGTTCTTCCAGATTGACCGGCTTGACCATGTAGTCGAGCGCACCCTGGCGCATGCCCCAGATGCGGTCGGTCGGCAGATCCTTGCTGGTGCACATGATCACCGGGATGTCGCGCGTGCTGTCGTCGCGGGTGATCGTGCGGGTGGCCTGGTAGCCGTTGATGCCGGGCATCACCACATCCATCAGGATGAGGTCGGGTTTCTCGGCCTTGGCCTTCTCGATGGCCTGTTCGCCGTTCTCGGCGATGATGACCTCGAAGCCCTTGCGGGTCAGGAAGTCGTTCAGAACATGGCGTTCGGTGGGCGAGTCGTCCACCACCATGATGCGCTTGATCGCCATCGTCGGCTCCGCGTTCGGTGGATACGGTGTAAGGCGTCTCAGTCAGCGCCGTTGCGCGCGTGACGCGACACCGCCTGCAGCAGGCTGTCCTTCGTGAAGGGCTTGGTGAGATATTCGTCCGAGCCGACCATCCGGCCGCGTGCGCGGTCGAACAGGCCGTCGCGTGACGAAAGCATCACGACGGGAGTAGCGGCAAAACGGGGGTTCTTCTTGATGAGCGCGCAGGTCTGGTAACCGTCGAGGCGCGGCATCATGATGTCGCAGAAGATGACCTGGGGGTGGTGGTCGCTGATTTTCGACAGGGCGTCGAAGCCATCCTCGGCCAGGACCACCTGATACCCGGCCTGGACCAGGAAGATTTCGGCACTGCGGCGTATGGTGTTGCTGTCGTCGATCACCATCACCTTGACGCCGGTATTGCCACCCGATTCAGCCAAGATGTTCTCCCCTGTTGTCCGCACGCCGTTCTGCCGCAGGACTGCGCGGCGACGGCATCCGGTTGGTCTTCATGAGGCGGATGCACCGGCCCGACAGGTCCGCAACCGATGCGTGTTTCAGATCTGGACCATCTCGAAATCGTCCTTGCGTGCACTGCACTCGGGACAGGTCCAGTTGGGCGGAACGTCCGCCCAGCGAGTACCGGGGGCGATGCCCTCTTCCGGCAGACCGGCGGCTTCGTCGTAGATGAAGCCGCAGATGAGACACATATAAGTCTGGAATTCGGCCGTGACAGTGGAACTCATGGCAGGTTGGTTTGTTAGAATCCGGTCGATATTACCGTAATTAACCATCTGTAACGACAATCCGGGCGCGCGCTTTATGGTCAATTCTGATGTGCGGGCGCATCCTCCGCTTGTCATGTGTTTTTCGGCGACCGACCCCACTGGCGGGGCCGGCATGCAGGCCGATCTGATGACGCTGTCGGCCCTGGGCTGCCATCCGCTGACGGTCGTGACGGCTGTCACGGTGCAGGACAGTGCAGGCGTCGAAGAGGTCGTGCCGATGGACGACGACCTGCTGGTCGATCAGGCGCGCGTGTTGCTCGCCGACATGCCGGTCGCGGCGTTCAAGATCGGCGTGATGGGCAGCATCGAGAACATCGCGGCCATTGCCGAAATCATTTCCGACTACCCCGACGTCCCGGTGGTGCTCGACCCGGTGCTGTCGTCCGGCCGTGGCGACGAGCTCGCCGACGAGGACATGGTGATCGCGCTGCAGGAACTGCTGCTGCCGCTGACCACCGTGCTGACGCCGAACAGTCTCGAAGCCCGTCGTCTGGCGCAGGCCGACGACGAGGATGACGACGACGGCGACGATTTCGCCGACGAGGACGAGGACGACGACATTGATGAGGACGACGACGGACGGCGCACCGTATCGCCGACGCTCGAACAGTGCGCGCGTCAGCTCATCGCCGCCGGCTGCGGCCACGTGCTGCTGACCGGCACGCACGAATCGACCACCCGCGTCGCCAACGTGCTGTACGGGCGCAATGGCGTCATCCGCCGCGACGAGTGGGACCGCCTGCCCGGCAGCTACCACGGTTCCGGCTGCACGCTGGCGTCGGCGCTCGCCGCCTGGCTGGCGCACGGCCTCGACGTCGGCGAGGCGGCGCACGCCGCGCAGGAGTACACATGGCGCACGCTGCAGGCCGGTTTCCGGCCGGGCATGGGCCAGCACCTGCCGGACCGCTTCTTCTTCCTGCGCGAACACAATGCCGCGACCGCCGATCGGGAGTCCGACGATGACGCGTAAGCCGCTGCGCGGCCTGTATGCGGTGACGCCGGAAGCGCTGAGCGGCGCCGCGCTGTACCGCGCGGCCGAAGCCGCCTGCGGCAACGGCGCGGTCGTGCTGCAATACCGCAACAAGTCCGCCGACGCGGCACGACGACGCGCTGACGCCGACGCGCTGCGCGCCATCACCACCGTCTGCGGCGCGCTGTTCGTCATCAACGACGACATCGAACTGGCCAAGGCCTGCGGCGCCGATGGCGTGCATGTCGGCCGCGACGACGGCGGCCCGGCGCTGGCGCGCAAGGCGCTCGGCAGCGATGCGCTGATCGGCGTGTCCTGTTACGACGACCCGGCGCTGGCCCGGGCCGCCGCACGCGACGGCGCCGATTACGTCGCCTTCGGCTCGATGTATGCGTCGAGCACCAAGCCCGCCGCACCGCCGGCCTCGATCAGCCGTTTCGTCGAAGTGGCCGACCTTGGCCTGCCGCGCTGCGCCATCGGCGGCATCACACTGGCGCGCGCGCCGGAACTGATCGCCGCCGGCGCCGATCTGCTGGCCGTGGTGTCCGACCTGTTCGACGCGCCCGACATCGCAGCGCGCGCCCGCGCCTACGCCAAGCTTTTCTGAAGGAATTCCCCATGAGCACCCGCAACGAACAACTTTTCGAACGCGCCCAGCGCAGCATTCCGGGCGGCGTCAATTCGCCGGTGCGCGCCTTCCGCTCGGTCGGCGGCACGCCGCGCTTCTTCACCCGCGGCCAGGGCAGCCGGTTGTGGGACGCCGACGGCGCGGAGTACATCGACTATGTCGGTTCCTGGGGCCCGGCCATCGTCGGCCACGCGCATCCGGAGGTGATCCGCGCAGTGCAGGAGGCGGCCGTCGGCGGCCTTTCGTTCGGCGCGCCGACCGAAGCCGAAATCGTGATGGCGGAAACGCTGTGCGCGCGTGTGCCGTCGATCGAACAGGTGCGCCTGGTCAGCTCCGGCACCGAGGCGACGATGAGCGCCATCCGGCTGGCGCGCGGCTTCACCGGCCGCGATGCCATCGTGAAATTCGAAGGCTGCTACCACGGTCACGCCGACAGCCTGCTGGTGAAAGCCGGCTCCGGCGCGCTCACCTTCGGCAACCCGAGTTCCGGCGGCGTGCCGGACGACTTCGCCAAGCACACGCTGGTGCTCGACTACAACGACGTGCAGCAGCTCGAAGACTGCTTCCGCAACCACGGCGACCGCATCGCCTGCGTCATCGTCGAGCCGGTGGTCGGCAACATGAACCTCATCGTGCCGAGCCGCGAGTTCATCGACGCGATGCGCGCGCTGTGCACGAAATACGGTTCGGTACTCATCTTCGACGAAGTGATGACCGGCTTCCGCGTCGGCCCGGTCGGCGCCCAGGGGCTGTTCGGCATCACGCCCGACCTGACCACGCTGGGCAAGGTGATCGGCGGCGGCATGCCGGTCGGCGCCTTCGGCGGCCGGCGCGACATCATGTCGGCCATCGCGCCGCTGGGCGCGGTGTACCAGGCCGGCACGCTGTCCGGCAACCCGGTCGCGGTGGCCGCCGGCCTGAAGACGCTGGAACTGATCAACGCTCCCGGCTTCCACGACCGCCTCGCTGCTCGCACCAGGCAGTTCTGCGACGGCCTGGTCGCCGCCGCGAAAGACGCCGGCGTCACCTTCTCCGCCCAGTCGGTCGGAGGCATGTTCGGCCTCTACTTCCGCGACGGCTGCCCTGCCAGCTACGCCGAAGTGATGCAGTCCGACCGCGAGCGCTTCAACCGCTTCTTCCACGCCATGCTGGACGCCGGCGTCTACCTCGCACCGTCGGCCTTCGAAGCCGGCTTCGTGTCGGGCGCGCACAGCGAGGACGATGTGGCGCAGACCGTGGCGCGGGCGAAGGCGGCGTTTGCGAAGGTGGCGTGACGGCGAGTGCGCGTCCCGCGGGACCGCCATGATCTCCAACGTCCTCACCATTGCCGGCACCGACCCCACTGGCGGGGCCGGCATACAGGCCGACCTCAAGACCTTTTCCGCGCTCGGTGCCTATGGCATGAGTGCGATCACTGCGGTGGTGGCGCAGAACACCTGCGGGGTGCGCAGCTTCGTGGCGCTGGAGCCGGATTTCGTCGGTGAACAGATCGACGCGGTGTTCGACGACGTGCGGGTCGATGCGGTGAAGGTGGGCATGATCGCCAATGCGGCGATCGCCCGCGTGGTGGCTGAGCGGCTGCGTCGGCATGCGCGCTGCCCGGTGGTGGTCGATCCGGTCATGGTGGCCAAGAGCGGCGACCATCTGCTGCTGCCGGATGCGGTGGCTGCGCTGCGCGACGAGCTGCTGCCGCTGGCTACGCTGATCACGCCCAATCTGCCGGAAGCCGCGGTGCTGCTCGACCGCCCGGCGCCGCAGACGCTGGACGACATGCGCGACATGCTGACCGCGCTGCGCGCGCTCGGACCGCGGTGGGTGCTGCTGAAGGGCGGCCATCTGCGCGCGCCGCACAGTACGGATCTGCTCGCCGGCCCGGACGTCGAACTAGCGCTGCCGGCCCAGCGCATCGTTACCACCCACGATCACGGTACCGGCTGCACGCTGGCCGCCGCTGCGGCAGCGCTGCTGCCGACCACGGATGTGGCGAGCGCGGTGCGCCAGGCGAAAGACTATCTGGGTGCCGCGCTGGCCGCCGCGGACCAGCTGGAGGTCGGCAGGGGGCGCGGTCCGGTGCACCACTTCCACGCACTGTGGAAATGACCGGTCACCTCACGCTTTGCCACGGCCGCAGCGCCGTTCCGTCTCCCTTGAATCCTGCGGCCTGGGTCTTGTGTCGGCCCTACAGCGTGCCGCACGGCTTGCGCCCCGACTTCGCCGCCAGCGCGTCGTACACCGGGTTGGGCAGCAGCCGCATCAACTTGGCGACGATGCCCATCTGCCACGGAATGACGGCATAGCTGCGTGGCCCGTCGATGAAGCGGGCGAAGCGTTCGGCGGCGTCGGCGGCTTCGAGCATGAAGGGCATCGGGTAGGGGTTTTTCTCGGTCATCGGCGTGTCGATGTAGCCGGGGCACAGCGTCTTCACCCGTACGCCGCTGCCGCGCAGTTCGACGCGCAGACTTTCCAGGTAGCTGATCGCCGCCGCCTTCGACGCGCTGTAGGCGCCGGCGCCGGGCAGGCCGCGGATACCGGCGACCGAGGCGACGCCCACCAGTGTCCCCGAACCACGCGCCTGCATCGGTTTCACGAAGGGTGCGAAGGTGCGTACCAGCCCGAGCACATTGATGTCGAACACCGCCTCGAACGCGGGCAGGTCTTCCTGTTCGCCGGTCAGCGTACCGACCGATACGCCGGCGTTGCCGATGACGACGTCGGGCACGCCGACGCGGGCGATGAAATCCTCCGCCGCGGCGCGCAGCGCGTCGGTGTCGCGCACGTCCGCGGCGTAATGGAGGTGCCGGCCCGGCAGGCTGGCCGTCACCTTTTCGAGCAGCTCAGCACGGCGCGCGACCAGACCCAGCGTCGCGCCCTGTGCCGCATAGTGGCGCGCCAGCGCCTCGCCGATGCCGGTCGATGCGCCGGTCAAAAAAACAACGGGTGCCACACGGGCACCCGTCGTCGTCGTCGAACCGTCCGGCTTCACTTCTTGCCGGCAGCGGCGCGCTCGGCGCGGGCGCGGTCGATCAGCGCGTCGAGGTTGGCGAGCATGCCGTCGAAGCTGTTGCCCAGCGCGATGTACTTGCCATCGACCACCAGCGCCGGCACGCCGGTTAGCTGGTAGGCGGCGCTCATCTGCTGTGCGCGCTGCACCTTGCCCGACACGGCGAAGGACTTGGCGGTGTCTTCGAACTTCTTGCCGTCGATGCCGTTCTTGCTCATCCACGTCGCGATGGTGCCGATGTCGTTGAAGGCCTGGCGATCCACGTGGATGGCGTCGAACACCTTGCCGTGCATGCGATCCAGTTCGCCCATGGTTTCCAGCGTGTAGTAGGTCTGCGCGCCGGCCACCCAGGACTGGCGGAAGATCGCCGGTACGCGCTTGAAGGTGACGTCGGCCGGCAGCTTGGCCAGCCACTTCTTCAGCGTCGGCTCGAGGTCGAAGCAGTGCGGGCAGCCGTACCAGAAGAACTCGATCACTTCGACCTTGTTGCCCGGCTCGGTGGACTGCGCCGGCTTGATTTCACGGTAGTCCTTGTCGGTCAGCGGCGCGGCGGTGGCGGTGCCGATGGACATGAAGCCGGCGACGGCCAGCGCGGCAAGGGCTTTGAATCCGAATTTCATGCTGTCTCCTTATTCTGAATCGACGTCATCGGACAATCGACGCGTCGATTCCGTTCTGTGCAAGGTCAGCGCGTACGCGCTGCATGTCTTCCGCGTTGGCGAAGGGGCCCAGGCGCACCCGGTACAGCGTGCCCTTGCCGGGCACCGTACCTTTCTGCACCGAAGATTCCAGACCGATCAACGCAAGACGGGCGCGCAGGTTGTCCGCTTCTTCTTCCGACGAGAAAGCGCCCGCCTGCAGCAGCAGCGACGCCGGCGGCTGTGCGGCTGCCGGTGGCTCCGCGGCAGGAGCCGGCTTTGCCTCCGGCGCGGCGGCCGGTGCCGGCGTGTTGCCGGGCAGGGTTTCGTAGAAGTCGAAGCGCGGCTTGGCGGGTGCCTTGTCGCCCGGCTTGCCCGGCAGTGCGGCTGGCTCGGCCGGTGGCTGTGCCGGCGGCGGTGCGCTGCCGCGGACCTGCAGCGGCAGCGACGAGCCGTTGATGTACCACATGACGCCGGCGCTCAGCACCACACCGAGCACCAGGCCGATGAAGATGCCTACCACGGTGCCGCCGCGGCTCTTGCGTGCAGACGATTTCTTCGCAGGGGCCTTGGCCATTTACATCGTTTCCGGGGCGGACACGCCGAGCAGGGCGAGGCCGTTGGCGATGACCTGCCGGGCGGCCGCTGCCAGTGCGAGGCGGGCTTCGCGCACGGCCAGATCGTCGACCAGCATGCGCGAGGCGTTGTAGAAGGCGTGGAAGTCGGACGCCACGTCGCGCAGGTAGAAGGCGACCGAGTGCGGGGCGCGGTCGGCGACCGCCGCCGTGATCACGTCCGGGAATTCGGCCAGGCGCTGTGCCAGCAGCAGTTCCTTCTCGCCGGACAGGCTGTCCACCGGCACGCCCTGCAGCAGCGACAGGTCAAGCGCATGGTTGGCCACCGCCTCGCGGATGACCGAACAGATGCGCGCGTGCGCGTACTGGATGTAATAGACCGGGTTGTCGTTCGATTCCGACTTGGCCAGATCGAGGTCGAAATCCAGGTGCTGGTCGCTCTTGCGCAGCACGTAGAAGAAGCGGGCGGCGTCGTTGCCGACCTCGGCGCGCAGATCGCGCAGCGTGACGAAGTCGCCCGAGCGCTTGCCCATGGCCGCCTTCTCGCCGCCGCGGTAGAGCACGGCGAACTGCACCAGCGCGATTTCGAGCTTGTCCGGGTTCTCGCCGAGTGCGGCGAGCGCACCCTTCACGCGCGGGATGTAGCCGTGGTGATCGGCGCCCCAGACGTCGATCACCAGATCGAAGCCGCGCGCGAATTTCTCGGCGTGGTAGGCGATGTCGGACGCGAAATACGTGTACGCGCCGTTGTCGCGGCGGACCACGCGGTCCTTCTCGTCACCGAAATGGGTGGAGCGAAACCACAGCGCGCCGTCCTGTTCGTAAATGTGGCCGGCGTCCTGCAGCCGTTTCACCGCGCGATCGACCGCGCCATTCGTGTGCAGCGACTGTTCCGAGTACCACACGTCGTAGTGCACGCGGAATTCGCCGAGGTCGTTGCGCTGGTCGGCCAGCATCGCGTCGAGCGCGAAGCGGTGCACCGTCCACCAGTCGTCGCCGAGCGATTTCTTGGCGGCGGCGATCAGCGCGTCAAGCATGGCGTCGGCGGTGTCGCCCGGCTGCGAAGCGTCGGGCAGGTCGCCGGTGTGGCGGTTGAGTCGTGTGCCTTGCTGGATGAACAGTTCGGCGCCGATGTCGCGCACGTAGTCACCGCGGTAGCCGTCGGCCGGGAATTTTACGGCGGTGCCCTGGGTTTCGAGATAGCGCAGCCATACCGACACGGCGAGGATGTCCATCTGGCGGCCGGCGTCGTTCACATAGAACTCGCGCGTCACCGCGTAGCCGGCGGCCTCCAGCAGATTGGACAGCGCCGAGCCATAGGCCGCGCCGCGGCCGTGACCGACGTGCAGCGGGCCCGTCGGATTGGCCGACACGAATTCGATCTGCACCTTCCGGCCGGCGCCGCTGTCCGAGCGGCCGTAGCGTTCGCGTTCGGCGAGGATGCGGCCGACGATGGCCTGCTTCACCGATGCGCTGAAGAAGAAGTTGATGAAGCCCGCGCCTGCCACCTCGGCACGCTCGATCACGTTGGATGGCGGCAGTTCGCGCACGATGCGTTCGGCGATCACGCGCGGGTTCTGCTTCAGCGCCTTGGCCAGCTGCAGCGCGACGTTGCAGGCGAGGTCGCCATGCGCGGCCTGCTTCGGGCGATCGAGGATGATGTCGGGCGCGGCGAGGTCAGGTGCCACGCTGGCGAGCGAGGCATGCAGCAGACGGGTCAGTTCCTGGCGCAGTTCGGGGGTCATGAATGGAACGAGGGCGCGAAGCGCAGAAGCATTTGAAGACCGCGAAGTATAACGCGAGCCCGTGGAGGCCCGCCGCGCGCGGCTTCCGGGGCGGCGGGCCTTCTTGTACAGTGCGCGCTCCCGCGCCGCTGCCGAATTTAGCAACATGACGTTTCACGCCGCCCGTCCGACCCCTGCCGATCCGCTGCCCGCGGTGAAGGGCTGAACCGATGCGCTGGTTGCGACTGCTCAAGATCGTCACCGTCAGCCTGCGTTTCGGGCTCGACCAGATGCTGATCGACGCCGGCAGCAAGCTGCGCTTCGCCGGTCTGCTGCGCGTCACCCGGCTCGGCCGCCGCTTCGACGCGCCGCGCGCGGTGCGTCTGCGCCAGGCGCTGGAGGCGCTCGGCCCCATCTTCGTCAAGTTCGGCCAGATGCTGTCGACGCGGCGCGACCTGCTGCCGCCCGATCTGGCCGACGAACTGGCCAAGCTGCAGGACCGCGTGCCGCCCTTTCCGTCGGAACAGGCGATCGCCCGCCTGGAAACGTTCTACGGCAAGCCGCTGGCGCAGGTTTTCCGCAGCTTCGAAACACAGCCGGTGGCGTCGGCCTCGGTCGCCCAGGTGCATTTCGCGGTGCTGCCGACCGGTGAGGAAGTCGCGGTCAAGGTGCTGCGACCGGGCATCGAGCACGTCATCGCCAACGACATCGCGCTGATGGAAACCGCCGCCACGCTGCTCGAACGCGTGTGGTCGGAAGGCCGCCGGCTGAAGGCGCGCGAGGTGGTGGCGGAGTTTTCCAAGCACCTGGGCGACGAGCTGGATCTGATGCGCGAGGCGTCGAACTGTTCGCAACTGCGCCGCAACTTCCGCGATTCGCCGCTGCTCGCCGTGCCCGAGGTGTACTGGGACTACTGCGGTCCCGCCGCGATGGTGATGCAGCGCATGTACGGCCTGCCGATCTCACAGGTCGATGCCTTGCGCGCCCAGGGGGTGGACATGGCCGCGTTGTCGCGCGCCGGCGTCGAAATCTTCTTCACCCAAGTGTTCCGCGACGGCTTCTTTCACGCCGACATGCACCCGGGCAACATCTTCGTCGCGCCCGATGGCCAGTACATCGCGCTCGACTTCGGCATCATGGGCACGCTGACCGACGTCGACAAGAACTACCTGGCGCAGAACTTCCTCGCCTTCTTCCAGCGCGACTACAAGCGCGTCGCGCAGGCGCACGTTGACGCCGGCTGGGTACCGCGCGGTACCCGGGTGGACGAATTCGAGGCGTCGATCCGTGCCGTCTGCGAACCCATCTTCGACAAGCCGCTGAAGGAAATCGAATTCGGCCGCACGCTGCTGCGCCTGTTCCAGGTGTCGCGCCGCTTCAACGTCGAAATCCAGCCGCAGCTGGTGATGCTGCAGAAAACCCTGCTCAACATCGAAGGCCTGGGCCGCCAGCTCGATCCGGAACTGGACCTGTGGAAGACGGCCAAGCCTTTCCTCGAGCGCTGGATGAGCGAGCAGATGGGCTGGCGCGCGCTGCGCCGCAAGCTGGTCGAGGAGGCGCCGGGCTGGGCGCTGACGATGCCCGAGCTGCCCCGTCTGGCACACCGCGTGCTGAGCCAGGCCGCGGCCCACGACGCCTTGCACGACCCCATCATCATCGAGCGCCGCAGCCGTCGCCAGCTGCGCTGGCTGCGCATACTGAGCGCGCTGGTTGCCGTGCTGATCGGTCTCGAAATCTGGCGCATCGCCGCCGGTCTGTAGGACGCATCGGCAGCACGTCTGCCACGGTCGGGAAGAACGCCCGAAGCGGCGCCCTCAAGTCAGCGCCTGCACCGTCGTTAGTGATCCTTCATGCCGCGAGATCACAACGATGAAAACGACCACGGTAGATACGCTAGATACGCATCGCGGCCGCACGGCGTCGCACCGGGAGGACGCGCGATGACGCCGGCCCACCCCACACGCCTTGGCGCGCTGGCCGGGTCGATGACCCGTTCGGTGCGCGGCGCGGCGATGACCTTTTCGCAGATCGTGTCCGAACGCGTCGGCATGTCGGTTTCGCATGTCGCGCTGGCCGACCGCGAGTCGCTGCAGCGCAGCCTGTGCGCGCTCGACGAATTCAGCGGCGGTCGTCTGTGCGTGGTCGCGCAGCGCATGCGCACCGCCGACGGCCAGGCGGCCGAAGCGCTGCTGGCGCTGCCGGAGGAGGGCGCGCTGCTCATCGTGCGCCGCATGCTCGGCCTCGCCGACGTGGCCGACGAATTGTCCGAACTCGAACAGGACGCGCTGGCCGAAGCCGGCAGCATCGTCATCGATGCCTGCAGCGGCGGCCTCGCCGGCGCCTTCGGCTGGAAGGTCGAGGCGACGCAGCCGCGTGTCGCGCTGTCGTCGCGCGACTGCGGCTTCGGCGTCGACGAATCGCTGCAGAACGCGCTGGTCACCCACCTGCACATCCATCTGTCCGGCCTGCGGGTCGAGGGGCGCGTGGTGCTCGAAATGGTGGCCGATACGGCGCTGCCGGCCGCCTCGCCCTATCCACTTTCGGCCTGATCGAAAAACAGCCGCTTTCCTTTGCCCATCAGCGTTTGCGCGCCGCTATCATTGCGCTCGCGCGGCGTCGTGCCGCGCCGCGCAATGTTCCGCCGGGGCGTTCATGCTGATCTGGTTCGTAGTGCTCTATCTGATGGTGTCGGTCGGCATCGGCCTGTACGCGTCGAAGAACGTTCATAACGCGAAGGACTTCGCGGTCGCCGGGCGCAGCCTGCCGCTGCCGGTGGTCACCGCCACCGTGTTCGCCACCTGGTTCGGCGCCGAGGCGGTGTTCGGCGTGTCGGCGCAGTTCGTCACCGAAGGCCTGGGCGGCGTGGTGGCCGACCCCTTCGGCTCGTCGATGTGTCTCATCATCGCCGGCTTCTTCTTCGCCTCCAAGCTGTACAAGCTCAACATCCTGACCGTCGGCGACTACTACCGCATGCGCTACAACCGCACGGTGGAGGCGATCACCTCGATGTGCATCGTCGTGTCCTACCTCGGCTGGGTGGCGGCGCAGATCAAGGCCATGGGCCTCATCTTCTTCATGGTGACCAACGGCGCCGTGAGCCAGGAGGCGGGCATGGTGCTCGGCGCGGTCATCGTGCTCACCTACACCACCTTCGGCGGCATGTTCTCGGTGGCGATCCTCGACTTCGTGCAGATGGCGGTGTCGATGGGCGGCCTGCTCTACATCGCCTACATCATCAGCGGCCTGACCGGCGGTGTGGCGCCCGTGATCGAGCACGCGTCGGCGGCCGGCAAGCTGGATTTCTTCCCGCCGGCCGACCCCTGGCTGTGGATCACCTTCATCGGCGCCTGGCTCACCATGATGCTGGGTTCGATTCCGCAGCAGGACGTGTTCCAGCGCGTCACGTCGGCGAAGAGTGCCAAGGTGGCCGTCGGCGGCTCGGTGCTCGGCGCGACCATCTACTTCTGCTTCTGCTTCGTGCCGATGTTCATCGCCTACTCGGCGACGCTGATCGACCCGGCCACCTTCGGCGCGCTGATCGAGGAGGATTCGCAGCGCGTACTGCCGACGCTGGTGATGCAGCACACGCCGCTGATCGCGCAGATCCTGTTCTTCGGCGCCGTGCTGTCGGCCATCATGAGCTGCTCGTCGGCGACGCTGCTGGCGCCCTCGGTCACCTTCGCCGAGAACATCGTGAAGGGCTTCTACCCGCGCATGAGCGACCGTCAGCTGCTGTTCGTGATGCGCGGCGCCATCGTCGGTTTCGCCAGCGTCGTGCTGCTGGTCGCGCTCAATTCGGAAACCAGCATCTTCGGTATGGTCGAGAACGCCTACAAGGTGACGCTGGCGGGCGCCTTCGTGCCGCTGTTCTTCGGTGCCTTCTGGAAGCGCGCGACGACCCAGGGCGCGCTGGCGGCCATCATCGGCGGGTTGATGTCATGGCTGCTGATCGAGATTCTGGTCGGTGAAGCGAGCCTGGTACCGCCGCAGCTGATCGGCCTGGCCGTCAGCATGGTCGGCATGGTGGTCGGTTCGCTGTTGCCGCAGTGGGTCGGTCACCGGCTGCCGCACGAACCGGATCACGCCGCGCTGCATCACCATGCCGCGTCCGGTACGCATCACGCAGCGCCCGGCGGTCACCACACGTCGAACTGATCAGGGCTTCGCGCCTGCCTCAGTGGCGTCCTTCGCGTTCTTTGCGGCTTCCTTCGCCGCCGCCTCGGCTTCGCGGCGGGCACGTTCCTCCTCGCGCTTCTGCACGCGCTCGTCGATCTTCGCCGCCTTGCGCCGCTGTTCGGCGGCGCGCTCGGCGGCGCGCGCGTCCTCGCGCTTGCGTTTGGCCGCCTGCGCGGCGTCGCGCTCTGCCTGAGCGCGTTCGCGCGCCTCGGCCTGGGCCGCCATTTCGGCGTCCTTGTCGGCGCGAGCGGCCGCATCCTGCGCCCGCTGCGCCTCCTGTTCGCGCGTTTTGACGCTCATTTCGATCGACTTGTCCCGGCGCGCTTCGGCCGCGCGCTGCTTTTCCGCGCGGCGCACTTCGGCGGCGCGGGTGCGCATGTCGCGTTCGATATCGCTTGCCTGGATCTCCAGCTTGCGGGCCTCTCCGAGGCTGCGGCGATAGGCTTCGTCGGTGTCCTCGATGCAGGACGACACCAGCGTGCGCTGCCAGCAGGCGGCATAGCCCTCGTCGCGCGCGATGCGGGCGGCTTCCTGTTGCGTGCGTGCCTGCTGCTTCAGCGCAGCGGCCTGGTCGCGCAGCCGTGCGCGTTCCTCCGCGGGGAAGCTGTCCTCCTGTGCAGCGGCGAAGGTGCTCGCGCCCAGGGCGATCAGCGCAGCCATGCTGCGCAGAACAAAGGTGTTCACGTGCGATGTCCTCGTTGAATCCGGGGCGCCGCGGCGGCGGCCCTCGTTGCCGTCTCCCTGTGGCGCTGATGGCGACAGGGGCCATGATGCTAACCCGCAACCGCGGGTCGGGCACGAGATCGATCAACGCGTATGCCTGGCTGGCGATGGACAGCACGCGCCGGCCGGGGCTTCGGCGACACGGCGCACGCACAAAAAAAACGGGCGCCCGAAGGCGCCCGAACCATTGCTGGAGGAGTGTTCGTATCAGAGGCGGTAGGCGGTTTCGCCGTGGGCGGTCACGTCCAGACCTTCGCGCTCTTCGTCTTCCGGCACACGCAGGCCGATGAAGATGTCGACCAGCTTGTAGGCGATGAAGGACACGACGCCCGACCACACGATGGTGATCACCACGCTCATCGCCTGGATGCCGACCTGGGCACCCATCGCGAAGTCTTCGGCACCGGTACCGCCGAGCGACGGCGCGGTGAACACGCCGGTCAGGATGGCGCCGACGATGCCGCCGACACCATGCACGCCGAACACGTCGAGCGAGTCATCGGCACCGAGCATGTGCTTCAGGCCATTTACGCCCCACAGGCAGATCACGCCAGCCAGCAGACCGATCACCAGGGCGCCCATCGGGCCGACGGTACCGCAGGCCGGGGTGATGGCGACCAGACCGGCGATCGAGCCGGAAGCGGCACCCAGCATCGACGGCTTGCCCTTGAAGATGGCTTCCGCGGCGATCCAGGCAACCGTAGCAGCGGCGGCGGCAATCATCGTGTTGATGGCGGCCAGCGCGGTGTTGGCGTTGGCTTCCAGGTTGGAACCGGCGTTGAAGCCGAACCAGCCCACCCACAGCATCGACGCACCGACCATGGTCAGTACCAGCGAGTGCGGGGCCATCGATTCCTTGCCGTAGCCGATGCGCTTGCCGACCATGTAGGCACCCACCAGACCGGCAACACCGGCGTTGATGTGCACCACCGTGCCGCCGGCGAAGTCCAGCGCGCCGTGACCCAGCAGGTAACCACCGGCACCCCACACCATGTGGGCGATCGGGATGTAGGAGAAGGTGAACCACAGCACCGAGAACAGCAGCACGGCCGAGAACTTGGCGCGTTCGGCGAACGAACCGACGATCAGCGCGGCGGTGATGCCGGCGAAGGTCAGCTGGAACATGATGAACACGTACTCAGGCAGCTTCACGGCGGGGCTGAAGGTGTCAGCCAGCGATTCGACCGAGACACCGCTCAGGAAGAGCTTGTCCAGCGAGCCGATGAAGGGCGTGCCCTCGGTGAAGGCCAGGCTGTAGCCGTAGATGACCCACAGCACGCCGATCAGCGAAAACACGACCATCACCTGCATCAGCACCGACAGCATGTTCTTGGCGCGCACCATGCCGCCGTAGAACAGCGCCAGGCCGGGCAGGGCCATGAACAGCACGATGACGGTGGATACCAGCATCCATGCCACGTCGCCCTTGTGGACTTCGGCCTTCACTTCTTCGGCCGGAGCCGCTTCAGCCGGTGCGGCTTCGGCGGCCACCGGTGCTGCCTCGGGCGCCGCCGGGGCGTCGGCGGCCGGTGCGGCCGCTTCGGCCGCGACCGGCGCTGCCGGGGGATCTTCTGCCATGACAGGCGCTGCCAGGCCGATGGCCAGCGTTGCGCACAGGATGCTCAAAAAGCGCTTCATCTCCCGTTCTCCCTTAAAGCGCATCGACGCCGGTTTCACCGGTGCGAATGCGGACGACTTGTTCGAGATCGAATACGAAAATCTTGCCGTCGCCGATTTTGCCGGTGCTGGCGGACTTTTCGATGGCTTCGACGACGCTGTCGACCAGCTCGTCGCTGATCGCCGCTTCGATCTTCACCTTCGGCAGGAAATCGACGACGTACTCGGCACCGCGATACAGCTCGGTGTGGCCTTTCTGACGACCGAAACCCTTGACCTCGGTGACGGTGATGCCCTGCACGCCGATGGCGGACAGCGCCTCACGCACTTCGTCAAGCTTGAACGGCTTGATGATGGCAGTGACTAGTTTCATGACATTCCCCTGGCAGATGCCGCGAAGCGTTTGTGTGAATCAGAAGGTCTTGGAAACGAATACGACGTACTGGTCGTCGCCGAGGTACTTGCCCTTCAGATTGGTGTAGAAGGCCTTTTCCGTGCTGTTCATGCTGGTGTCGGTATAGAAGGCGCCGACGGTGAAGCTCTGCGGCAGCGCGTAGGACAGGCCGATCTTCCAGTCTTCGTACGAGGCGAAGGAGTCGTTCTTGACGCCAGCGTTCGAGCCATCGAATTCCTGGATGCCGTAGTGCAGGTTAAGCGTCAGCGCGTCGGTGATCGGGTAGTTGGCCTGCAGGTCCAGATACCATGTGCCGTCCGCGTTGTTCACGCCGAAGGTGTCGCCGAGGCTGTACGAGTACTTGGCCGACAGGAACTTCCAGCTGGCAGCAACATAGACTTCGGTCGTGTCGGCCTTGGTTATGCCGGGGTTGCGATCGCCCGGATAGATGTACTGCAGGATACCGACGTCCATGCCGATGTCTTCGGTCACTGCGAACTTGTAGCCACCGTAGACGTCGATTTCCATGCTGGAGCTGGAGTAGGCCGGATCCACACCCGCCGGTGCATCCTTGAGCCACGAAATGTTCGAAGCCCAGGTACCGATGTAGAAGCCGCTGGCGTGCGAGTAGTCGAAGCCGCCCTGCAGTGCGATGTCTTCATTGGTCTGGCTGATGCCGCGGAACACGTACTGGCTGAACAGACCGACGTTGCCGGTGAAGGTGTGCGGGCTGGCCGGCTCTTCGGCGTGGACGGAGAAGGCGGGCACGGCCAGCGCGCTGGCGAGGGCGGCGGCGATCAGAGTCTTTTGCATGAGTGTTCACTCCTTGATGTTAGGGAAAACTGCTCAGCCGCTATTGCACGGACCGTGCCAGCGAGCAAACGATATATCTTTCAATGACTTGTGATCGCATCCCACAGCGGCGCCGTGATCCATGCAACGGCCTTGCCCCAAGTTCACGCGCGACAAATCCGACTCGCACCAAGTCGGTGCGTGAATACATGGCCTTACATTCCGTGCGCGAATTCGGTGCCCGCATGCCCGGAAATGCACCGCGATGTCATGAATGACGCCGCCACGATGGTCGCGCCGGCTGCTGCTTGCCGGCACAATGCGCGGCGAACGCACGTCGCGTCGGCGTCCCGCCGGGGCGCTGCGTTGAATCCCTAACTGCAGGAGGTCGCCATGCTCAATCCCAAGATGCTCGAAGAGCTGTCCAGCCGTTTTTCCGAACTGATCGCCGCCAGCCCGGCCCGCGATCTGGAAAAGAACGCCAAGGCGATGGCCAGCGCGATGTTTTCCCGCCTCGATCTGGTTACGCGCGAGGAATTCGACGTGCAGAGAGAGGTGCTGGCCCGCACCCGCGCCCAGCTCGAAGCGCTGGAAGCGCGTGTTGCCGATCTTGAAAGCCGGCTTGCCGCACGCGAGGGCTGACTGCGGCCGCGGAATTTTTCCCGTCATCGCGCATCAACAACGGTGTGCGACTTATATGGAGAGCTCATGACCTTCCCGAATTTCACGGCCGTGTGCCGGTCGACCGTGATCGCTGCGGGTCTGGCACTGGCCGTGCCGGCGCTGGCGGCCGGCACCTACAGCCGTGTGCTGCCCGAGAAAAGTTCGCTGGCCTTCGTGTCGCAGCAGATGGGGGTGTCGGTCGACGGCACCTTCCGCAAGTTTGCCGCGACGCTTGATTTCGATCCGACCAAACCCGAGGCCGGCAAGGCCACGCTGGACATCGAACTGGCGTCGATCGATGCCGGTGGCCCGGAAGCCAACGACGAGGTGAAGGGCAAGAACTGGTTCGACGTGAAGCAGTTCCCGACGGCGCGCTTCGTGTCCACCTCGGTCAAGCCGCTGGGCAACAACAGGTTCGAAGTACGCGGCCAGATGAGCATCAAGGGCAAGACGCGCGAGGTGGCCGCGCCCTTCACGCTGAAACCGGAGGGTGCCGGTGCGGTGCTCGAGGGCAGTTTCCCGCTCAAGCGCCTTGACTACGGAGTCGGCACCGGCGCCTGGGGTGACACCTCGGTGGTCGCCGACGAGGTGCAGATCCGCTTTCGGCTCGCCGTCGCCGGCAAGTAATCCCCCGGACGCGCCCGACTGCGGCGCGCCCGTACATCAATAAGAAGGAGTTCCTGCATGAAGAAGATCGCTGTTGCCCTGTTCGGCGCATTCGCCGGCCTGTCCATGACCGCCGGCGCGATGGCCGCCGATAGCTTCACCATCGACAGCCGCCACACCTTTCCGGTGTTCGAGGTCAACCACCTCGGCTTCTCGACGCAGCGCGGCCGTTTCAACAACGTGACCGGCAAGATCATGCTGGTGCCGGCGCAGAAGAGCGGCAGCATCGAGGTCACGATCGACAGCGCTTCGGTCGACATGGGCCTCGAAGCCTGGGACAAGCACATGCGCGGCGAGGATTTCTTCAACGTCGAGAAGTTTCCGAACATGACCTTCAAGTCGACGAAGCTGATGTACGAAGGCGACAAGCTGGTCGGCGCGGAGGGCGATTTCACGCTGCTCGGCGTGACCCGGCCGGTGCGTCTGGACGTCAAGGGCTTCGCCTGCGGCACCCACCCGATCAACAAGAAGGCGCTGTGCGGTGCCGACATCTCGACCACCCTGAAGCGTTCGGAATTCGGCATGACCAAGTACCTGCCGGGCATCGGCGACACGGTGGTGATCAACATCCCGGTCGAGGCGTTCAAGGACTGAGGCGCCGCCGGAGCGCAGCGGTCTTGTCGGGGCCAAGGCCGCTCCCGCGAGGCGCGCGCCCGAGCCGCGAGCCGAACCAAGGCCGCGGTGCTGTGGGAGGGGTCTTCTGACCCCGACAGCGGCCGTCGATCAAATACGGTCGCACGCGCCTCATGTGTTAACCGAATACCACCCCGAGCCCTTCCGTCCGTAGCACGTTAGCGACCTGCGCGCGTTGCGCGCTTCACGCGAGGAGGACGGACATGAAGGCGAAGAAAATCCTGTTGCTGGCCGGCGATTTCGTCGAGGACTACGAAATCATGGTGCCTTTCCAGGCGCTGCTGGCCGTCGGCCACACCGTGCACGCGGTGTGTCCGGACAAGAAGGCGGGCGACCAGATCGCCACCGCCATTCACGATTTCGAAGGTCAGCAGACCTATTCCGAGAAGCGCGGCCATAACTTCACGCTGAACGCCACGTTTGATACGGTGAAGGCCGAGGACTATGACGCGCTGGTCATCCCCGGCGGTCGTGCGCCTGAATACCTGCGCATGGACGACAAGGTGCTGGCCATCGTCCGTCACTTCGCGCTGGCCGACAAGCCGATCGCCGCCATCTGCCACGGCGCCCAGCTGCTGGCCGGCGCCAAGGTGCTCGAAGGCCGCCTGTGCTCAGCCTACCCGGCCTGCCGCGCCGAGGTCGAACTGGCGGGTGGCCGCTACGCCGACATCGCCATCGACGGCGCGGTGACTGATCGCAACCTCGTTACTGCGCCTGCCTGGCCGGCGCACCCGGCCTGGATTTCGCAGTTCCTCGCGGTGCTCGGCACGCGCATCGAGTGAGCGAACGGCGCGGCGGGGCGTGTGCGTTCCGCTGCGCTGTCTACAATAGGCGCAGGAGGTGTCACCCATGTGCCAGATCTTCATTCGCGCCGACCCCGAACTTTATGTGATGCGCAGCCGTTCGCTGCGGCTGCGCGGCGTCGCCACCAGCATCCGGCTGGAGAACCAGTTCTGGGACGTGCTGGAAGAGATCGGCGCGCGCGACGGGCTGACGCTGCCGCGCCTCATTTCGAAGCTGTACGACGAACTGGCC
Organism: Methyloversatilis sp. MC4-4; assembly: GCF_049843555.1. Lineage (GTDB taxonomy): Bacteria > Pseudomonadota > Gammaproteobacteria > Burkholderiales > Rhodocyclaceae > Methyloversatilis > Methyloversatilis discipulorum_B. Next base: position 85,043 of record NZ_JBBHZK010000005.1, read on the forward strand.
GAGGCGGGCGGTGGCGACGGCGCCCACCTGCTGCCGGCCAACTTCACCTCCTTCCTGCGCGTCTGCTGCGGCCGTTACATGGCGCTGCAGCTGGCCGGCGCGATACCGGCCGACACCCGCATCGCCATCTCGTCGCTCGACGCCGAACGCGTGCTGGCGGCCGAGCGCCGGCGCACCGCGGCCAACCAGGTCGCCTGATGACGGTACTGAAGTACCTGTCGGCCTATCCGGCCCACATCCAGGATCAGGTGCGCGCATTGATCGAGCAGGACCGGCTGGCCGAAACCCTGCGTGTGCGCTACCCGGAGCGCCACGACATACGCAGCGATTCCGCGCTGTACGACTATGTGCTCGAACTGAAGAACCGCCACTTGCGCACCGCGCCTCCGGTCGCCAAGGTGGCGTACGACAGCGGCCTCGGTCTGGTGGCGAAGGCGCTCGGCACGCAGACCACGATTTCGCGCGTGCAGGGTGCGAAGCTCAAGAGCAAGCGGGAAATCCGCGTCGCCACGCTGTTCCGTGACTGCGCGCCGGAGTTCCTGAAGATGATCGTCGTGCACGAGCTGGCGCACCTGAAGGTGCGCGAGCACGACAAGAGTTTCTATGCGCTGTGCGAGCACATGGAGCCGCGCTACCACCAGTACGAGTTCGACCTGCGGCTGCATCTGACCTGTCTCGACCTCGCAGGCAAGTCCGCGTAGCCGTTGAGCCGCGCGGCGCTACACTGCGGCCGATGAGCGAACTGAAGAAAACCGTATCCCTCGTGCTGGGTTCCGGTGGCGCCCGCGGCCTTGCGCATATCGGCGTCATCCGCGAACTGCTGGCACGTGGCTACGACATCCGCGCGATTTCCGGTTCCTCGATGGGGGCCGTGGTCGGCGGCATTCACGCTGCCGGCGGGCTCGACGCGTACGAGCAGTGGGTGACCGGCCTCGTCCAGTCCGACGTGTTCCGCCTGCTCGACTGGACCTTCTCCGGCGGCGGCCTGATCCGCGGCACGCTGTTGATGACGCGGCTACGCGAGCTGATCGGCGACTGCGACATCGAAACCCTGCCGCTGGACTTCACCGCGGTGGCGGTTGATATCGAGCGCGGGCGCGAGGTGTGGTTCACCGACGGTCCGCTGTTCGAGGCGATGCGCGCCTCCATGGCCATACCGTCCATCTTCACGCCGCACGCTTACCGCGGTCGCACGCTGGTCGATGGCGGCCTGCTCAACCCGGTGCCGGTGGCACCGACCCAGCGCACGCTGACCGACCTCACCGTCGTGGTCGACCTGAATGGCGAATCGGTCGAGCCGCCGCCGCTGCAGAAGCTGCCTGCCGAAGTATCCCCCGGCCTGCTGGCGCGGCTGCGCGGCTATCTGCCGGGCAGCAACGGCGACGCCAAGCCGGTCGAGACCAGTCTGGCGATGTCCGACGTGCTCATGCGTTCGCTGGAAACCATGCAGGCCGCGATCACGCGCCAGCACCTCGCGGTGTTCTGGCCGGACGTCGTCATCAGCGTGCCGAAGAACACCTGCCAGTTCCACGAATTCCATCTGGCTGCGCCGCTGATCGACTATGGCCGCCGGCTGGCGGCCGCGGCACTCGATGCGGCCGAGAACGAGCGCGCGCGGCACAACGTCCATACGCCGCTGCGCACCGATCGCGCGCAGCAGTAAGGAGCCGTCGATGCATAAAGCGATGATCGCGCTGACCGGTGTCCTGCTGAGTGGCGCGGTCGCGGCACAGACCCCGCCGCAGCCGCTGCGGCCGGAGCAGGCCACCTGGTTCAGCCCGCCGGCGGTTCCGGCGCTGAAAGCCGCCTGGCTGGTCGGTTCGGAACAGGGCGCCGGCCCCTACCTGCTGCGCGTGCGCCTGGCGGCGGGCGGTCGCTTTCCGCCGCATACCCATCCGGACACCCGCTACACGACGGTGCTCAGCGGTACGCTGTACGTCGGCTTCGGTGAGCGCGTCGACGAGAACGCCGTGGTGGCGGTGCCGGCGGGTGCCATTTACGAAGCGCCGGCCGGCGAGCCGCACTGGGTGTGGGCCAAGGACGGCGACGTCGAATACCAGGAGTCCGGCGTCGCACCGACCGCCACCCGTCCTCTCCGCTGACCGCGCGTCGACAAAAAAACGCCCGGTTCCGCGAGCGGACCGGGCGAGCGCAAGGAGGAGTGAAACGGAGCAGCTACTTCAACAGCATCAACATCAGGACTACATCTTTTGCTGGACGTCGCGGGCGGTGTCCTGGACCTTCTCGCCGCCGGATTCGATGTCCTTGCCGGCGCCTGCGATCGTGTTGCAGCCTGCCAGCGCGAGGCCAGCGCACATCAGCATCAGGGTGATCAGTCTGTTCATCGTCGTCTCCTGTCGTTCAGTGTGGGATTCAGGTGCGATTGCGCAGCTGCGCAACCGTCGGCTGGAAGTCGCCTTCTTCATCGACGTCGAGCGTCAGCATCAGTCCGTCCTCGACCGGCTGCAGCCGGTAATCCGGTACCGCCAGACGCAGACCCGCGTCACTGCCGCGCGAGATGCGCACCATGGCGTAACGGGCCGAGCGTTCGCCGTGGCGGGCCGAGATGGTCTGTTCCACCACGCCCACGGTCGCGCCCTCGGTGTCGAACACTTCGCGACCGTCCAGCGACGACAGCGCGACGGCGGCACCCGACGGTGACGCGTCGATACGTCCTGTGCGACCCAGTTCATAGGCGGCGAGCAGGGCGATCACGGTCAGTGCGCCGGCCAGTGCCGACATCAGCATGCGTCCAGTCATGATGGGTATCTCCGTCTGCATGACACGAGCCCAGTATGGGCAGCGGACGGGTGTGCGCCTGTCATCCGTCGCGGTGGGCGCGTGTAGGACAAATCCGGCAGGCGCGCTTCGGTTACCCTCGCGTCTGGTCGAGGAGGACGGACATGATCGGGTTGATCGCGGGACTGGTGCTGGTGATCGGTGTGCACTCATTGCGGCTGGTGGCGCCCGGCCTGCGCGAGCAGGTGATAGCGCGGCACGGCGCGACGCGCTGGCGCCTGCTGCATTCGGGCGCGTCGCTCGTCGGCCTGGTGCTGCTGATCTGGGGCTATGGCGAGGCGCGGTCCGAGCCGCTGTGGCTGTGGATACCGCCGGTGTGGTCGCGCCACGCCGCTGCGCTGCTGATGCTGCCTTCGTTCGTGCTGCTGGCGGCTTCGCTGCTGCCGGGTTCGCGCATCGCCGCCCGGCTGCGCCAGCCGCTGGCTGCGTCGGTGAAGATCTGGGCCTTCGCTCACCTGCTGGCCAACGGTACGCTGGCCGACCTGCTCATGTTCGGCAGCTTCCTCGTGTGGGCGGTGCTGTCCTTCACGCTGCTGCGTCGACGCGAAGCACATCTGCCGGTGCCGCCCGGCTCGGCGGCCGGCGACCTGAAGGTGGTGCTGGCCGGCATCGCCGGCTGGGCCGTGTTCGCGTTCTGGCTGCACGGCCTGCTGATCGGCGTGCGTCCCTTCGGCTGAGGAGAGCGGGAATGATGACCGTACACATCGAGCGTCTGCGCCCGGGCGACGACCTGCGGCGCAGTCTCGAACACTGGGCGAAGCGGCAGGACCTCGGCGCCGCATTCGTGCTGTCGGCGGTCGGCAGCCTGTCACCGGCCATGCTGCGGCTGGCCGGGCGGGATACACCGACGGTGATCGACGGCGACAGCGAACTGCTCACGCTGTCCGGCACGATCAGCGCGCACGGCGTGCATCTGCACATGTCGGTGGCCGACGCCCACGGACAGGTGACCGGCGGTCATCTGCTTGCCGGCAGCATCGTGCGCACGACGATGGAACTGGTGCTCGGCATCGCCAGCGGTTGGGAAATCCGCCGCGAGATCGACCCGCTCACCGGCTACGAGGAAATGGTGGCCGAGAACCACGACGAACTGCTCGGTGCGCGCGGCCCTGATTAGACGACGTATCGGAAGCAAGGCATCGCCCGCCGGTCCGCACGCACGACGCCGCGCCACATCGCGCGAAAACTTATTTCGTCACCGCTGCCCAATAAATAGGCAACACCGTTGACACCGGCCTCCCGCGCGCGATTGCGGCGTCTATACATCTTTCGCTAACAAGTTTGTCCACAGATGCTGTGGATGACGCGACGTGGTCTGCCGCAATCCATGTCGTGGTCATCGGTGCGCGACGCGGCCGGAGGCGAATCCCCCGGCTTCGACGTACCTGCCCAAAAATGAGGCAACCCTATTGACACCCTCAGCTGGCGCGGCTGCCGTGACGACGCGCTGCATCTTGTCCACAGATGTTGTGGATAAGAACAGCCTGCCGGCCGTGTAAGCTCGCGGCTTTCCGAATCAGGATCCTGCAGTGGCGAAAGTCATTCCCGACGGCTGGCGAGAACTCGCGGCGGGCGAGGCCGGTGGCGCGGCCGAACGCGAGCTGGCGACGCTCGCGCTGCTCGAGCGCGGCCTGCCGGCCGCCTACACCGTCTACCACGGCGTGCACTGGACGCGGCTGGACGAGGGCGGCTTCTCGATCTACGGCGACATCGACTTCGTCGTGGTGAATGCCGCCGGCGAACTGCTGGCCATCGAACAGCGCAGCGGCTTCCTCGAAGAAGGGCCGCAGGGTCTCAGTTCGCGCCGGCGCGGTCGCGACCGCAATGTCGCGGTCGGCATCGCGCGCTCGCGCACCGCGCTGCAGGCACGGCTGGCCGCGCGGCTCGGCGGCCCGGTGCCGCGCATCGAGTACCTGGTGTACTGCCCCGACTACTTCGTGCGCCAGGCACATACCGCTGGCATCGAACCGGAACGCATCGTCGACGCCGCGGTGCGCGATCAGCTGATACCGCGCATCCGCGCCATCCTGCCGCCAGGCGAACACAGCGGGCACGCGCCCGAGGTGCACCGCTTCCTGCGCGACGAGATCAAGCTGGAGCCGGACGTTGCCGCGCGGCTGGGTATCGCGCGCGAGCGCATCACCCGCGTCGCCGGCGGCCTGTCGCAGTGGGCGCGCGCGCTCGACTTCGACCCTTACCGGCTGCGAGTCGTCGGCACCGCAGGTTCCGGCAAGACCCAGCTGGCACTGGCCGAGTACAGCGCCGCCATCGCGGCCGGCCGACGCCCGCTCTATGTCTGTTTCAACCGCCCGCTGGCCGACCACCTCGCGCACATCGCGCCGGAAGGCGGCCTGGCCTGCACCTTCCACCATCTCTGCGAACGCGTGCTCGCCGCACACGGCGAGCGGCCGGACTACGCCAAGCCGGACGCCTTCGACGCGCTGATCGCGCGCGCCGGTGAGCTCGAGGTGCCGGACGACCTGCGCTTCGATTCCATCATCGTCGACGAGGGGCAGGACTTTTCCGCCGACTGGGCACAGCAGCTGTGGCGCCATGCCGCCGATGATGACGCGCGCCGCATCTGGCTCGAAGACCCGATGCAGAACCTGTACGCGCGCCCCCCGATCGAGCTGCCCGGCTGGGTCACGCTGCGCGCGCACAGCAATTTCCGCAGCCCGCGACCGGTGGTCCGCATGCTGCAGGCGCTGCTGCCGGCCGCCGAGCATATCGAGGCGGCTTCGCCGTTCGAGGCGGACGAGGTCGAACTGCTCGCCTACGACACCGCCCATCCGCTGACCACGCGCGTGAAGGAGGCGATACGCCTGTGCTTCGCCGCCGGCTTTCATGCGCAGGACGTCGCCATCATCAGCTGGCGCGGCCGCGAACAGTCGGAACTGCTGCGCCACGACCGCCTCGGCGCCAACGCGCTGCGCAGCTTCACCGGCCAGTACGACCTGCTCGGCCAGCCGGAGTATTCCGGCGGCGAAGTGCTGATCGAATCGGTGTACCGCTTCAAGGGGCAGTCGGCGCCGGCGGTCATCCTCGCCGAAATCGACTTCGAAACGCTGGACGAACGCACGCTGCGCAAACTCTTCGTCGGCGCCACGCGGGCGATGATGAAGCTGGTGCTGGTGGCGAGCGAACGCGCCGCCGCGCAGCTGCGCGACAAGCTGGGAGCACATCCGTGAATGGCGCTGCGCCGCACGCGCTGATGATCCAGGGCACCACGTCGGACGCCGGCAAGAGCACGGTCGCCGCCGGCCTGTGCCGCAGCCTGCACCGGTGCGGCGTGCGCGTGGCGCCGTTCAAGCCGCAGAACATGGCGCTGAACAGTGCGGTCACCGCCGACGGCGGCGAGATCGGCCGCGCCCAGGCGCTGCAGGCCCAGGCCTGCGGGCTGGTGCCGCACACCGACATGAACCCGGTGCTGCTCAAGCCCAACTCCGACACTGGCGCCCAGGTCATCGTGCATGGCCGCGCGCTGGCCAATATGGAAGCGCGCGCCTACCACGACTACAAGCGGGTCGCGATGGACGCGGTGATGCAGTCCTGGCGGCGGCTGACCGCGCAGTACGACTTCGTCGTGGTCGAAGGCGCGGGCAGCCCGGCGGAAATCAATCTGCGCGATCGCGACATCGCCAACATGGGCTTCGCGCTGCCCAACCGCTGCCCGGTGGTCATCGTCGCCGACATCGACCGTGGCGGCGTGTTCGCCCATCTGGTCGGCACGCTGGACTGTCTGTCCGATGAGGAGCGTGCGCTGGTGCGCGGCTTCGTCATCAACCGCTTCCGTGGCGACCGCGCGCTGCTGCGTTCCGGCGAAGACTGGCTGGAGCAGCGCACCGGCCTGCCGGTGTTCGGCGTGCTGCCGATGCTGAAAGGCCTGCACCTCGACGCCGAGGACGCGATACAGACGCAGCAGACCGCTGCGGGTGAGGCCGCACGGCTGCGCGTGGCGGTGCCGGTTTTTCCGCGCATCAGCAATCACACCGATTTCGACGCGCTGCGTGCACATCCGCAGGTCGACCTGATGTTCGTGCCGCTTGATCGACCGCTGCCGGCTTGCGACCTCGTCATCCTGCCCGGCAGCAAGAGCGTGCAGGGCGACCTCGCCGCCTTGCGCGCGCACGGCTGGGACGCGCAGATAGCCCGCCACCTGCGCTACGGCGGTCGCCTGCTCGGCATCTGCGGCGGCATGCAGATGATGGGTCGCACGCTGCACGATCCGCAGGGGCTGGAAGGCGCACCGGGCAGCGTCGCCGGGCTCGGCCTGTTCGACTACGACACCACGCTCGAAACCGAGAAACAGCTGCGTGTCGTGCAGGGGCGTCTGTGTCCCGGTGGCGAGGCGGTGCGCGGATACGAAATCCATATGGGTGTGAGCGCAGGCCCGGCGCTGGCGCGTCCGGCGGTCGAACTGGAGCACGGCCCGGACGGCGCGCGCTCGGCTGACGGGCAGCTGATGGCGACCTATGTGCACGGCCTGTTCGACGCGCCCGACGCCTGCGCCGCGCTGCTCGCCTGGGCCGGCCTCGAAGCGGCCCAGCCGCTCGACCTGCACGCGCTGCGTGAAGCCAGCCTCGACCGGCTGGCCGACTGCATCGAGGCGGAGATCGACGTCGACCGGATGTGCGGTTTCCGCTGAAGGCGGCCAAGGTCGGGGAACGCCTCCTCCGTTGCGGCGCGCGGGATTCTTGTGGGCGCGGCCCTGGCCGCGACGCGGCTGCAACCCGTCGCGGACCGTGACAAGGGGCGTCGCCCGGCCTGCCGGTTTGGGCCTTCCGCCGCCCGGTGGTATCGTGCGCGCCGGTGCCGCTGCGGCGGCACTGCGTTCGAGGTGCCCTGTGCCGCGGCACAGGGTTAAACGGGAAGCAGGTGAGCGAGCTCTGCTCGCAAGGCCTGCGCTGCCCCCGCAACGGTAAGCAGATTCGATGCACGTTCATGCCACTGGGCCCCGCGCCTGGGAAGGCCGTGCATCGCGACACGCGGCACTCCGCCCGTCGTCGCAGCTGCGAGCCCGGATACCGGCCACGGATGCACGAGCGGTCATGCCCGGGGTGCGGCATCGCGACGGATGCGGCCCGCTGCCGGCTGCCTGCGTTGTTGTCCCCTGTGCCATGACTTCATGAGACTGCCGTCGTTCGGGGACGGGCGATGGCTGCAGGGAGCACATAACAATGCACAGCCGTACCACGGTCGCCACGCTACTTGCCGGCGCCGGCCTTCTTTCCTCCTCCGTTTCCGCCCAGACGCACGTGCTGGAGCCGGTCGTCGTCACCGCCACCCGTGTCGAGCAGCGCGTGTCGGACACTTTGTCCGACGTCAGTGTCATCGATCGCGAACAGATCGAGGCGGCCGGGCAGTCCACGCTGACCGAACTGCTGGCGCGCCAGCCGGGTGTCCAGATGACCAGCAACGGTGGCGCTGGCGCCAGCGTCGATTACTTCATCCGCGGCAGCGACTCGCGGCAGACCGTGGTGCTGATCGACGGCGTGCGCGTCGGATCCGGTTCCAGCGGCACCGCCGCGCTGCAATACCTGCCGCTGTCGCAGATCGAGCGCATCGAAGTGCTGCGCGGTCCGGCCTCCGCCGTGTTCGGCGCCGACGCGATCGGTGGCGTGATCCAGATCTTCACTCGCCGTGGCGACGACGGCCTGCAGGGCGAGGTATTCGCCGGCGGCGGCAGCTACGGCAGCTCCGAGGGCAGCGCCAGCCTGCGCGGCGGCGATGGCCGCTGGCGCTTCGCGCTGGGCGCCGGCGTCAGCAGCAGCCGCGGCTTCAGCTCGACCAATCCGCGCATCAATGAAGGCGTATCGGTGGCGCGGCGCGCCCACAATCCCGACCACGACGGCTACCTGAACCAGAACTTCAGCGGCAGCCTGAGCTTCACGCCGCACGTGGGCACCGAGATCGGCGTCAGCGCGCTGGCCAGCAAGGGTTACAACGAATTCGATTCCGGCCTGAGCTTCCCGAACACGCGCAACGATTTCGACAACGACAGCGCGACCGTCTATCTGACCCACGCCTGGAGCGATGCCGTGTCGACCACGCTGCGCAGCGGCCGCTCGGTCGAGGACTTCATCAGCTACGCGCGCACTTCGCCGCTCGGCAATCACTTCCGCACCGAGCAGTTCAGCCACGCGCTGGAGGCACGCGTGAAGCTGCCTCTGGGTACGCTGTTCGGCAGCGTCGAGCGGCTGGAGCAGGACGTGCTTTCGACCACGCCGACCGCCGTGAACATCGACTCCGAACGCAAGATCGATTCGCTGCAGCTCGGCTGGTCCGGCGCCATCGACCGCCACAGCCTGCAGCTGAATACCCGCCACGACCGCTACAGCACCAGCTCGCAGCACAAGACCACCGGCAACGTGGCCTATGGCTATCGGCTGACCGATGAATGGCGGCTGCACGGTGGTTACGGCACCGCCTTCCGCCTGCCCACCTTCAACCAGCTGTTCTTCCCCGGCTTTGGCAATCCGGACCTGGCGCCGGAGTCGTCGCGCAACAAGGAGGCCGGCGTGGTGTGGCAGCGCAAGGGCTCGCGCGCGGCCCTTACCGCCTACGACAACAAGGTGCGCAACCTGATCAATACGGTCACCGTGTCGCCCGGTGTGTCCGAGGCACGCAACGTCGGCGAGGCGCGTCTGCGCGGCCTGACCTTCGACGGCTCGACCTATCTGTTCGGCCATACCGAGCTGCAGGGTTCGGTCGACCTGCTCGACGCGACCGACCAGGACACTGGCGACCGCCTGCAGCGGCGCGCCGTGCAGACCGGCCAGCTGCGCGTCATCCAGCACATGACGCGTGGCCGCGTCGGCATCGAGATCCAGGCCACCGGTGACCGCTACTCGAACGCCGACGAGACGCGCCGACTCGGCGGCTACACGCTGCTGAACCTGTTCGCCGTCTGGAAGCTGTCACCCGAGGTGGCGCTTGAAGCGCGCGTGAACAACGTGACCGACAAGGACTACACCAGCGTGTTCGGCTACAACACGGCCGGCAGCAGCGTATTCGCCGGCCTGCGCTACACGCCGCAGTTCTGAACGCAGCCGAGCCGACCGGTAAACTCGCGCGATGAGCAGCCACCCGCCCGCCACCACCCTGCCGTCGCCGGCCGCGATGCGCGCGCTGCGCCGTCGTGCATGGGTGCTGCCGGCGCTGCTGCTGGCGCTGGCCGCGGCCTTCGCGCTGGCGCTGGCGGTGGGCAGCGTGGCGGTCAGTGCAGCCGAGCTGTGGCAGATCGCGACTGGCGGCGATGCCGGCATGGCGGGCGACATCGTGCGCTCGCTGCGCCTGCCGCGCGCGCTGGCGGCGGCGGCCTGCGGCGGCCTGCTGGCGCTGGCCGGGGCGCTGATGCAGGTGCTGCTGCGCAACCCGCTGGCCGACCCCTATGTGCTGGGCATTTCCGGCGGGGCGGCGGTGGGTGCGCTGCTGGCCATGCTGGTCGGCGCGGCCGGCCTGCTGCTCGAGCTTTCGGCCTTCGCCGGTGCGCTGGCGGCGATGGCGCTGGTGTTCGGGCTGGCGCACGGCGAGGGCAGCCGCACGCCGACCCGCCTGCTGCTGACCGGCGTCATCGTGTCGGCGGGGTGTGGCGCGGCGGTGTCCTTCATCCTGGCGGTGGCGAGCGAACAGTCGCTGCGCGGCATGCTGTTCTGGCTGATGGGCGACGCCAGCACCGCCAGCCGTCCCGGCGTCGCGGTCGCCGCCTTGCTGGGCGGGCTGGTCGCCTGCGCGCCGCTGGCGCGCGACCTCAACCTGCTGGCGCGCGGCGATGGCACGGCACAGCTGCTGGGCGTGCCCGTCGTCCGCCTGCGTCTGGTCGTCTATCTGCTGGCGTCGGCGCTGACGGCGATCGCGGTTACCACGGTCGGGTCGGTTGGCTTCGTCGGCCTCGTGGTGCCGCACCTGATCCGGCTCGCCTTTGGCAACGACCAGCGCCTGCTGCTGCCGGCCAGTGCGCTGGCCGGCGCCACGCTGCTGCTGCTGGCCGACACCGCGGCGCGCACCGTCATCGCGCCGGCCCAGCTGCCGGTCGGCGTGCTGACCGCGCTGCTCGGCGTGCCGGTGTTCCTGTTCCTGCTGAACCGCCACCGATGAGCGCCGTTCCGACCCTGCTCGCACGCGGCCTCGACGTGTCGGTCGCCGGTCGCGCGCTGTGCACCGGCCTCGAACTCGACGTGCGGCCGGGCGAACTGCTGGCCATCGTCGGCCGCAACGGCATCGGCAAGTCGACGTTGCTCACCACGCTGGCCGGGCTGCGCCCGCCGGCCGCCGGCACACTGACGCTGGAAGGCCGCGCGATCGCCGACTGGCCGGCGCGCGAACTGGCGAAACGGCGCGCACTGCTGGCGCAGTCGCAGGAGGACCACTTCGCCTCCACCGTGCTCGACACCGCACTGGTCGGCCGGCACCCGCACATCGGCCGCTGGGCCGACGAGAGCGACGCCGACGTCGACATCGCGCTGGCCGCGCTGGCGGCGGTATCGCTGCGCGGCTTCGAACTGCGCGAGGTGCGCACGCTGTCCGGCGGCGAGCGCCAGCGGGTGGCCATTGCGGCGCTGCTGGCGCAGCAGGCGCCGCTGTGCCTGCTGGACGAGCCCGTCACCCATCTCGATCTCGATTACCAGATCGAGACGCTGGAACTGTTCGCGCGGCTGGCCCGCGACGAGGGCCGCGCGGTGGTGGCGGTGCTGCACGACCTGAATCAGGTGCTGCGCTTCGCCGACCGCGCGCTGCTGCTGACCGGCGGCGGCGAATGGGTATGCGGGCCGGTCGACGCGGTGCTGCAGGCGGAGGTGCTGTCGCGCGCCTTCTGCCATCCGCTGAAGGAATTGCGCGACGACGGCCGGCGCTATTTCGTGCCGGCGTGAGGACAGAATGAGTGGAGGATGTGATGAGCGATCTTGATGAACGCCATGAAGCGCGCATGAAACGCAAGAAGGACGTGGTGGACCAGGCCATCGCCGCGGCGCAGGTCGAGCGCGGCGTGCTGGTGGTGAATACCGGCACCGGCAAGGGCAAGTCCAGCGCCGCCTTCGGCGTGGTCGCGCGCGCGCTCGGCCACGGCATGAAGGTGGGCGTGGTGCAGTTCATCAAGGGGCGTTCCGACACCGGCGAGGAAGCCTTCTATCGCCGTCAGCCGGACGTGCAGTGGCATGTGTCGGGTGAGGGCTTCACCTGGGAAACGCAGAACCGCGCGCGCGACGTCGCCACCGCCGAAGCGGCCTGGGAACAGGCGCGCGCCTTCCTGCGCGATCCGGCCATCGGCCTGGTGGTGCTGGACGAACTGAATATCGCGCTGAAGTACCACTACCTCGATGTCGCCACCGTCATCGCCGACCTCGCGGCGCGGCCGACCATGCAGCACGTCATCGTGACCGGCCGTGCCGCGCCGCCCGAGCTGGTCGAGGCGGCCGACACGGTGACCGACATGACCATGGTGAAGCACGCCTTCAAGGCCGGCGTGAAGGCGATGCCCGGGCTGGAATGGTGAGCGTGCCGTCCGCAGTCCGGCACTGCCCGGCGCTGATGGTGGCAGCGCCTGCGTCCGGTCAGGGCAAGACCACGGTGGTCGCCGCACTGGCACGGCTGCACCGTTCGCGCGGTCGCCGCGTGCGCGTGTTCAAGTGCGGGCCTGACTTCCTCGATCCGCAGATCCACGCACTGGCCAGTGGCGCGCCGGTCTGCAATGTCGACCTGTGGATGACCGGCGAAGCGGACATCGCCGCACGGCTGTACGACGCGGCGGGTGAGGCCGACCTCATCCTCGTCGAATCGGTCATGGGCCTGCACGACGGCAGCCCGTCCAGCGCCGACATTGCGCGTCGCTTCGATCTGCCAGTGCTGGCGGTGATCGACGCGCGCGCGATGGCGCAGACCTTCGGCGCGCTGGCGCACGGCCTGAAGCACTACCGCGACGGCGTGAACCTGACGGCGGTGATCGCCAACCGGGTCGGGTCGGCCCGCCACCTCGACATGCTGCGCGACAGCCTGCCGGCCGACATCGCCTGGTACGGCGGCCTGCCGCGCGACGAGCGCATCGCGTTGCCGGAGCGCCACCTCGGCCTGCTGCCGGCGGCCGAGATCGAGGGGCTGGACGTCCGGCTCGACATCGCTGCCGAACTGCTTGGCGCATCGACCGCGGCCGACCTGCCGCCGGCGGTGGCGTTCGCACCGGTCGAATGCACGGCGACGCCGCGCCTGCTCGACGGCGTGCGCATCGCGCTGGCGCGCGACGACGCGTTCTGCTTCCTCTACCCGGCCAATCTCGACTGCCTGCGCGCACTCGGCGCCGAACTGGTCGAGTTCTCACCGCTCAATGACGCCGCGCTGCCCGCCTGCGACGCCGTCTGGCTGCCCGGCGGCTACCCCGAGCTGCACGCCGCGCGCTGGTCCGCCAACACCGCGATGCACGCCGCGCTGCGCGCCCACGTCGACGCCGGCCGGCCGCTGCTGGCCGAGTGCGGCGGCATGATGAGCCTGTTCGACACGCTGACCGACAAGTCCGGCGTCAGCCACGCCGGCGCCGGTCTGCTGCCGGGCGCGGTGCGCATGCAGACGCGGCTGGCCGCGCTCGGCCTGCAGCAGGTCGAGCTGCCGGAAGGTGCGCTGCGCGGCCACACTTTCCACTATTCGACCGCCGACACGCCGCTGTCGCCGCTGGCGCGTGCGCGCACGCCGGACGACCGCGACGGCGAGGCGGTGTATCGTCGGGGCCGGCTCACCGCGAGCTACCTGCACCTCTATTTCCCGTCCGCTCCGGCCGCGGTCGCCACGCTGTTCGGACGCTGAACCATGACTGCATCGAACGACGCCCACCGCTACCCCGACGACGCCCGCGACGCGCTCTACCGCGCCATCGCCGAGCGACGCGACATGCGCCATTTCAGGCCCGACCCGGTCGATCCGGCGGTACTGCGTCGCCTGTTGTGGGCAGCCCATCACGCGCCCAGCGTCGGCTACATGCAGCCGTGGCGTTTCGTGCGCGTCACCGACGCCGCGTTGCGCCGCGCCATCCACGGGCTGGTCGAGGAGGAAAGGCTGGCCACCGCGCGCGCGCTTGGCGAGCGCGAGGACGAATTCATGCGGCTCAAGGTCGAGGGCGTGCTCGACAGCGGTGAACTGCTGGTGGTCGCGCTGTGCGGCGGACGCGAGCAGCACGTATTCGGCCGCCGCACGATGCCCGACATGGACGTCGCTTCCTGCGCCTGCGCGATTCAGAACATGTGGCTGGCGGCGCGTGCCGAAGGGCTGGGCATGGGCTGGGTGTCCATCTTCGACCCGCTGAAGCTGGCGGCGCTGCTGCAGATGCCGGAGGGTGCGCGACCGCTGGCCGTGCTGTGCATCGGCCACGTCGATGCGTTCTACGAAGCGCCTATGCTCGAGCTCGAAGGCTGGGCCAGCCGGCTGCCGGAAGACCTGCTGATCGGCGACAACGTGTGGCCGGAGCGCGCGCCGTGAATGCGCTGCACCCCTTCGTCGTGCTGGCGCTGTGCGCCTGCGCCGGCGTCATGCTCGACCGCCGTTTCGGCGAACTGCGCCGCCTGCATCCGCTGGTCGGCTTCGGCCACCTGGCCGGCTGGCTGCAGGCGCACATGAATGTGATTGCCCGCCAGAGCCGTCCGCTGACCCGGCTGACCGGTCTGCTGGCGTGGGTGCTGGCGGTGCTGCCGCTGCTGTCGCTGGCCTTCTGGCTGCGCGGCCTGGGTCTGCCCTGGCAGCTGACGATCGACCTGCTGCTGCTCTACTTCGCGCTTGGCGCGCGCAGTCTGGCCGAACACGCGCACGCGGTATCGCGCCCGCTGGCGGCCGGCGACCTGGTCGAGGCGCGGCGCCGCGTCGGCTGGATGGTCAGCCGCGACACCTCGCAGCTCGATGAAGCCGGCGTGGCCCGCGCCGCCACCGAATCGGTGCTCGAGAACGGCAACGATGCGGTGTTCGGTGCGCTGTTCTGGTTCCTGCTGCTGGGCGGGCCCGGCGCGCTGCTGTTCCGGCTGGCCAACACGCTGGACGCCATGTGGGGCTACCGCACGCCGCGCCTGCGCTATTTCGGCTGGGCGGCGGCGCGCATCGACGACGTGCTCAATTTCGTCCCGGCGCGGCTGACGGCGCTGAGCTATGCGCTGTGCGGCGCGACGCGTCGGGCGCTCGCCTGCTGGCGCGCGCAGGCGCCGGCCTGGGACAGCCCGAACGCCGGCCCGGTCATGGCGGCCGGCGCCGGCGCGCTGCATCTGTCGCTCGGTGGTGCGGCGGTCTATCACGGCGCGGTCGAACAGCGCCCGCCGTTGGGCGAAGGTGCGGCGCCGGGCGCCGCCGACATCGACCGTGCGGTCGTTCTGGTTGCCGCGGCGCTGCGACTCTGGCTCACCGTGGCGCTGCTGCTTGCCCTCGGAGTGCATCTGTCATGACACCCGCCCGCCCGCTGCACGGTGGCCGTCTGCTGGCCGCCGCCGATCGCTACGGCATCGCGCCTGAGGACTGGATAGACCTGTCCACCGGCATCAATCCGCAGCCCTGGCCGGTGCCGTCGGTGCCGCAATCGGTGTGGCAGCGCCTGCCGGAAGACGGCGACGGGCTGGAGGACGCTGCCGCCGCCTATTACGGCAGCGATGCGCTGCTGCCGCTGGCCGGCTCGCAGGCGGCGATCCAGCTGCTGCCGGCGCTGTTCCCGCGCAGCCGGGTGGCGATACTTTCGCCGACCTACAGCGAACACCCGCACGGCTGGACGCAGGCCGGGCACGCGGTGCGTGCGGTCGCCCCGGCCGAGGTCGAGGCGGTCGTGGACCACACCGACGTGCTGCTGCTGGTACAGCCGAACAACCCTTGCGGCACGCTGTTTCCGCCGCAAAAGGTGATGGACTGGCAGGCGCGGCTGGCCGCCCGCGGCGGCACGCTCATCGTCGACGAGGCCTTCATCGACGCCACGCCGGATGCCAGCGTGGTGTGTCATGCCGGTCGGGCGGGGCTGATCGTGCTGCGCTCGCTCGGCAAGTTCTTCGGTCTGGCCGGTGCGCGCGTCGGCTTCATGTTCGCCGAACAGTCGTTGCGCGACGCGCTGGCGGCGCGGCTCGGGCCGTGGCCGGTGGCCGGCCCGTCACGCTGGGTGGCGCAGCGCGCGCTGGCCGACCGCGACTGGCAGGCGCAACAGCGCGCGCGGCTGGCGACCGAAGGCGCGCGGCTCGCAGCGCTGCTGCGTGCGACCGGCTGGGGCGAGGTGAGCGGCTGTGTGCTTTTCCAGCGCGTGCAGACCGCCGATGCCGCGGCGCTGAACGACGCCTTCTGCCGGCGCGGCATCCTGCTGCGCCATTTCGACGCCCCGGCGGCGCTGCGCTTCGGTCTGCCGGAAGACGAGGCGCAGTGGCAGCGGCTGGAACAGGCGATCGACGACATACGGACAGCCGTCCAGTAGGAGCGGTCTTCCGACCGCGACCGCGCCTGCGCGATATTCGAGGAATGAAGGGATGAAGAAGGCACTTTTCCTGCTGTTCGCCGCGCTGGCGCTGCCCGCCGCGGCCGAACTGCGGCTGACCGACGACGCTGGCCGCACCGTGGTGCTGGCCGCGCCGGCGCAGCGCATCGTCAGTCTGGCCCCGCACGTGACCGAACTGCTGTTCGCCGCCGGCGCCGGCGGCAAGGTGGTCGGCGCGACCCAGTACAGCGACTATCCGGAAGCGGCGAAGACGATTCCGCGCGTTGGCGGCTACACCTCGGTGGACATGGAGGCGGTGGTCGCGCTGAAGCCGGATCTGGTGATCGTGTGGAAGAGCGGCAACCGCAACCAGCAGTACGACAAGCTGGAGAAGCTCGGCATACCGGTGTTCGTGAACGAGCCGCGCAGTCTGGACGACGTGGCGCGCGCGATCGAAACCTTCGGCCGCATCGCCGCCACGCCGCGCGAGGCCGACGAGTCGGCGCGTGCCTTCCGCGCGCGGCGCGACGCGCTGGCGAAGCAGTACGCAGCGCGGCCGCCGGTCGCGGTGTTCTACCAGATCTGGAACAAGCCGCTGATGACCATCAACGGGCAGCACCTCATTTCCGACGTGATGGCGCTGTGCGGCGGGCGCAACGTGTTCGCCGGCCTGCCGATACTGGCGCCGACGGTGACCGAGGAGGCGGTGCTGGCGGCCGCGCCCGAAGTCATCGTCGCCAGTGGCATGGGTGAGTCGCGGCCCGAGTGGCTGGACGCCTGGCGGCGCTGGAGCGCGCTGCCGGCGGTGAAGGGCGACAACCTCTACTTCATTCCGCCGGAAGTCCTGCAGCGGCACACGCCGCGCATCCTCGACGGCGCGCAGAAGCTGTGCGAACAGCTGGAACAGGCGCGCCAGAAGGCGGGCCGCAAATGAGCGCCGGCGATCTGCGCGGAGATCCGTATCCCAAGCGCATCGCCTGTCTGTGTACCGAGGCGGTCGAGGTGCTGTACGCACTGGGCGAGGCCGACCGCATCGCCGGCATTTCCGGCTTCACCGTGCGGCCACCCGAAGCGCGCCGTGACAAGCCGAAGATCAGCGGCTTCTCGTCCGGCAAGCTGGAACGCATCCTCGCGGTCGAACCGGATCTGGTGCTGGCCTTTTCCGACCTGCAGGCCGACATGTGCCGCGACCTGGTGCGCGCCGGCGTCGAGGTGCATGTGTTCAACCAGCGGTCGATCGCCGGCATCCTGCGTATGATCGTGACGACCGGCGCGCTGGTTGGCCGCGCAACCGAGGCGCAGGCGCTGGTGGCCGGTCTGCGGCGCGGGCTCGATGACGCGCGTGTTCGCGGCGAGGCGCGCATCGCGCGCCACGGCCGGCGGCTGCGCGTGTATTTCGAGGAGTGGGACGAACCGCTCATTTCCGGCATCCGCTGGGTGTCCGAGCTGATCGAACTGACCGGTGGCGAGGACGTGTTCGCCGATTTCGCCACCCGCCACAGCGCGAAGGAGCGGCGCATCGACGACCCGCTGACGGTGGTCGCCCGTGCGCCGGACATCATCATCGGCTCGTGGTGCGGCAAGAAATTCCAGCCCGACCACGTGCGCGCGCGGCCGGGCTGGGCTGAGGTGCCGGCCGTCGCCCACGACCGGCTGTACGAGATCAAGTCGCCACTGATACTGGCGCCGGGCATCGCCGCGCTGACCGATGGCCTGACCGCGCTGGAGGCATGCCTCGACGCGGCCGGTGCCGATCAGAAGCGGTAGCCCAGACCGACCGACAGCAGCAGCGGATCGATGTCCAGCCGGGTAACCGGAATGCCGGCGCCCTTGACCGATATGTCGGTGTCGATCTTTACGTACTTGGCGTCGAGGTTCAGGAACCACTGCGGCGCGAGCTGGATGTCGACGCCGATCTGCGTCGCCCAGCCGACGCTGCTGCGGTCCACCTTCAGCGGCACGCTGCCGCCGAGCACGGTGCCGGCGTCCAGCTTCACGCCGGAAAAGCGCGTGTAGTTCAGGCCGATGCCGGCGTAGGGGCGCACCGTGCCGGCCGGGTTGAAGTGGTACTGCAGCGTCAGCGTCGGCGGCAGGTGCTTGACCGAGCCGATGTCCACACCGCCCAGTTCGACGTCGTGCTTCTGCGGCACCGTCAGGATCAGTTCGGCGGCGATGTTGGGCGTGAAGAAGTAGCTGATGTCGACTTCCGGGAACAGCTTGTCTTCCGCCTTCACCTCGCCCAGCGCGGGGACCACGGCGGTGGTCGAGTTGTCGTTCGACGGGTCCATGTGCAGCGCGCGCACGCGTACCAGCCAGTCGCCTTCGGCGGCCTGCGCGCTGCCGGCGAACATGAATGTCGATGCGGCGACTGCCGCAATGCCTGCCCAGCTCTTTGTTGTCATGTCGATCTCCCCCGGTTTCGACATCCGCGGACACGGATGCTGAATCACTTTAGGAAGGGCGGGAGACGACGAAAAATTGGTTTTTTTGCAGCAGGGATAGCGTCGGACTTATGGCCGACCGCGCGGCGGAGAAGCCTGAACCCGGGAGATGCCGGCACGGAGTGCGCTGGCGGAGGTCTTCTTATGACCCGGAGATCAGGGCGGGGTGGTGCGTGTGCTGCGGGGGACTGCGGTCACGGCCCGGCAGGTCCGGGAAAAAGAATCGTGTGTGAGCGGCAGGCGATCAGTACGCCATCTGCACGCCGTTGTGCACCCGGGCCAGCACCTTGCCGTCGGACCAGGCGAACGGCGCCGACGGCTCGCTCGCCTGCAGGCCCCGTGGGTGCGCAACTTGCTGGGGTGTGCGGACAAGGCCGGCTCCGTGCGTTTTCCGTCGGGAAGCGCACGTCGCCATGTCGCATCCGTCGTGAAGGAACCGAACATGGGCTACACCCCGGTGTGCAAGCAGAAGATCCTGTACGAGGGCGAACTCGTGCCCTGTCGGGCCGATGGTCGCGAACTGCTCATCATGTGGCCGGACGGCGGTCAGCCGCGCGCCTTCGACGCAGCCTGTCCGCACGAGGACGTGTCGCTGGCGCGCGGCGTGTTCAACGGGCGCACGCTGATCTGCATCGCGCACGGCTGGGTTTTCGATGGCCGCAATGGCGCAGGGCTGTCGCCCACCGGCTGCGAAATGACCGAATACCCAATGCGCGTCGTGGACGGCATGGTCGAGGTCGATCTGCCGGATTGAGCCGGGGTTTTGTGGGTGCGCGCCTGTTCGCGATCGCGGCCGGAATCGCAGCCGGTCGTGCGAACGCTGCTGATCAGCGCGCCTTGCGCCTGGCCAGGAAGCCATCCAGCGCAGCGGCGAAACTGCGACTGTCGGCGGTGGAGAACGCCGACGGTCCGCCGCTCATGACGCCGCTGTCACGCAGGTCGTTCATCAACGCGCGCATCTGCAGCCGCTCGTGGATGGTGCCCGGCGCGAACCACTCGCCGCGCGGTTCCAGCGCGTGCGCACCGCGCGCCAGCACCGCCGCCGCCAGCGGAATGTCGGCGGTGATCACCAGGTCGCCGGCGCCCACCGCCTCCTCGATGTAGCGATCGGCCGCGTCGAAGCCGTGCGCCACCTGCACCGCGCGGATGTGCGGCGACGGTGGTACGCGCAGCAGCTTGTTGGCGACCAGCGTCAGCTGCAGGCCGGTACGTGCGGCGGCACGGAACAGGATGTCTTTCACCGGCGCAGGGCAGGCGTCGGCATCGACCCAGATGGCCGGCGCCATGCTCACATCAGCCACCACAGCAGCAGCGCCAGCGTGACGACGAAGCCGAACAGCGCCACCGCCTCCTCGCTGTGCGGCTCGCCGCGCGGCGGCGGATAGCGCCCCAGCGTCAGCACGCGCAGCGTGAGCCAGCCGGGCAGGTAGAACAGCCCGACCGTCACCAGATTGAGGACGAAGATGGCGCGCAGCACGGCGGCCTCAGTCGAGCGCCTTGCGCAGCAGTTCATCCACCAGATCGTTCAGCGACACCTGGCGCTCGGTCGCGAGGTCGCGCAGGCGCGCCGCCAGTTCGGCCGGAATCTTCACGGCGAACGGCACCAGGCCGCGCTCGGCGTCGAGCCTGCGCTGTTCCTTGCGGTCCACGACCGGTGCTGCGCCCAGTGCGCTCTTTGCCCCGGCGGCGTGCTTCATCTGCGCCACCACCTTCAGTCTTTCATTCTTGTACAGATCGGTTTTCTTCACGTCGGTATCCTGTGCGGTCTTTCGAATCGCGCACATTGTCGGCCATGGCTCTGAAATCCACCATCTACAAGATCAAATTGAACGTGTCCGACATGGACCGGCCGCACTACGGCGAGTACGCGCTGACCGTCGCCCGCCATCCGTCCGAGAACGACGAAAGGATGATGGTGCGCGTGCTGGCCTTTGCGCTGCATGCCTCCGAGTCACTGCGCTTCGGTCGCGGCCTCAGTACCGAGGACGAGGCTGACCTGCACGAAACCGACCTCACTGGCGCCATCAGCCTGTGGCTGGATGTCGGTCTGCCGGACGAGCGTCTGGTGCGCAAGGCGGCCGGCCGCGCCGACCGTGTCGTGGTGTTGACCTATGGCCGCACGGCTGTGCAGTGGTGGGAACAGGCCAAGGGCACGCTGGCGAAGCTTGCCAACCTGACCGTCTATCGCCTTGCGCCGGCCGACACCCAGGCGCTCGCCGCGCTGGCGCAACGCGGCATGGAGCTGCAGTGCATCGTGCAGGAAGGGCAGATCTGGTTCGGCGACGACAGCGCCATGCTGCAGCCGGTGCTGGAAACCGTGCACCGGCTCTCTGCGGACTGACGCACCGTCAGTCCGCCTTCGCCACCTTGCGCTGCGCCGGCCGTGCGCGTGCGCGCTGCATACGCATCAGCCGTTGCCGCACGCCGTCGGAATCCATCCACACGTCGCTGCCTTTCAGGATGCGGCTGATTTCGCTGTCGCTGAGGAAGGGCGAGCACAGCCGCGTCGTCATCTTCTCGAACCAGCTGCTGACGGCGGCCACTTGCGCCTGCTGTTCGCTGCCGCGGCCGTCCAGGCTGCCGGAATAGGTGTGGAACATGAGCTGGCAGTTGTCATGCACTATCAATTCGTCGCCGCTGAGGAAGATGAAGGCGGCCATCGAGAAGGCGCGCGCTTCGAGCACGGTGACCACGTGCGCCTCGGAGGCGCGGATGTTGTTGATGATCTGCAGGCCGGTGTCGAATTCGCCGCCGGGCGAATTCAGGTGCAGGTAGATCAGGTCGGTCTCGGCCGCGGTGCGCAGCGTGTAGAACAGATCGGTGTAGTGGTGCGGTTCGCGGATTTCGCCGCACAGATAGTAGGAAATCTGGTGAATGGGCATCTGCCGTTCATAGCGGGCAAGACCGCAGAATGGTTCGGCGTCCGTCATTCCGTTCTCTTCGTCGTCCGGCAGTGCAGGGTGGCGCGGCATCGTGAAATCCTCCGTGTGCGCCCGGATTATCGGGCGTCCGCCATGCCGTCACCAAGCTGCGCTGCGGCACGACAGGCGCTCGGCGCGACTACGGCGGGTATTGCGCACCGACCCGGAAGAACTCCTTGATCAGGAAGTCCTCCAGTTCCTTCTGATGCTCCGGCCGCGCCGACAGCACGACGGTGCGACCCAGGCGCAGCGATTCCCAGTTGAAGTTGCCGCTGTAGTAGCGGCGTATCAGTTCGATCATGCGCTGCACGACGGCGCGCTCGATGTCGCCGTTGAGGCCGGCGTCGACCTCGATGAATTCGCGTCGCGCATTGCCGGCGTCGGTGGTCCAGCCGCGGAATACGAAGGCGGCGGTGCGCACGCTCTTGCGGGTGATCTGAAACACGCCGTTGGTGCCCGGCTGCTGCAGGTTGCGCTTGATGTTGGCGGCAGCGATGTCGTCCGCCGACGGGCCCTGTTCGCGGGCGCGCGCGGCGGCGTTCTCGCCGGCGGCGGCCTCTTCGGCCAGCCGGCGTTTCTCGCGCTGGGCGGCGACGAAGGACGCCATGTCGGTCGGCGCGTCCGGTGCAACGGCTGGCTTGGGCGGCGGGGGTGCGGGGGCGGGTTCGGGCACCGGCACGCGGGCGACCGGCGGCTCGGTCGGCACCGGCGGCGCCTTGCGGGCCTTTTCGCGCTGCTTCTTGGGCGGCTGCTTTTTGGGCCTGGGAGCAGGCGGCGTCGGCGCGGCGGCCTGTGGTGGCGCCGCAGCCGCCTGGCGCGGCGCCTCCGGCGTGATCATGCGCACGCTGATCGGCTGGTTGGCACCGAGCGGCTGTTCCGGCTCCGCCTTCGGCCGCATCACCCACCACAGCGCGAGCGCGTGGATCAGCAGCGCCAGCACGAGCGCGATCAACCCGCTCGGGCGGACGCGGAAATGCAGACTGGTGTCGCCGAGCGGACTGGTCTCGACGCTCAGCGAGAACGGTGCGAGGCTGTCGGCCCGCCGGCGGTTGCGCGGGTGTTCGGGATGTGCGGCGTGCATGGGCTGTTCAGGCGGCTGCGGACGGGCGGGCTGTCCGGTCGCGTCCGCCAGTGGCGTCCGCAGCAGTGAATCCTTCATTCCTGTTCAGCGTTGGGTCTGCAATCGGGTGAAGCGTCAGGTCGGACAGTCGGCGGATCAGCGGGCGGTCGGTTTGACCGCGCAGCAGTCGGCGGCGATCCAGCGCGCGTCGGTGTCAGCCTTCATCGACCCCTCCGCCGACTGCATGTTCATTTTCGACGTGAAATGGGTCGGACTGTCGATCACCGCCTCGAAGTCGCCGCTGGCTTTCGGATTGGTGCAGCTGATCTTGCCCTTGACCGATTTCGCGGTGTTCGTGACGTTGCTGTAGGTGCAGCTGCCGTCGTTCTTGCCGGAGTAGATGTCGCTGCGCTTGGCGTCGTCCGGCGTGATGCAGACGCGGACCGCGCCGCCGCTGCCCATGGCCACGCCCTGCGCGGCCATCTGCTGTTCCATCATCTTGCGCGCTTCCGGCGGCATCTTCTTCATTTCTTCCTGCATGCGCGCCATCTGCGCCGACATGTCGGGCATGCCCGGCATGCTCATGGCCGACTTGAATTCCCACAGGCCGGGCTTGATGTCGGCGGCGTGCACAGGGCCGAGTGCGGCCAGCGCGAGTGCGGCAGGAACGAGCAGTCTTTTCATCGGGTGTCCTCTCCATCTGGAAGCGTGCCGGGCGGCACCGGTGCGACGTAACTGGCAATCAGGATGAGCGCGCCGATGCCCAGCAGCGAGCCGGTCCATTCGACCGTGCCGGCGCCGGCCAGGTCGATCATCAGCATCTTGGCGCCGACGGCGGCAAGCAGCGCGAAGCCGGCGAACCACAGCGTGCGCACACCGCGTCGTGTCGCGTACATCATCAATGCGAGTGCGGTCAGCGCCCAGGTCAGCGACAGCGTCGCCTGCAGAAGGGTGGATTGGAACATGGCGGTGGCCGACCACGCCACCCCGGCGAGGTGGTGCACGCCGCGCGCCGCCAATGCCGACACCCACAGCAGACCGGCCGCGCCGACCAGCGTCCGCGGCAGCAGACGGCTGCGTGCCAGCCACAGCAGCGCGGCGACGCTGGCCAGATCGAGCGCCGACGCCAGCGGTAGATAGGGCAGGGCGGAGCCGCCGTCGTGGCCGAACTGCAGCGCGACGACGGTCAGCAGCAAAAGGCCGGCGACCGGCCACAGCACGGTGCGCGCGTAGGCCTCGGGCGCGGCGGCCCAGGGCCAGACGTCGGCTTTCTCGCCGTCAGCGGACAGCGCCGATTGCAGCGCTCGGCCGGCCGTGAGCCAGACGGCGATCCAGGCCAGCCAGCCCCACAGGTCCTGCCCCGGCAGCCAGTCGGCCAGCCAGCTGCCGGCTTCGATGCCGACCGACAGCAGCAGCGTCCACGCGGTGGCGACGTGGCGTGCGGTGTTCAGCAGTGCAGCACCGTCTTCGTCCTGCCGGCGCAGTACCCACAGGTGGGTGGCCCAGGCCAGTGGCAGCGCAAGCGCCATCGCACCGTACAGCAGGTGCGCGTGCTGGTCCCAGGCGAGCAAACTGCCGGCCCACAGGATGGGCAGCGTCAATGCGGCCAGCGCGCGGGCGGTGATGAAGTCGCGGGCGCGGCCCTGCTGTTCGGAGAAGGCGGCGCTGGCGACGCCGAACAGCAGCGCGATGGCCGGCTGCAGGTCGTGCGGTACGAAGTCGTCGATGTCGGCCAGACCCCCGAACAGCCACCAGCCGGCCAGCCACAGCGTGAGCGCCTTCGGCAGCCAGTCGGCGCCGGCGCCGGTCTGGCGCAGCACGCGCACCGAGGACAACGCCGCACCGGCCAGCAGCAGGCAGCCCAGCGTGCGGCCGTTGAGCAGCGGCCACGCGACGGTCAGCGTGTCGAGCGAGGCGGCCAGCCAGAAGCCGGCGGCGACCTGCAGCGTGGCGCCGGCCCACAGCGTCAGGCGCGACGCGCGGGCGCAGCCGTACCACAGCGCCGCCGCACCTTCGACCGCGTAGATCGCGGCGGTCATCTGCAGGTCGAACGCCAGCGGCACGGCCAGCGTCAGCAGCGCGGCACCGATGCCGGCGTGGGCGCGGAAGGTCAGTGTTTCGTCCGGCGCGCGGCTGCGCAGCAGGCCGGCCAGTCCGAGGTAGTACAGGCCGGCCAGGGCGGCGCTGATCGCGGCACCGTACTCGTAGGGCTGTACTAGCGCGGCCTGCAGTACGCCGGCGGCCAGCGGCGGGCCGAACAGCAGGCTGCCGGACTGCCAGCCCGAGGCGCCTGGCGCGCGCAGCACGGTCTGGGCGACATGGGTGGCGGTGAACAGCACGAAGAAGGCGATCAGGAAGCCCTGTACGGCGAGATAGTCGTCCGCGACATAGCTGCGCAGGCCCCAGCCGGTGCCGACGGCGAAGGTGAACAGAAAGCCGGCGAAGATGAGCGCGCGCCAGGCACGGCGCCAGCTCAGCGCGATGATGAAGGCGTCGAGCAGCAGGTAGTAGCTGAACAGCACGATGTACTGGCCCTGCCCGCTGGACGCCAGCATCGGTGCGACGAAGGCGCCGGACAGGCCGAGCAGCGCCAGCACCTGCGAGGCCTGCCGCGCAGCGCAGACAGCGCAGGCCACGCCGAGCGCGGCAAACAGCAGGAAGGCGGGCGCCGGCCCGATGAAGCCGTAGCGCGCCAGCGCGAAATAGACCGCCAGATAGAGCAGCGCGAAGCCGCCGCCCTGGATCGCCAGCGCGAACATGCGGCGTGGCCCTTCACCCGGCATGCGCAGACCGAGAACGATCATCGCCACGCCGGTGGCGACGGCGGCGGCCAGTCGCAGTTCCGGCGGCAGCCAGCCGGCCTGGGCCGCCAGCCGCAGCGCCGACGCGACGCCGAAGAACAGCACGATGACGCCGATGCGCGCCAGCGGATTGCTGCCCATCAGACGCGACCACAGTGTGGCGAGCGGGCGGATGAGGTCGTCGCGTTCGGCCGCGTCGGTTGCCGGCGGCTGCGGCCGTGTCGCCGGGCGCGTGCCCTCGGCGTGCAGCGCGTCGAGCGGTGCGGCCTGTGTGCTGACCGCTGCCGGTTCGACCACGGCCGGCGCGACGGCAGGCGCTGCTTCGGTGCTGACCGGTGTCTCCGCTTCGTCCGGTACCGCGCTCGTGGCTTCGGGGCCGGGTGCCGCCACCGGCCGCGCTTTCAGCGCTTCGTACAGCCAGCGCGTCTTGTCGTCGAGTTCGCGCAGGTGCGCCTGCACCGCGCGTTCGCGCGCGGCGGTGCGGGCCGACACCCACAGGCCCGCAGTCAGACCGGCGAGGGCGCCGAAGAAGGCTTCGATCTCGCCGTGCGCGGCGCCGGCGATCAGGCCGAGAACACAGAGGATGGCGGTCAGCATCGGCGCGCTCCGTCGTGGCCAGGGGCGCTCATCGGCGTTCGCCGCGCAGGCCGGCGACGATGGCCTGCAGTGCGTCCGGTGTCGCCGCCTCCGGCGCCACTGCCGGCGCGCCGACCAGTTCGATGCGGTTGAACAGGCCGCGGCGCAGCGGCCTGGTCATCGCCGGGCCGCCCTTGCGCGAGAAGAAGCTGCCCCACAGGCCGCGCAGCGCCAGCGGCACCACCGGTACCGGCGTGCGCGCGACGATGCGCGTGATGCCCGGTTTGAAGGGGTAGATGTCGCCGGTGTCGGTGATCAGTCCTTCCGGGAAGATGCCGACCAGTTCGCCCGCTTCCAACGCGGCGGCGATGTCGTCGTAGGCGCGCTCCAGCAGCTTCGGGTCTTCCTTGGCCGACGCGATCGGGATGCAGCGGTTGGTGCGGAACACGAAGCGCAGCACCGGCAGCCGGAAGATGGCGTGGTGCATGACGAAGCGTATCGGCCGCGGGCATGCTGCGGTGATCACCAGCGCGTCGACGAAGCTCACATGGTTGCAGACGATGACCGCCGGGCCGTCGGCGGGAATGTTGTCCAGTCCCTTCTTGTCGAGCCGGTACACCGTGTGCACCAGAAGCCACACGATGAAGCGCATCAGGAATTCCGGCACCAGCGCGTAGATGAACACCGCCACCGCCGCGTTGAACAGCGCGGCCACCAGGAAGAGCTGCGGGATGTTCAGCCCCGCCTCGAACAGCAGCAGGCTCACGCCAGCCGACGCGACCATGAAGCCCGCGTTCAGGATGTTGTTGGCGGCGATCACGCGTGCCGCGTGGCTGCGTTCGCAGCGGGTCTGGATCAGCGCGTACAGCGGCACGATGTAGAGGCCGCCTGCCGCGCCGAGCAGCGCGATGTCGATCAGCATGCGCCAGTGCGCCGCGTGCTGCAGGAAGGCGCTCACGCTGCCGTCACCCGGCAGCGGCGCGGACGGTGTGGCGAAGAACAGATCGACGCCGAATAGCGTGAGGCCGATCGCGCCGAAGGGCACCAGACCGATCTCGATGCGGCCGCCGGACAGCTTTTCGCACAGCAGCGAGCCGGTGCCGACGCCGACCGAGAACACCGCCAGCAGCAGGATGAACACGTGCTCGCCACCGCCCAGCACGTCCGACGCGTAGACCGGGAACTGCGCGAGCAGCGTGGCGCCATAGAACCAGAACCACGATATGCCGAGCAGCGACAGCCAGACCGTGCGGTTGCCAACCGCGAAGCGCAGGTTGTCGCGGGTCGAACTGACCGGATTCCAGTCGATGCGCATGGCCGGCTCGGGCGCCGGCGAGCGCGGGATGCCGCGGCTGGTCCACCAGCCGGCGAGCGCCAGCAGCAGCACGGCGGCCGACAGGCCCCAGGCGTCGGTCACGCCGACCAGCCAGGCGCCGAGTATCTGGCCGAGCAGGATGGCGACGAAGGTGGCCGATTCGACCAGGCCGTTGCCGCCGACCAGTTCGCCGTCGTGCAGGTGCTGCGGCAGGTAGGCGTACTTGACCGGTCCGAACAGCGTCGATTGCGTGCCCATCAGGAACAGGGCCAGCACCAGCGCCGGCAGGCTGGCGGCGACGAAACCGATGGCGCCCAGGCCCATCACCGCGATCTCGATCACCTTGGACAGCCGCGCCAGCATCGCGCGGTCGTATTTGTCGGCAATCTGGCCGCAGGTGGCGGAGAACAGGAAGAAGGGCAGGATGAACACGCCGGGCAGCACGGTGGCCAGCAGCGCCGGCGACACGTCGGTGATGCTGCCGGCGCGGAAGGTGAGCAGCGTGATCAGCGCGGTCTTGAACACGTTGTCGTTCAGCGCGCCCAGCAGCTGGGTCAGGAAGAAGGGGCGGAAACGCGTTTCCTTCAGCAGATGGAACTGCGAACTCATGACGTTCTCCGCAGCAGCCGGTACGCGACGAAGGCGATCACCGCCGCGGCGCCGACCAGCCAAACGATCAACGCGCGACGCGACGCCGGCAGCGGCTCCTTCGGCGCCTGCGGGTCGCGCAACTCGTCCGGGAAGGGGCGTGGCGGCGCTGGCCGCACCACCCACTGGCTGCGTTCGGCCGGCACGCGCGCCATGTATTCCTCGTAGCTGGCGACCGGTGCGCTGCCGAAGGCGCGCGAGGACGGAATCTGCGGCACGCGCACGAACAGGACCGCCTCGACGTCGTCGGCCAGCAGGCGTTCCAGCCCCTGGTCCATCACCTTGCCCTGGGTTAGCCGCCCGAGCAGGTCGCTGCCGGCGACGTTGAAGGCGACGAACGGAAACAGCCCGCTGCGTTCAGCCATCATGTAGTCGAAGGCCTGCGTGCCGCTGCTCACGCTCATGTCCTTGATGGCCATGTAGGGCAGGCCGAGCCAGGCCTTGGCCTTCGAGGTCGGACCCAGGGTCGGGATGCTCCAGCCAAGCGAGCGCAGCGTGTCCAGGCTGATGCCGGCGCAGTTCGCGCTGGCATGGCGGTAGCTGAAGTCGTGCCGGTAGAAGTGGTTGAACACGCGCGCGATGCCCTGGTCGTACAGGCGCGCCGCGCGGCCCTCGCGCAGCACGGCGACCAGCATGTACGACGGGCGGTACCAGCTCTGGCCGCCGTTGAGATCGGTCAGGTAGGCATCCATCGTCAGCATCGAGGCGATGATGCCCTTTTCACTGTGCGCGTCGAGGTTGTAGAAGTTCGCGACCAGCCAGTCCTTCCACTCGCCGCGTGCGCCCATCAGGCCGGTGGCGATCGCGAAGTGGCCGCCGTGCGCCTCGTCATCGTCGCCCTGCGCACCGTTGAGCATGATGGCCAGCACTGGCTTGCCCGCCGCTGCGCGCGCAGCCCCCGGCGTGCGCTCCCACAGCAGTCGCGTCGACGCCGGCGTGCGTGCGCCACCGTCGTCGGCGCGTACCAGTGTCGCCAGCGTTTCGCCGTCCTGCAGCGGCGACGGCGTCAGTGCAGCGAGGTCGATGTCGAAGGACGACGGCCAGATCGTGCGCGCGGTGAAGCTGTCGCCCGACCGCGCGCCACGCAGCGAGAGCCGCTGGCCCTGCAGCCAGGCCGTGCTGTCGGCGTTGAACCACGACACGTTGGACGGCAGCTGCGGCACCAGCGCGAAGCCGGCGCGCGTGCCGTCGGCGAAGGAGAGCGTGCGACCGTCGGCATCGAGCTGCGCGTCGTCGGCGACATGCGGTGAGCCGAGCCAGATCAGCGCGGGCTTCTGCGCGTCCGGCTGCCATTCGTTCGCGTAGGCCCACTGCCGCACGTCGTCCTGCGCCGGCAGCGTGGCGACGAAGCCGGCAGCGTCGGCCCGCGGCTCGGCGATGGTGTCGTCGGTGAAGTACCACAGCGCCTGCGGCGGTGCGGCGCAGTCGGTACAGCGGCCGGAGGCGAGCCGGAAGTCGCTGCCGGCGTACAGGCCGATCCGGCTGTCGGCCAGAGCGTCGCGCGGTGCGGCAGGCGTAGGAGGGGCACTCGTCATGAGTGCCAGTGTAAGGAGGGCGGCGGGAATGCGCATGCGGTATGGAGTCTGGCGAAGGAAGGGGTCAGGCGGACGGGAAGGCGCGCGCGGCTTCGAACACGCTGTTGGCGAAGCGGTGCCTGCCGTCGCGCAGCAGGCGCTTGAGCATGAAGTCGAACAGCAGCGGATTGTGGTCGCGCACCTGTTCGAGCACCGGTGCGGTGGTCGCGTCGAGCAGGCCGGCACGTGCCAGAGAGGCCGGCGACATCAGTGGCAGGATGCCCGGCAGCGGATAGTCTGAGCCGTAGAGCAGGCGGTCGTGCCAGTCTTCGCGGCGCAGCAGCGCGCGCACGACTTCGACGTCGCGATTGCGCAGCGTGATCGCCGAAATGTCGCCGTACAGACGACCGCGGCGGCGTTCGCCCATCAGCCGTGCGAACAGTTCGAAGCTGCTGCGCGGTGGCGCACCGCGGCCGGCGTCGAGGTCGATGTCCTGACCCATCGTTGCGCAATGCGCGACGATGACGGTGACGCCGTGGTCGAGCGCACGGCGCAGCCGCAGCGGGTTGCCCAGCTCCTGCCCGCCCGCGCCATGCACGGCCTTTTCCTCGCCGGCGTGACTGATCAGCGGCAGGCCGAGGCGGGCGGCGGCCGCGTAGAAGCGGTCACAGCGTTTCGATGTGGGGTCGATGCCCATCGCCGGCGGCAGCCATTTGATGGCGCGGGCGCCGTCGCGCGCCGCCGCTTCGAGCGCGTCGACGGCATCCTCGCGGTAGGGGTGGACCGAGCACACGCACTCGAAATGGTCCGGGTTGCCGCGGGCGATGTCACGCGCGTAGGCGTCGGGCACGTGGAAGGCGGTGTGCTCGGGCAGGTGACGGCCGGCCTCGTCGTAGGCGCGCTCGAACGCGAACAGCATGAGCTTGAAGCCGGCCGGCAGCGCTTCGACCAGATTGTGCAGGCGGTCGACATAGCTGGCGTCGACGCGGCCCGGGTCTTCGTGGGCGCAGCCGGCGTTCAGGTAGAACAGCCTCTGCACGTATTCGGCCGGATGCAGCGGGCTCAGCATGCGCGGCGTCATTTCGATGCCGCGGCCGGAGTCGCCGGTGCCGGCGAGGTGCACATGGACATCGCGCAGCAGCGTCGGGTCAAGTTCGTCGAACACCTGCGCCATCAGCTCGTGGCCAGCCAGTTCGGGCGGCAGCGCGGCCAGGCAGGGATTCATCAGCTGGCTGCGCGCGACCGTGCTCAGCGCCCAGCCGCCAGCCACGGCGCCGCCGAGCAGCAATCCCGATTTCAGCAAGTGTCGACGGCGAAGGTCCATGGTCAGGAGGCTTCCGCCACCTGCTTCAGCGTTACGTAGTCGGTCTTGCCGGTGCCGAGCAGCGGCAGCGCGTCGACGACGACGATCTTGCGCGGCACCGCGATTTCCGGCGCGCCACGCTCGCGTGCAGCCGCCTGCAACCCGTCGCGGCCGAGTGCGGTATCAGTGGTGAACAGCACGATGGTCTCTCCGCGCACGGCGTCGGGCTGGGTCGAGGCCGCGTGCTGCGCGGCCGGGCTGGCGGCGGTGGCGAGCTTCTCCACCGTTTCCAGCGAAATCATTTCACCGGCCACCTTGGCGAAGCGTTTTACGCGGCCGACGATGCGCACGAAACCGTCGTCGTCGAATTCGATCACGTCGCCGGTGTCGTACCAGCCGTCGCCGGCTTCCGACGACGGCGTCTGCAGCACGCCCGGCCTGTCCCATTTCAGGTAGCCGCTCATCAGGTTGGGCCCGCTGACGTGCAGCACGCCGCCACGGTCGATGCCGGCGACCGGCATCAGTTTCGCGTGCAGGCCGGGCAACAGTTGACCGACCGTGCCGGAGCGGTAGGCCATCGGCGTATTGACGGCCAGCACCGGCGCGGTTTCGGTCGCGCCATATCCTTCGAAGATGCGCAGGCCGAACTTCTCGAACCACGCGCTGCGCACCGATTCCGACAGCTTCTCGGCGCCGGCGATGACGTAGCGCAGCCGGTAGAAGTCGTAGGGGTGGGCGAATTTCGCGTAATTGCCGAGGAAGGTACTGGTGCCGAGCAGCACGGTGCAGTTACGGTCGTACGCCAGCTCCGGAATGACGCGGTAGTGCAGCGGCGACGGGTAGAGGAACACGTTGGCGCCGGTCAGCAGCGGCAGCAGGCCGCCGGCGGTGAGGCCGAAGGAGTGGAACAACGGGAGCGCGTTCAGGATCTTGTCGTCGACCGAAAAGTCGATCACCGCGCGGATCTGCGCGATGTTGGCGAGCAGCGCGCGGTGCGACAGCACGACGCCCTTGGGCTTGCCTTCTGATCCGGAGGTGAACAGCACGACGGCCGGCGCCTCGGGCGACAGCTTTTCGGCCGCCAGCCGCGGTGCCCGCATCGCCCACAGCATCAGCCACAGCTTGTCGGTCAGCGTGATGCGTTCGCGCAGATCTTCGAGGTAGTGCAGCTCGACACCCTGCAGCGCCGCCAGCTTGTCGCCGAGTTTGGCCTGGTCGACGAAGGCGCGCGAGGTGACGATGACGCGCAGTTCGGCCGCGGTGCACGCGGCCTGCATGCCGTCGACGCCGGCGGTGTAATTCAGCATGGCCGGCACCCGGCGGTGCGCGTTCAGGCCGAACACCAGGCCCAGTGTCGGCGCGAGGTTGGGCAGCAGCACGCCCACCCGTTCGTCCGGCCGCGTGATGCGGGCGACGATGCGGCCGAGCGCCAGCGCCATCTTCAGCAGGTCGCCGTATGAATATTCGATCTGCTTCATGTCCTCGACCAGCCGGCGGCTGCGCCCGTGGATCTCGGCCGCGTCGCACAGCGCGTCGAACAGCGTCTGCTGCGGGCGCGAGGCGAAGATCATTTCCTGCATCAGCCGGCGCATCGCTTCGCCCGCGCGGCGGCGGCGCTCCTTCGCGCTGCCGGCCGCCGGCATGGCGATCTTCGTGGTCGGCAGCACCGTGATCGCGATGCGCGGGAACAGCAACTTCGGGTAGCGGCCGGACACGCGCGAGAAATAGCTGCGCGACGCGCCGTCCAGTCGCACCGGCAGCACGGTGGCACCGGTCTTTGCGGCGACGAAGGCGGGGCCGTCGTACACCTTCATCAGGCTGCCGGTCGTGGTGATGCGTCCTTCGGGGAAGATGACCACCGGGCGACCGGATTCGAGCAGGCGGATCACCTTTTTCATCGCCATCGGGCTGGTCGGATCGACCGCGAGGTAGTCGACCAGGGACAGCAGCAGCCGGAAGAAGGGATTGCGTGCGACACCGGTGTGCACGACGAACACCGGATCCATGGGCAGGAAAAGGCCGAGCAGCAGGCCGTCGAGGAAGGACTCGTGATTGGCGACCACCAGCAGGCGCTCCTGCCTTTCCGGCGGCGACGCCGGTGGCGTGATGCGGAACAGCAGTCGGCAGACGAAGGTGAGCAGGGGACGGACAAGGCGACGCAGCATGAACGCTCCGCGGGTTCAGAAAAGGAGTTCGGCCGGATGCGGATGGCCGAGGAAGTCGAGCGGACTGGCGCTGGCGCCATAGGCACCGGAGCAATGAACGACCAGCAGGTCGCCCGGCTGCGCGCGCGGCAGCTCGATGTCGCGCGCCAGTACGTCGAATGGCGCGCACAGCGGACCGGCGATGCTCACCCGTTCGACTTCGTTGGTCGGCGTCTGCGGATGCAGCGTCATCGGGAAGTTCGCCGGCTGTAACCGGTCCGGTTGCAGTGTCGCGTGCAGGTGCTGGTGCGCGCCGCCATCGACGATGAGCCAGGTGCGACCACGCACCGTCTTGCGTTCGATCACGCTGCAGACGTAGATGCCGGCCGCCGCCACCAGGTAGCGGCCCGGTTCGAGCGCGAGCCGGGCCTGCGGGTGACGCGCCCGCAGCGCCTCGTCCAGTGCGTGCAGATGGGCTGCGACCGGCGCGAAGTCGAGCGGCTGCTCGTCGTCGGCGATGGCAACGCCGAAGCCGCCGCCCAGATTCAGCCAGGGCAGTGCAAGGTTGGCCGCGTCGGCGATCTGCATGGCTTCCGCAAAGCAGCGGGCGTGCAGCGCGACGATCTCCGCCGCGTCCAGCATGCGCGAGGCGCAGTAATAGTGCAGGCCGCTGAAGTCGAGACCGTGCCGGCGCACGGCTGCGATGGCGCTACCCAGTTGCGCACTGTCGATGCCGAAGAAGCTGTCGCCACTCATGCGCACACGCGAGCCGGCGATCGCGAAGTCCGGATTTGCGCGCAGCGCGACGCGTGCCTGGCGTCCCTGCTGCGTGGCGATGCGCGCGATGCGTTCGATCTCACCGACCGATTCGGCGCAGATGCGTACGCCGGCCTCGATCGCCGCCGCCAGCTCGGTGTCACGCTTGCCCGGACCGGTGAAGCCGATGTGCGCGGCGGAAAAGCCGGCATCCAGCGCACGCGCCAGTTCCCCGCCCGAACTGACGTCCGCGCCGTCGAGCCGCGTGCTGATGCACTGCAGCAACGCTGGCAAGGGATTGGCCTTCACCGCGTAGCACAGTTGCAAGGTGGCGGGCAGCGCGGCGCGCAAGGCGTCGATGCGAGCGAACACGGCGGCGCTGTCGATGGCATAGAAAGGGGTGCGCCCGGCGCGCTGCGTCAGGTCCGACAGTCTGTCTGCCGCGACTCGGGGAGCGGACCTGCTCACCGGTGCGCGTCCAGGTAGTCGATGACGGTCTGCAGCCGCTGTATCAGCGAGTCCGCCATCAGCCGGAAGTGAATTTCGCGGCCCTGCCGCATCCGTTCGAGCACGCCGGCCTCGCACAGCAATTTAAGGTGATGTGACACGGTCGGCCGGCTCAGAGAGGAGGCGCGGGTCAGTTCGGTCACGTTGAGGCTTTCGCCCGGCTCGAAGGTCAGCAGGATGCGCTGTCGCTCCGGGTCGCCGAGCGCGGCGAACAGACGGGAGTAGTCCTGCCAGTCGGCAGGAATGGTCTGGGCGTAGTCGTTTCTCATGTCGAAAAATATCGACTATTTTCAGATCGAGGTCAAGCGTTGCCCGCGAGCCGAGCGTGCGAAATGTTTTCTTTTTGCCGGATCCGATGCACACGCACTGTTCCGGGGCAAAATCCGGGAACTTCTTGACGGCGGCTGTAAGCGTATGTATCGTCAAGGGCTTTGCGCGCGAAGCTGTGCCGGTTCAGCTCGTCGCAGTGCGAACACTTGTGTCTTATAGAAGATTCGAGGTTCGCGGACTTTGGGTGGTACGGATGCGTGGAAGGCCTGCTGCATGTTGAAAGCGATCATGCTGCAGCTTTCGC
The DNA here is from genome assembly GCF_049843555.1 of Methyloversatilis sp. MC4-4. GTDB lineage: Bacteria > Pseudomonadota > Gammaproteobacteria > Burkholderiales > Rhodocyclaceae > Methyloversatilis > Methyloversatilis discipulorum_B. The sequence goes on from NZ_JBBHZK010000005.1 coordinate 119,810, forward strand.
TGGTGCTCGTGGTGACGGGCATCGCGCTGTTCGTCGGGGGCTGGATGGCTGGACTGTCCGCCCTGCTCGGTGGCCTGAGTTATGCGGCGCCGAGTCTCCTGTTCGCGATACGTCTCGGTCGTCTGGCGCGCCCAGGGGCGCAGGCCGCGGTGTCGTACCCGCTTGAATTCTTCCTCGGCGAGGCGATCAAGGTCGTCTCGACGATTGGGCTGCTGTTGCTGTGCCACTACCTCGTGCCCGGATTGTCGTGGGGCTGGTTCTTGGGGGGTCTGGGCGCGGCGCTGCAGGCAGGTTTTTTTGCTTTCTTGTTCAAACACTGACATGGCATCTGGAACCGAACTGGCGACTGAAGTGGCCCACGGCCCGACCCCCGGCGAGTACATCGCCCACCACCTGACCTTCCTGAACAACACCGGCGAGAAGCAGGTCGAGTTGATCAACTGGAATCTGGTCAATCTCGACACCGTCTTCTACTCGGTGCTGCTCGGCGTCCTCGCGCTGTTCGTGCTTTACCGCGCCGCGGCTAAGTCGACGTCCGGCGTACCGGGTCGCTTCCAGGCCGCCGTCGAAATCCTCGTCGAGATGGTCGCCGACCAGGCCAAGGGCCTGATCCACAGCGAAGAGTCGCGCCGTACCGTGGCACCGCTCGCCCTCATCGTCTTCGTCTGGATCTTCCTGATGAACGCGATGGACTTCCTGCCGCTCGATCTGCTGCCGCGCATCTGGGAAGGCATCTATGCCTCCGCCGGTCACGATCCGCACCACGCCTACATGCGCGTCGTGCCGACCGCCGACATCAACGCCACCATGGGCATGTCGATCGCGGTGCTGCTGGTCTGCCTGTATTACAACGTGAAGATCAAGGGCGCCGGTGGCTGGGCGCACGAACTGATCTCGGCGCCCTTCGGCGACAAGCTCATCCTGGCGCCGTTCAACTTCGCGATGAACGTCATCGAATTCCTTGCCAAGACCGTGTCGCATGGCATGCGTCTGTTCGGCAACATGTTTGCCGGCGAACTCATCTTCATGCTGATCGCGCTGATGGGTGCCGCCTGGACGGGTGCCAACGCGCCGAGCTTCCTGCTCGCATTCGGCCACATCGTTGCGGGTTTCGCATGGGCGGTGTTCCACATCCTCGTGGTCGCGCTCCAGGCATTCATCTTCATGATGCTGACGCTGGTGTACATCGGTCAGGCACACGAAGGTCACTGAGTTTGCAGTTGCAGTCCGGTTTGTTGTTTTCGTTTTTCTTTTAAATCTAAGGAGCTGTTATGGAACAAGTGTTCGGTCTCGTCGCCCTCGCCTGCGGTCTGATCATCGGTCTGGGTGCAATTGGTGCTTGTATCGGTATCGCGCTGATGGGCGGTAAGTACCTCGAAGCCTCGGCTCGCCAGCCGGAGCTGATGAACGCGCTGCAGGTCAAGATGTTCCTGCTGGCCGGCCTGATCGACGCCGCCTTCATTATCGGTACCGGTATCGCCCTCTGGTTCGCCACTTCGACCTTCCTGAAGTAAGAACGGCATCCGCCCCAACACCGATTTATTGAAGGGAAAGTTGCCGTGAATCTGAACGCAACGCTCATCATCCAGATCGTCGTGTTCCTGACCTTTGTGTGGTTCACGAAGAGCTTCGTGTGGCCGCCGATCGTCAAGGCTCTCGACGAACGCGCGAAGAAGATCGCTGACGGGCTGGCGGCTGCGGACAAGGCAAAGGCAGATCTGGCCAACGCGGAGAAGAAGTCGATCGAGGAACTGCGCGCAGCGCGTGAGTCCGCGGCCGAGCTCCGTTCGGGTGCAGAGAAGCAGGCGGCCAAGCTGGTCGAGGATGCGCGCGCGGAAGCGAATCGCATCATCGCGGCGGCCCGCGAAGCAGCGACCACCGAAGCTGCGGCTGCAGCGCAGAAGGCGAAGGATGCCCTGCGCGACCAGGTCGCCACGCTGGCGGTCGCGGGTGCGGAACGCATCCTGCGTCGCGAGATCAACGCCCAAGTCCACGCCGATCTGCTCACCAACCTGAAGCAGGAACTGAGCTGACACCATGGCAGAGAACGTCACCATCGCGCGACCCTACGCCGAAGCCGCGTTCCAGCTGGCCAAGGAAGGCAACTCGCTGGCAGCCTGGGCTGACGCCCTCGGCATGATGGCCGCTGCTGCCGCCGAGCCGCAGGTCAAGAAGCTGCTGGCCGATCCGACCCGCACCTCGACCGACCGTGGTTTCCTCTTCCTCACCGCAGTGCCCGGCGAACTTGCCGACGCGCATCGCAGCTTCGCACGCGTGCTGGCGCAGAACGGCCGTCTGGCCCTGCTGCCGGAAATCGCGCAGCTCTTCACCGAGCTGAAGAACGATCACGAACGCAGCGCTGTCGCCTACATCAGTTCCGCCTTCCCGATGGACGACGCCACCGTGTCGCGCCTGCTGGCCGACCTCGAGCCGCGTTTCGGCCGTCGCCTGGAAGCCCGGGTCACGCTCGATCCCGAACTGATCGGCGGTGTGAAGGTTGCGGTCGGTGACGAAGTGATCGATGCCTCGGTCCGCGGCAAGCTCGCCGCCATGGCCACTGCGCTACAGAACTAGGAGTTTTTTGATGAACCTCAATCCGTCTGAAATCAGCGACCTGATCAAGAGCCGGATCCAGAACCTGCATCTGTCGTCGCAGGCGCGCACCGAGGGCACCGTGGTTTCGGTGACCGACGGCATCGTGCGCGTGCACGGCCTGGACGACGTCCAGCAGGGCGAAATGCTGGAATTCGAAGGCAACACGTTCGGTCTGGCGCTGAACCTCGAGCGCGACTCAGTCGGCGCCGTGGTGCTGGGTGATTACGAACACCTCTCCGAAGGCCAGACCGTCAAGTGCACGGGCCGCATTCTCGAAGTGCCGGTCGGCCCCGAGCTGATCGGTCGCGTCGTGAACTCGCTCGGCCAGCCGATCGACGGCAAGGGCCCGATCAACGCCAAGCTGACCGACAAGGTTGAAAAGGTCGCTCCGGGCGTGATCGCACGTCAGTCGGTTTCGCAGCCGGTGCAGACCGGCCTGAAGTCGATCGACTCGATGGTGCCGGTCGGCCGTGGCCAGCGCGAGCTGATCATCGGCGACCGCCAGACCGGCAAGACCGCGGTCGCTGTCGACGCCATCATCAACCAGAAGGGTCAGAACATGACCTGCATCTACGTTGCGGTGGGCCAGAAGGCCTCGACCATCGCCAACGTGGTGCGCAAGCTGGAAGAGTACGGCGCGATGGCCTACACCATCGTCGTCGCCGCCACCGCCTCCGACTCGGCCGCCATGCAGTTCCTGGCACCGTACGCCGGTTGCACGATGGGCGAATACTTCCGTGACCGCGGTGAAGACGCGCTGATCGTCTATGACGATCTGTCCAAGCAAGCCGTGGCCTACCGCCAGATTTCGCTGCTGCTGCGCCGTCCGCCGGGCCGCGAAGCCTACCCGGGCGACGTGTTCTACCTGCACAGCCGTCTGCTCGAGCGTGCCGCTCGCGTGAATCCCGACTACGTCGAGAAGTTCACCAACGGTGAAGTCAAGGGCAAGACCGGTTCGCTGACCGCGCTCCCGATCATCGAAACGCAGGCTGGCGACGTGTCCGCCTTCGTTCCGACCAACGTGATCTCGATTACCGACGGCCAGATCTTCCTGGAAACCGACCTGTTCAACGCAGGCATCCGCCCGGCTATCAACGCCGGTGTGTCGGTGTCCCGCGTCGGTGGTGCGGCCCAGACCAAGATCATCAAGAAGCTGGGCGGCGGTGTCCGTCTGGCGCTGGCCCAGTACCGTGAGCTGGCTGCGTTCGCGCAGTTCGCCTCCGACCTGGACGAAGCGACCCGCAAGCAGCTCGAGCGTGGCCGCCGCGTGACCGAACTGATGAAGCAGCCGCAGTACTCGCCGCTGTCGGTCGCCCAGATGGGTGTTTCGCTGTACGCCGCCAACAACGGCTACTTCGACGATGTCGAAGTGTCCCGCGTGCTCGCTTTTGAATCGGCCCTGCACCAGTTCCTGCAGCAGAAGTATTCCGATCTGATGAACAAGATCGAGTCCTCCAAGGACCTCGACGGTGAATCGGAAAAGACGCTCGCTGCCGCGGTGGCCGAGTTCAAGAAGAGCTGGGCGTAAGCGCGCGGACAGGAGATAACCATGGCCAGCGGAAAAGAGATCCGTTCCAAGATCAAGAGCGTGCAAAACACGAAGAAGATCACCAAGGCGATGGAGATGGTGGCTGCATCCAAGATGCGCAAGGCGCAGGACAGGATGCGGGCCGCCCGGCCCTACGCCGACACGATCCGCCGTCTTGCTGCCAACCTGTCTGCCGCCACGATCAGCGACTACAAGCACCCGTTCCTCGCGACCGTCGGTCAGATCAAGCGCGTCGGCATCATCGTCGTCACCACGGACAAGGGTCTGTGCGGCGGCATGAACACCAACGTGCTGCGTCTGGCGCTGAACACGATGAAGGAGTGGGAAGGCAAAGGCGCCACCGAAATCCGCGTTGCCGCCATCGGCAACAAGGGTCTGGGCTTCATGCAGCGCATGGGCGCCAAGGTGGTGTCGCAGGTGACGCAGCTGGGCGATACGCCGCATCTGGAGAAGCTGATCGGGCCCGTCAAGGTCATGATCGACGCCTTCCAGGCCGGTGAGCTCGACGCGGTCTATCTGTCCTTCACCCGCTTCATCAACACGATGAAGCAGGAGCCGGTGCTCGAGCAACTGCTGCCGCTCACGGGCGATCGTCTGGGCACGCCGGAAGGCACCTGGGATTACCTGTACGAGCCGGACCCGCAGGTGGTGATCGACGAGCTGCTCGTTCGTTACGTTGAAGCGCTGGTGTATCAGTCGGTCGCCGAAAACATGGCGTCCGAACAGAGCGCACGTATGGTGGCGATGAAGGCCGCGTCCGACAACGCAGGCAATGTCATCGGCGAACTGCAGCTGGTCTACAACAAGACCCGCCAGGCGGCGATTACCAAGGAACTGTCCGAGATCGTCGGCGGCGCCGCGGCAGTCTGATCGCGCAAACGAATTTTTGTATTGGGGATAGACGATGAATACCGGAAACATCGTTCAATGTATCGGCGCCGTGGTGGATATCCAGTTCCCGCGCGATTCGATACCGCACGTGTTTGAAGCACTGCAGCTCGACGAAGCCGAAGGTACGCACACGGCTGAAGCGGGTCTGACGTTCGAAGTCCAGCAGCAGCTGGGCGACGGCGTCGTGCGCACGATTGCGCTGGGTTCCAGCGACGGTCTGCGCCGCGGCATGAAGGTGAAGGGTACCGGCGCCGCGATCAGCGTGCCGGTCGGCACCGCCACGCTGGGTCGCATCATGGACGTGCTTGGCCGTCCGATCGACGAAGCGGGCGACATCGCCACCGAAGAACGTCGTGCCATTCACCAGAAGGCACCGAAGTTCGACGAACTGAGCCCGTCGGTTGACCTGCTGCCCACCGGCATCAAGGTGATCGACCTGATCTGCCCGTTCGCCAAGGGCGGCAAGATCGGTCTGTTCGGCGGTGCCGGTGTGGGCAAGACCGTGAACATGATGGAACTCATCAACAACATCGCGAAGAGCTACGGTGGTTACTCCGTGTTCGCCGGTGTGGGTGAGCGCACCCGTGAGGGCAACGACTTCTACCACGAGATGGAAGAGTCGAAGGTTCTCGACAAGGTGGCGATGGTGTTCGGCCAGATGAACGAGCCGCCGGGCAACCGTCTGCGCGTGGCGCTGACCGGCCTGACCATGGCCGAGAAGTTCCGCGACGAAGGCCGCGACATCCTGTTTTTCGTGGACAACATCTACCGCTACACGCTGGCCGGTACCGAAGTGTCCGCACTGCTGGGCCGCATGCCGTCCGCCGTGGGCTATCAGCCGACGCTGGCCGACGAAATGGGTCGCCTGCAGGAGCGCATTACCTCGACCAAGGTCGGCTCGATCACGTCGATCCAGGCCGTGTATGTGCCTGCGGATGACTTGACCGACCCGTCGCCCGCCACGACCTTCCAGCACTTGGATGCAACCGTCGTGCTGTCGCGTGACATCGCTTCGCTGGGTATCTACCCGGCGGTCGATCCGCTCGACTCGACCTCGCGTCAGCTGGATCCGCTGATCGTCGGCGAAGAGCACTACGCGGTCGCCCGCAAGGTGCAATCGACGCTGCAGCGCTACAAGGAACTGCGCGACATCATCGCGATTCTGGGCATGGACGAACTGTCGCCGGAAGACAAACTGGCCGTGGCTCGCGCCCGCAAGATCCAGCGTTTCCTGTCGCAGCCGTTCAACGTGGCTGAAGTCTTCACCGGCTCGCCGGGCAAGATCGTTCCGCTGGCGGACACGATCAAGGGCTTCAACATGATCGTCAATGGCGAATGTGACCACCTGCCGGAACAGGCCTTCTACATGGTCGGCGGCATCGAGGAAGCGTTCGAAAAGGCGAAGACGCTGCAGTGACGCGGCAAGCGTGAGCCGTGACGGACTTCGGTCCGGCGCGGCTTGCGGGCAGCATTCACGGAGTAATCATGGCTATGACCGTACATGTCGACGTTGTCAGCGCGGAAGAGAAAATCTTCTCCGGGCTCGCAGAATTCGTCGCGCTGCCGGGCGAGAGCGGCGAGCTGGGCATCCTGCCCGGCCACACTCCGCTGATCACCCGCATCCGTCCGGGCGAAGTCCGCATCAAGGTGCCGAATCAGGCTGCCGACGAGCTGATCTTCGTGGCCGGCGGCCTGCTGGAAGTGCAACCGGGTCTGGTGACCGTGCTGGCGGATACCGCCATCCGTGGTACCGACCTGGATGAAGCGAAGGCGAACGAAGCCAAGCGTCTGGCCGAAGAAGCACTGGCCAACCGTCAGGCCGGTGTCGACTACGCTGCGGCGCAGGCGGAACTGGCTTCGGCCATCGCCCAGCTGGCGGCAATCCAGAAGCTGCGCAAGCGTCACTGAGCGCGGTTTCGAGCAGGTCCGGAAAGGCACGCCTCGGCGTGCCTTTTTGTTTTTGACGCGCCCGGCGCAGAATCCGCCCATGCACCCGGAATCCTGCGACCTGCTCATCGTCGGCGCCGGCATCAACGGCGCCGGCATTGCACGCGACGCCGCACTGCGCGGTCTGGACGTCATTGTCTGTGAGCGCGGCGACATCGCCGGCGCGACCTCGTCAGCCTCCACCAAGCTCATTCACGGCGGGCTGCGCTACCTCGAACAGGGCGCCTTCGGCCTGGTCAGGGAATCCCTGCAGGAGCGCGAGACGCTGGCGCGCATTGCGGCCCACCTTGTGCGTCCGCAGCGCTTCGTCGTGCCGCACACGGGCGAACGGCCGGCCTGGATGCTGGCCGCCGGACTGCTGCTGTATGACCTGCTGGCCGGGCGCAGCACACTGCCGCGATCGCGACGCCTGCGTGCCGACTTTCCCTCGTTGCAGCACATGCAGCCGCCAGTGAGCGCAGCACACGCCTATTACGACCTGTGGGTGGACGACGCGCGGCTGACGCTATGCACCTTGCTCGACGCGCAGGCGCACGGCGCACGCGTGCTGCCGCAGAGCGCACTGAGCACGGTGACGGCCGAAGGCGCGCACTGGCGCTGCACGGTGGGACAGACGACGGTGCTCGCGCGCTGCGTCGTCAATGTCGCCGGGCCGTGGATGAACGCGGTCGAGGCGCTGCGCGGTGTTGCGGCGGCACCGGTGCGGCTGGTGCAGGGCACGCACATCGTCGTACCGCGCCTGCACGCTGGCGACGACGCCTGGCTGCTGCAACAGCCGGACCGCCGCGTCGTGTTTGTCATCCCGTTCGCCGGCGACTTCCATCTGGTGGGCACCACCGAAACCGATCTGCCGTCACCCGAGGCGCTGGGCGCCACGGAGGCGGAGCGGCGCTACCTGATCGACGCCCTGAGTCGAGCCTTCGGACGCACGTCGGCAGCGCCCGACATCCACTGGGAATTCAGCGGCATGCGACCGCTGATCGACGCTGGCGGCAGCGCACGCACGGCCAGCCGCGAATACCGGATGACGATGGAAGGCGAGCGCGGCGGCCGTGGCTGGATGTCGATACAGGGCGGCAAGCTCACCACGCATCGAAGCCTCGCCGAACGGGCGGTCGATCGACTGGCCGCGTTCCTCGGATCGAACGCACGCTGTGTGACCGCCGACCGTCTGCTGCCGGGCGCGGAAGCCGCAGGCCTGACACCGCGTTCGGAGCTCGTGCGCACGCTGGCGCAGCGTTACCCCGCACTGTCGCCAGCGTGGATCGCCGCGCTGGTCGCGCGCCACGGCGGCACGACGTCGCCGCTGCTCGAACAAGTGGCGCGCGCAGGCGGACCCGGACGCGACTTCGGGGGCGGGCTGTTCGAGGCGGAAGCGCGCTGGTGCGCACAGTACGAGTGGGCTTACAACGCCGACGACGTGCTGTGGCGGCGGACGAAATGCGGGGTCGGGATGAGTGCTGCGCAGCGCGACACCTTCGCGCGCTGGTGGGTGGATCAGCGTATCGGCTGAGCTTTTCGTTCGAGCAATTCGAGGCGCTTCTGCAGGCGAGCCAGATCGTCGCGCAGCGTATCGACCTCGTCGGCAAAGGCGGCTGCGGCGGCCGGACGCACCAGCAAGCGCGCCTCATCCGCCGCGTATTCGCTGGCCGATGCGGCGAGCCGCGCGCCGAGGTCGCGCCCGCCGGCCCATGCCGCTCGCGCGCCACCTACTACACGTTCGGCGGCCGCGTCGCCGATCAGCCGGCTCAGGTCTTCCGCCGCGTCCCAGCGCAGGCCGCGCAGCACCTGGCCGAGGGTCTCGGCCAGTGCCGCGTCGCCTTCGATGCGCGCATCGCGCAGCACCGCGTCGCCCTCGTGCACCAGCCGCAGCGCAGCATCCGCCGGCAGCCGTAGCGTGACCGCCAAGGGCTCATCGGAGGCCGCAGCCAGCCGGCCGTCTTCGCCGACCCGGAAGGCGACGCCGAGCGCGCCCAGTTCCAGCCTTGCCTGCGCGCCCGCATGCCGGGCCAGCCGGGCGTGCGCGCCCGGCGCCTGATCGAGCAGGTGGTTCAGTACCGGGAGCGCGGCCGTCGCGAGCATGATTACTGCAGTTGCTGGATACCGGCGATCACCCAGCCGCGGTTGCCGGATACCGGCTTGGCCAGATGCCAGACCTCGTCGAACGGTGCCGGTGCGGCGGTGACCTCTTCGCGCAGCAGGCCGCTGAAACGGACGCTGGCGATGTACTGGTCGTTCTCGGTGACCAGATCGAGCAGCGCAGCATCGAGCTGCACGATGTCGATGTGCTGGGTTTCGCCACCGCGCTCCTGCAGCTGCATGCGGATTTCGGCGAACACCTCGGGCGAGGTGAACTGACGGATGTCCTCGACGTCACCCTTGTCGTTCGCCGCCTGCAGGCGCACGAAATTCAGCTTGGCCTGACGCAGGAAGCCTTCGACGTCGAAATCCGCCGGAATGTTGCCTGCACTGGCTGCGGCTGCCGGCGCCGAGGCGGCGACCGGGGCCACCGCTTCGAAGCGCTGCGGGGCGGTGCCCGGGCCGGCGGTCGCGCCGGCGTACTGCATGCCCTGCTGCTGCGGTGCGTTGCGGCGTGCGGCAAACATGCGCCAGACGAAGAGGGCGACCATGACCAGCAGCGCAATCATCATGAAGGACGCCATTTCCTCGCCGAAACCGAGGTGGGACGCCAGTGCGGCCAGACCGATGCCGGCGGCCAGACCGGCCAGCGGGCCCATCCACGAGCGCTTGGCCGGTTGTGCGGCGCCAGGCGCTGCAGGCTGCGCCTGGCGCTGAGCGGTGGTGGCGTTCTGCGTCGGCGAGGTGGGCGTGGCGTCGCGCTGCATCGTGGTCGAATCACGCTGCGAACCGAAGGACTTGCCGCCACCCATGCGTTTGGCGGCTTCGGCGTCATGCATGGCGCCGCCGAGGCCGACGACGGCCACGCACAGCGCGCACAGGAAATTCTTCATCGATATGTCTCCATCAAAGGTGGGGCGAAAACGCGAGAGCGAAACTTAGCACACGAATTGACCGCAAAATGCGCGGATCGTTCGCCTCTCCACCCGGATTTCAGAGCTTGAAGCCGCGATGCAGCGCCACCACGCCCGCGCTCATGTTGAAGTACTCGACGCGGCCCAGGCCGACCTCGCGCATCATGCCGGCCAGCGTTTCCTGGTCCGGGTGCATGCGGATCGATTCGGCGAGGTAGCGGTAGCTCGCCTCGTCATTGGCGACGCGCTTGCCCAGCCAGGGCAGCACCTTGAACGAATACAGGTCGTAGGCCTTTTCGAGCGGCTTGGCGACGCGCGAGAACTCGAGCACCAGCGCGCGGCCGCCCGGTTTCAGCACGCGGCGGAACTCGGCCAGCGCGCGGTCCTTGTGCGTCATGTTGCGCAGGCCGAAGGCGACCGTGACGCAGTCGAAATGGTTGTCCGGGAAGGGCAGCTTCTCGGCGTCGCACAGCAGGCTGGGCAGTACGAAGCCGGCGTCGCGCAGGCGGTCGCGGCCTTCCCGCAGCATGTCCGGATTGATGTCGGTGTGCCACACCTCGCCGCTGGCGCCGGCGCGCTTCGCGTGTGCGAGCGTCAGATCGCCGGTGCCGGCGGCGACGTCGAGTACGCGCTGGCCCGGGCGTACGCCGGCCATTTCGATCGCGAAGGCTTTCCAGGCGCGGTGCAGGCCGGCCGACATCAGGTCGTTCATGATGTCGTAACGGCGCGCGACCGACGAGAACACGCTCGCCACACGGCGGGCCTTGGCCGCTTCGGGTACGCGCTCGAAGCCGAAATCGGTGGAGTCGTCGCTCATCGCAGGCTCAATGGTGGTGACCGCAACCGCCGCTGCCGCAGCCGCCCTTGGCGGCCGGCGGCGGCACCAGGGCCGGATCGCGGCTGGCGCCGGCGGCGTCCAGGCGGGCGAGGTAGTCGGCCCACAGCGCTTCCTGGTTCTCGCCCAGCAGATAGAGGTAGTCCCACGAGTAGATGCCGCTGTCGTGGCCGTCGGAAAACACCGGCTTGATCGCGTAGGCGCCGACCGGTTCGACGCGCGTGATGTCGACGTCGCGCTTGCCGATCTGCAGCGTTTCCTGTCCCGGCCCGTGGCCGCGCACTTCGGCCGACGGCGAGCACACGCGCAGGAACTCGAAACTGAAGCTGAAGCTGCGGCCGTTGTCGAAACTGACGTCCATCATCTTCGACTTCTGCTGCACCTTGATTTCGGTGGGGATGGGGGTGTCCTTGTCCAGTCCTGCCATGATGTTCCGTGTCCGCTGCAAAGAGTCGGGAATGATACCCCGCGCCCGTCGTGATGGCCCTGCGGACCGACCGGAGGCGCTGTCACTAAACCGTCACCATACTGAAATAGACTGCGTCGCGTTCCCGTCATCCCACGCTCGCATACCGTCATGGCCCGCATACTCGTCGTCGAGGACGAACCGTCCATCCAGGAACTGATCAGCGTCACGCTCACCCGCACCGGCCACGATCCGCTGCGCGCGCCGGACGCCGAAACCGCGCTGCGCCTGCTGCAGGCCGAACTGCCCGATCTGGTGCTGCTCGACTGGATGCTGCCCGGCCAGAGTGGTATCGATCTGGCGCGCCGGCTGCGCGCCGACGAGCGCACGCGTGGCGTGCCCATCATCATGCTGACGGCACGCGGCGACGAACAGTCCAAGGTGACCGGTCTGGAAACCGGCGCCGACGACTACGTCACCAAGCCCTTCTCGCCGCGCGAACTGGCGGCCCGCATCAAGGCCGTGCTGCGCAGGCAGAAGCCGCAGGCGACCGAAGACCCGGTCGAGATCGACGGTCTGCGTCTCGATCCGGCCACGCATCGCGTCACGGCCCGCGGCCAGGCCGTGGTGCTCGGCCCGACCGAGTTCCGCCTGCTGCACTTCTTCATGACCCACGCCGAGCGCGTGCATTCGCGTGCGCAGCTGCTCGACAGCGTGTGGGGCGACCACGTGTTCGTCGAGGAGCGCACGGTGGATGTGCACATCCGCCGCCTGCGCGGCGCACTGGAAGCGAGCGGACACGACGCGCTGATCCAGACCGTGCGCGGCAGCGGCTATCGCCTGTCCTGCCAGAAGGAGTGAGCCGTTTTGCGCGTGAGCGCCCATAATCCGGCGCCGTGATCACCCGCTGCGTACTCCATGCGTGAATTCTGGTTCCGCGCCGCCCTGCGCGTCGCGCTCATCCTCGTCTGCGTGCTGATCGGCCTGGCGGCCGACGCACTGGCACCGGCGCTGGCGCTGGCCTGTGCGTTGCTGCTCGCCGGCAGCCTGCGCGACCAGTACGAGATCGGCCGCTTCGACCGCTGGCTCAACTCGACCAGCGACGCCGAACTGCCGGACGGTGCCGGCCAGTGGGAATTCCTGTTTGCCAAGCTGGCGCGGCGCGAGCGCAACGCCCGCCAGCAGCGGGAGGACCTGCGCAGCCGGCTGGAGCGCATGCGCGAAGCCAGCCGCGCGATGCCCGACGGCACGCTCATCATGTCGCGCGACGAACTGATCGAGTGGCTGAATCCGATGGCCGAGGAACACCTGGGGCTGGACGGCCGGCGCGACATCGCGATGCCCATCCTGAACCTGGTGCGCCAGCCCGAGTTCGCCGAGTACCTGCAGTCCGGCGACTATGGCGAGCCGCTGTCCATGCCCTCGCCGCGTCAGCCCGGCCGCACGCTGCAGCTGCGGGTGGTGGCGTTCGGCGACGACCAGAAGCTGCTGCTGACGCGCGACATCACCCAGCTCGAAAAGCTCGAAACGATGCGGCGCGACTTCGTTGCCAACGTGTCGCACGAAATGAAGACGCCGCTGACGGTGATTCACGGCTTCCTCGAAACGCTGGAGGACGCGCTGCCCGAACTGCCGCAGGAGCAGGCGCTGTCCTTCATCCGCATGGCGCAGCAGCAGTCGGTGCGCCTGCAGCGCCTGGTCGACGACCTGCTGACGCTGTCGGCGCTGGAGACCGACACGCCGACACCCGAAGAGCCGGTGGACATGCGCAACCTGCTGGACATCGTGCTGGTCGAGACGCGGGCGCTGTCGTCCGGCCGGCACACGGTGACGCTGGACGTCGACGCGGCGCCCGGTGCGCTGCTCGGCTGCGCACGCGACCTGCGCAGCGCGCTCGGCAACCTCGCCAGCAACGCGGTGCGCTACACGCCGGACGGCGGCAGCGTGAAGCTCGCCTGGCGCGTGGTCGATGGTTGCGGGGAGTATTCGGTGACCGACAACGGCATCGGCATCGACGCCCAGCACATTCCGCGACTGACCGAACGCTTCTACCGCGTCGACCGCGGCCGCTCGCGCGAGACCGGGGGTACCGGCCTCGGCCTGGCCATCGTCAAACACGTGCTGGAACGGCATCAGGCGACGCTGCAGATCGACAGCCAGCCCGGTCAGGGCAGCCGCTTCACGGTCCGCTTTCCCGCTCGCCGCACGCTGCCCGCACTCTGAGCGGCGCTGCTCAGACGCCGTTTGCGGGGGCGTCCTCGCTGAAGGCGGCGCGTTCGTAATTGACGCCGAACGCGAGCAGGCGGGTCAGCTGCACGGCACGCAGCGTGCCATTCAGGAAGATTTCGAGCTTGCGATCGGCCTGGAACCAGCCGCGCGGCAGCACCAGCGAGGCCTCTTCGCCCATCACCTGCACGGCCGGCAGCAGAAAGGCCCGAACGAAGCGCTCGGCCGGCATGCCTTCGTCGGCCAGCGGACGCACCGACAGCGCACGCGGCGTGCCCGGCAGCACGTGCAGGCCGGTCAGCAGATGGCCGTCGTGCTCGTACATGAGCCAGGACACGCGCGCCAGACGCCAGTGTTCCGAGTCCGGGCCGAACACCGCCAGCATCTGCGAGTACTCGATCGCCGCGGTCTCGCGCGGGGCGCGCAGGCGATAGCCCATCACGCTGTGGTCCAGCACCGCCCAGTGCTGGGTCGGGTACTGCGCGCGGGCGCTGGCCTGACGCACGGCCAGGCCGGCGCCGTCGGTCGCGCGTTCGCCGAAGGTGGCGATGTCGACAAAATCGCTGTGGCTGTAGATGCGCGCCGGCGGCGGCTGCACGAACTCTTCGCCGGCGATCAGGTAATGCATCGCCTCCTGGCTGATCGCGATGTCTATCTCGCCGTCGCCACTGCGTCGCTGGAAGCGGCGCGGGTTGGCCGCATGGCACCAGGGCTTGTACAGCTGCAGCAGCAGGCGTCCGGCCGACAGCGGATGACAGTCGGCGCCCAGTCCCAGCGTTTCCGGTGACAGGCCCTGTTTCAGGCCGGCCACCACGCGCTCGATCTCGCTGGCCAGCCGCGCCGAACCAAGCCGGCGCAGATTCGGCGTGCGGGCAAACACTTCGAGCGGCTTGGCGCCGCTGTCGAGGTTCAGGTCGATGGCATAGGTCCGGGCGTCGGTACCGCCGAAGACCGGCATGATCTCGGTCAGGCCGGCGTACTGGTCGGCCCAGCGGCACACCCACTCGAATTCGCGCGGGCTGCGGCCGTAGGGGTTGGCCAGGTCGACCAGCAGCACGCTGCAGTAGGACTCAGCCGCGCTCTGCGGGTAGCCGCCTTCCTTCAGACTGTCGGCCACCGGCTGGGTGGCAAAGCCCCATTCCTCGGCCGTGCTGTAGTAGCCGTGCAGTTCCAGCCAGAGGCCGCGCGGCAGCGTGCGCCGGGCGCGGAAATACTCGATTACCGCGCGGCTGGCGTACAGCACGCAGCGCTGGCACACCAGCGCCAGCTGGGCGTCGGTGAGCGGGTGCAGGTCGGCCTTCTCGGCGGCCTGCGCGTATGCCTGCGCCATCGCCATCCACAGTGCGACCACCTGACGCAGCACGCCGTCCTCGGTGCTGCCCGGCGCGACCGGCCGGCTGCTGTAGCGCTTGCCCAGGCTCTCCTGCAGGAAGTGCAGCGGCGCGCGCATCGCCTCCAGCACGTCGAGGTAGTCGGCGCTGCGCGGCGGCGTCTGCCGCAGCCCGTAGAGCATGCGCGTCAGCGTGTCGCGCACGCGCGGCACGTTGGTCAGCGGCAGCTCGGCGATCAGCGCGCGGCACTGCTGCGCGTCGCGGTAGTTCAGCATGCCCGGCGTCGGTGCAGGCGCGTTCATGCTGACGGCTCGATGCGGGCGAGGTCGAAGTCGGCCCCGCGTTCGATGGATTCGACCAGCCGCACGCGCCGCTTGCCGTCGTCTGCGGTGAGCAGGATGTCGCGCGACTTGCGGTACCAGCCGCTGGGCAGCGCGACGCATTCCGGCTGACCGATGCGCGGCACTTCCGGCATCAGCACGCCGCGCGCCTCGTGTTCACCGCTGCCGTCAGGCGCTCGCGCGAGATCGACCAGACGCGGCGCGCCGGCCAGCATGCTGATGCCCATCTGCAACTCGCCTTCGACCGCCATGATCCAGCACACGTGGGCGAGCATGAAGTGCGGGCTGTTGTCGGGCCGCACCGCCAGCAACATGCCGTTGCCAATGCGCGCGCCGTCGCCGCTGGCGCGGCGGCCAAGGCGCAGGCCGGTTGGGCTGTCGTCGAGGATGCGCCAGTCTTCGACCAGATAGCCGGCCGCCACCGTTTCCGGTCGGTTGCCCGGATCGTTGTCGCCGCCGCCGAGAAACTGCTGCACCGCGCCCATGCCGATCACCACCGACGCGTTCTGCTGCAGCGGCCGGCGCGCTTCGGCGCGGGTCAGGCCGCCGCGGCAGCAGTGCGCGTGCAGATGGCGCAGCAGGCGGTCGGCCTGGGCCGGACTCAGTTCGTCGCCCAGGCGCAGTGCCAGCGGTGTTTCGCCCTGCGCCAGCAGCGCCATGCGCTTGCGCACGCTGTGCGAGAACTCGTCCAGCACCAGCCAGCGCAGCCGGCTGTCCGGCTGCGGGGTGCGGGCGACCGGTTCGTCGGTAGTCAGGTCCAGCATCAGGGGAGGCAAGGCGCTGTGCGGCACCGGCGTGTCGAACAGCGCCACCTTGCCGGCCCATTTGCCCAGCCAGCGATGCAGCACGCGCAGCTGGCGGTGGGTCAGACCGAAAGGGCTGGAGGTGTGCAGCAGCACGCACAGCACGTAGGCGGCACGCACGCTGGTCGGCCGTTCGTCATGGATGGCGTCGTCGCGGATCTTGCGCTCCGCCGCGCCGAGCCGGGCGGCCGCGTCGTAGCAGGCATGCACGCGGCGCCAGTAGCCGGGCGCAGGCAGATGCGCGGTGCGCAGCGTGTCGAGCTGCATCAGCGCCAGCGCGCTCAACGCCCGATGCGCGATCAGGCCCGCCTGACCGACCACTGGGCCATCTCCGTCGAGCGCCGCGGACAGGCAATGCAGATAGGCGGTGACCAGCGTGTCCCACATGCCCTGATTGGCGTCGAAGGCCGCTCGTTCGCCAGCGGACAGTGGCAGCGGACGGCCGACGAAGCGGTTGGCGGTGGCGGCCTGCACGTCGAGCACCGTGTCGCGCAGCTCTTCGGCGATGCGCAGCCGCTCGCCGGCGCCGATGTTGTAGCGATTCAGCAGGTTGAGCTGGCCGAGCAGACGGGCCTGGGTGGCGAGCGGCTGGGTGCTGTCCATGCCCTGCACCCAGTCGCGCGCAGCCCGCGCGTCGGAGAACTCCGGCAGGTGCGTGCTGTGGCTGATGGCGGGCAGAGCGAAGGCGTGCATGAAATCGGGGGGCGATGTAAGCCAATGTAACCAATTCTATGTGTACGCCGCAGTTTGCGCGCGGGAGGCCGGCACGGCGGACATTCTTTTTGACAGCAAATTTCCGCCGCTCCTGTCTCCGATGTGTTCAGCCGTCCGTATATCGATCCGGACACGCGATTTCCGGGTGTCGAACCTCTGCAAGGAAGGAGAATCACGATGATCAGAAATGCCCTCTGCGCTGCACTGCTGGGTGCGATCTGCGGCTCAGTTCACGCTCAGTCCGTCGTCGGCACGGCAGGACTGCTGACCGACGCTGCCGGCCGCGTGCTGTACACCTTCGACAAGGACAGCACCGGGAAGAGCGCCTGCTACGACCAGTGTGCCGCGCTGTGGCCGCCCTTCGTCGCGGCAGCCGATGCGCGAGCGACCGGCGAGCACACGCTGGTCACGCGCAGCGACGGCAGCCGGCAGTGGGCGGTCCGCGGCAAGCCGCTCTATTACTACGTGGGCGACAGCGAAGCCGGACAGACCACCGGCGACGGGCGCGGCGGCGTCTGGCATGTCGTGCGCGATGGCGGCAAGGCGCCGGCCGAGGCCGGCAGCTACCGGCCGCGGGACTACTGATGGGCTGCGACCCGTCGATGAGCATGGCATCATGCGGCGATGCTCGATCCGGTCCAGCTTGAGAGGCTGCTGGCGCGCGTTGCACTGCGCGACCGGCAGGCCTTCCGTCAGCTCTACGATGCCTGCGCGCCGCAGCTGCTCGGGGTCGCGCTGCGTCTGCTGCGCCGGCGCGACCTGGCTGAAGACGTGCTGCAGGATGCCTTCACCAGCGTGTGGCACCGCGCCGACAGCTATCGGGCGGACGCGAGCCAGCCCATGACATGGCTCACCTCGGTCGTGCGCAACCGCGCGCTCGACGTACTGCGGTCGGAATCGCTGCGGCGGGCCGAGTCGCTGGACGACTACGACGGGCAGGGCGGCGTCGCCGCGCTTGGTGACGACCGGCCCAGTCCGCTCGGCCTGCTCGAACAGGCGGCCGACGCGCTGCATCTTCGCCGCTGCATCGACGACATCGACGGGCCGCAGCGCCAGTGTCTGGCGCTGGCCTACTACCACGGCCTGTCGCACTCGGAAATGGCGGAACACCTCGGCTCGCCGATCGGCAGCGTCAAGGTGTGGCTGCGCCGGGGCCTGGACAAGCTGCGCCGCTGCATGGAGCGGCTGGCATGAAGTACGACCACCCGGAACTGCTCGACCGCCTCGCGGCCGCCTATGTGTTCGGCACGCTGGGCCGGCTGCCGCGGCGCCGCTTCGAGCGGCTGGTGCGGTCGAACGAGGCGGCGGCGCGCGCGCTGCGCACCTGGGAAATGCATGGCGCCGCACTGGCGGCTGCCGTGCCGCCGGTGCAGCCCTCGCCTGCGGTGTGGGCGGAGGTCGAGCGGCGCACCGGCGCTGCACCGCGCCCCCGGCCGACGGCACAGCGGCGCTGGCGCGACTGGCTGCGCCCGGCGCTCGGCTTCGCATTCGGCCTGCTGGTGGCCGTCGGCGTGGTGCGCGAGCAGCCGCAGTGGGTGCTGCCGTCCGACCTGCCCGAGCACGCGGTGCTGCCGGCCAGCTATGTCGGCCTGATGCTGGACGCCGCGGGCAAGCCTGCCGCGCTCGCGTCGTCGCGCCGGCATGGGGTGGAACTGAGCGTGAAGCTGCTGCAGCCGCTGGTGGTGCCGGAGGGCGCCGAGGCGGTGCTGTGGGCACTGCCGAAGGACGGCGCGCCCTTCCGGCTTGGTGTGCTGCGCACCGACGCCAAACAGGTGATCACGATGGCCGGTACCTCGGAAGCGCTGCTGGCGGCGGTGGGCGAACTGGCGGTGTCGATCGAACCGGTCGGCGCGGCCGCGGCGCAGCCCTCGGGCGGCTTCGTGCTGCGCGGCCATTGCGTGAAGCTGTGGTGATCCGATGAGGTCTCGGGCGGCAACGGTGACATCCGTCACGCTGCCGGAAAGTCCGATGTCACCCGACTGTCTCCGCTGAAGCCCGGGCTCCGTAGATGACGAATGAAAGCAGACGCTTTCATCCTTCATTCATCCTACGGAGTCCGTCATGAACACTTCCATCCGCACCGCACTGATCGCCGCATTGACCGTCCTGCCCGCTGCACACGCCAGTGCAGCCAGCGTCGATCTGGGCACGCTGGTCGCCGGCCAGTCCTTCAGCTTCGAA
The DNA here is from genome assembly GCF_049843555.1 of Methyloversatilis sp. MC4-4. Lineage (GTDB taxonomy): Bacteria > Pseudomonadota > Gammaproteobacteria > Burkholderiales > Rhodocyclaceae > Methyloversatilis > Methyloversatilis discipulorum_B. The sequence continues at coordinate 138,622 of NZ_JBBHZK010000005.1, forward strand.
CAGCAGCTCGGCAACTTCGCCGACAGCTTCAGCTTCACCGTCGGTGAGCCGGTCGATTTCACGCTCGATTTCTCCAACTTTGGTCTGGGGTCGCGCGCCTCGCTGTCGGTGTTCCTGAACGGCAACGAAATCGTCGGCACCTTCGGCCGCAATCTCACCTTCGCGTGGGGACCTTTCACCGGCGGCGGCAGCACTTTTCCGTTTGCCACGGGCACCGAATTCCTGGTGACCGTCGATGGCGTGGATAACACGCTGGCCGACGCCAGCTACCGGCTGGGCATCACCGCCGCCGTGCCGGAGCCGGCCAGCGCGGCCATGCTGCTGGCCGGTCTGGCGGCCGTCGGCGCAGTGGCGCGCCGGCGCATGCAGGTTCGCTGAGTCAGTCGGCCTGCCGGCGCACGCACCAGCGCAGCTGGGCCGTGCCGCCGGCATCGCCGGTCAGTACCGCGTTCTGGCCGAAGGCGGCGCCGATGCGCAGCGCCTCCTCGGCGGTCAGGCCGGCGCACAGCAGGGAGGGTTCGGTCCAGCCGGCTTCGGTCGTGCGGTTCTCGGCGTCGAGCAGCGGCAGGCCGCGCTGCGTCAGCAATGCGCGCAGTGCCGTGTGGGCGGCGCGGTTGGTGTCGTCGTCGCAGCGTGCCGACCACGGATTGGCGGCCGCCAGCAGTGCCCACTGTGTTGCGTTCTGCGTCGCCAGCCAGCGATCCAGCGCCGGTGACGGTGCACCGACGTGCAGTGTCGTTTCGCCGTCGGGCAGGGCCACGGCGTAGTCGGTGCCTTCATAGGCGCCGGTCAGCGCGTCGCTGACGGCAACGGTCGGCAGGCCGAGACGGGCCAGCAGCGTGGCGCGCCACAGCGCCGCCGGTACGCGAGGGCGCCGCGCGCCGTCGCGCTGCTTCGCGCTCCACACCGAACCCGGGAAGTGGGCGTCGTCCTGCCAGCGCGCGACGACATGCCAGTGCAGGTGCGGCACCATATTGCCGAGGCTGCCGAGGTTGATCTTTTCCGGCTGCGCAATTTCGCGCACGCAGCGCTCGACCTGCCACACCACGTGCATCAGGTGATCGCGGTCGGCGTCGGCAAGGTCGGTCATCTCGCGCACGTGCCCGTTCCAGATCACGCGCAGAAAGGCTGGATGGTCGGCGTCACGCGCGTCGATCACGCGCAGCCGGTCGTCGCGCCACAGCCAGTGATGGCCGGGCGTGTCGTCGCAGATGGGACAGGTGTTCGGCGTATTGCTCACAGACAGGCTCAGTCGTCGATGCCTTGGCTGGCGAGGTAGTCCTCGTAGCCGCCGCGGTAGTCGACGATCTGGCCGTCGCCACGGACTTCGAGCACCCGGGTGGCCAGCGTGGACACGAACTCGCGGTCGTGCGACACGAAGAACAGCGTGCCGTCGAAGGCGTCGAGGCCGGCGTTCAGCGACTCGATCGACTCCATGTCCATGTGGTTGGTCGGTTCGTCGAGCAGCAGCACGTTGTTCCGCTGCAGCATGAGCCGGCCGAACATCATGCGACCCTGCTCGCCGCCGGACAGCACGCGCACCGCCTTCTTCACGTCGTCGCCACCGAACAGCAGACGGCCGAGCGTGCCGCGGATCAGCGTGATCGCGTCGTCGCCCTCGTAGCCGCCCTCGCGCACATAGCCGCTGATCCAGTCGGTCAGGTTCGCGTCGCTGTCGAAATCGGCTGAATGGTCCTGCGCGAAATAGCCGAGGCGGGCCTTTTCCGCCCACTTGATCGAGCCGTGCTGCGGCGTCAGTTCACCGACCAGCAGCTTCAGGAAGGTGGTCTTGCCGACGCCGTTCTCGCCGATGATGGCGACCCGGTCGCCACCGTCGAAAGTGGCAGTGAAGCCTTTCAGGATCTGCGGGCCGCCGTCGTAGCCAAACACCACGTTGTCCAGTTCGACCGCCTGCCGGTGCAGCTTCTCCTTCGGGTCGTAGTCGAAGCGTATCCACGGGTACTGACGCGAGCTGGGCTTGAATTCCTCGATCTTGATCTTGTCGATCATCTTCAGACGCGAGGTGGCCTGCTTGGACTTGGACTTGTTGGCCGAGAAGCGGCGCACGAAGCTCTGCAGTTCGGCCACCCGTTCCTTCGCCTTTGCGTTGGCCGCCGACGCGCGTTCGCGCGCCTGTGTCGACGCTTCGATGTAGTCGTCCCAGGTGCCCGGGTAGAGGCGGATGGTCGCGTAGTCCAGGTCGGCCATATGGGTGCACACCTGGTTCAGGAAGTGGCGGTCGTGGCTGATGATGACCATCGTGCTGTTGCGCTCGTTCAGCGTGTGCTCGAGCCAGCGGATGGTGTTGATGTCCAGGTTGTTGGTCGGTTCGTCGAGCAGCAGGATGTCCGGGTTGGCGAACAGCGCCTGGCACAGCAGCACGCGCAGCTTCCAGCCTGGCGCGACCTGGCTCATCGGGCCGTTGTGCTGTTCGGTCGGGATGCCGACGCCGAGCAGCAGCTCGCCGGCACGCGCCTCGGCGGTGTAGCCGTCGTATTCGGCGAACTGGCCTTCCAGTTCGGCGGCGCGCATGTAGTCCTCTTCGGTCGCGTCCGGGTTGGCGTAGATGGCGTCCTTTTCCTTCATGCAGGTCCACATTTCGGCGTGGCCCATCATGACCACGTCGAGTACGCGCTGGTCCTCGAACGCGAACTGGTCCTGACGCAGGAAGGCCATGCGCTCGTGCGCGTCGATGGACACGTTGCCGGCGGTCGGTTCGAGCACGCCGGCGAGGATTTTCATGAAGGTCGACTTGCCGGCACCGTTGGCGCCGATCAGACCGTAGCGGTATCCGTCGCCGAACTTGATGCTGACGTTGTCGAAAAGCGGCTTGGCGCCGAACTGCATGGTGATGTTGGAAGCGGACAGCATGGAATTCACTAGGGTGTGGCATGCGCGGATGCGCAAGAAGCCCGGATTGTACCGGAGCGGGGAGGCGACCCCGGCTGCGGGTGTAGAATCCGCGCGCCTGAACCTCATTGCGGATCGCGCCCGCTCACGCCCATGGTGCCTCACCTGACCACCGCGCTCACCGGCCCGCTGCTCGCGCTGGAGAGCCGATTTCTCGAACGCCAGACCGACATCGAACAGTGGTTCCGTTCGCAGTGGCTGGAGCACAGCCCGCCCTTCTATGCCTCGGTTGATCTGCGCAACGCCGGTTTCAAGCTGGCGCCGGTCGATACCAATCTGTTTCCGGGCGGCTTCAACAACCTGAACGCCGAGTTCCTGCCGCTGTGCGTGCAGGCGACCATGACTGCGGTCGAAAAGCTGTGCCCGGAAGCACGCAACCTGCTGCTGGTGCCGGAAAACCACACGCGCAACCTGTTCTATCTGCGCAATGTCGCCCGGCTGGCGCAGATCCTGAAGCTGGCCGGTCTGAACGTGCGCATCGGCAGCCTGATTCCCGACCTCGCCGGCCCGACGCCGCTCGACCTCGGCGACGGCCAGACGCTGACGGTCGAACCGCTGATTCGCTTGCCCGGCGGTCGACGCATTGGCGTCGCCGGTTTCGATCCCTGCGCCATCCTGCTCAACAACGATCTGTCGGCCGGCGTGCCGGAGCTGCTGCAGAACGTCAATGAGCAGACCTTCATTCCGCCGCTGCACGCCGGCTGGACGACGCGCCGCAAGTCGCAGCACTTCGACGCCTACAGCGAAGTCGCACGCAGCTTCTCGTCGGTCATGGACATCGATCCGTGGCTGATCGACCCGCTGTACGACGTGTGCGGCGACATCAATTTCCAGGAGCGTGCCGGCGAGGAATGTCTGGCCACGCGCGTCGGAGCGCTGCTGGCGCGCATCCGCGAGAAGTACGCGCAGCACGGCGTCGATCACGAGCCCTTCGTCATCGTCAAGGCCGACGCCGGCACCTACGGCATGGGCATCATGACGGTGCGCGATCCGTCCGAAGTGGTCGGCCTGAACCGCAAGCAGCGCAACAAGATGGCGGTGGTGAAGGAGGGGCTGGAAGTCAGCTCGGTGCTGATCCAGGAAGGCGTGCCCACCTTCGAAAGCGTCGATGGCGGCGCAGCCGAACCGGTGGTCTACATGATGGATCGTTACGTCGTCGGCGGCTTCTACCGCGTGCATGGCGAGCGTGGCATCGACGAGAACCTGAACGCGCCGGGCATGCACTTCAAGCCGCTGGCCTTCGAATCCTGCTGCTCGATGCCCGACCCCGGCTGCGCGCCGGACGCGCCGCCCAACCGCTTCTACGCCTATGGCGTCGTCGCTCGTCTTGCGCTGGTCGCGGCCAGTCTGGAACTGGAGCGGGGTCTGCCGATGACGCCGGCGGAAGAGGCGCTCGAAGCCGAACTGCGGGGTTGAGACCGACATGAACCTGCGCCTCGCCTTCATCGTCGATCCGCTCGACAAGCTCAAGCCGGCCAAGGATTCGAGCATCGCGATGATGCGCGAGGCGGCGCGCCGCGGTCACGAGATCTGGACCATCCAGCGGCAGACGATGAGCCTGCACGGCGACGAGGTCATGGTCGGCGCAGTCCGCATCCAGCCTCAACGCGGCGACGCGCCCTGGTATGTGCCCCACGGGACCGAACCGCGCGCGCTGCGCGAGTTCGACGCCGTGCTGATGCGGCAGGACCCGCCCTTCGATTTCGAGTACATCACCGCGACCTGGATGCTGGAGCGCGCGGCAGCGGCCGGCGTGCGCGTGTTCAACCATCCGCGCGCGATCCGCGATCACTCGGAGAAGGTGTCGATCTGCGAATTCCCTGAGCTGATCACGCCGACGCTGGTCAGCCGCGACGTCGCGGCCATCAATGCCTTCATCGACACGCACGCCGACTGCATCCTGAAGCCGCTCGACGGCATGGGCGGTTCGCGCATCTTCCGCGTGCGCGCCGATGACGCCAACCGCAACGTCATCATCGAGACGCTGACCGAGGACGGCGCGCGCACGCTGATGGCGCAGCGCTTCATCCCGGAGATCGCGCAGGGCGACAAGCGCGTGCTGCTGATCGACGGCGAGCCGGTGCCCTACTGTCTGGCGCGCATCCCGAAGGCTGGCGAAACGCGTGGCAACCTGGCCGCTGGCGGTCGCGGCGTCGCCCAGCCGCTGTCCGAATCCGATCTGGCGATCGCGCGCAAGCTCGGCCCCGTCCTCGCGGCGCGCGGGCTGCTGCTGGTCGGGCTGGACGTGATCGGCGACCGGCTGACCGAAATCAACGTCACCAGCCCCACCTGCTTTGTCGAAATCACCGAACAGACGGGTTTCGACGTGGCCGCCATGTTCGTCGATGCACTCGAACGTGCGACGACGCGCTGAGCGTTTCGCCGCCGCACTGCTCCTGTTTGCGCTGCTCGCCGGCTGCGGCACGAAGGAGCCGGTCGAGCGCCAGGAGTCCTTCGTTTTCGGCACCCGCGTCGAAGTGGTCGTGTACGGCCTCGACCGCACGCAGGCGCGCGACGCGCTGGGCGAGGTGCTGCGTGAGTTCGACCGCCTGCACCGCACACTGCACGCCTGGCAGCCGTCCGAGCTGACGCGACTGAACGCCGCCTTCGCGGCCGGGCAGACGGCCGACGTCGATGCCGAGACCGCCGCGTTGCTGGTCGCGGTGCAGGCCGCCGCGGCGCGCGGCGAGGATCTATTCAATCCGGCGGCCGGTGCACTGGTCGAGGCCTGGGGCTTCCACGCCGACGAGTTCGTGCCGCGGCGGCCCGAAGCCACCCGGCGCGACGCGCTGGTCGCGGCGAAGCCGCGCATGGCCGATCTCGTGATCACCTCCCGGCCGGACGGCGGCGCCACGGTGTCAAGTCGCAACCCGGCGGTGCAGCTCGACCTCGGCGGCTACGGCAAGGGCTATGCGCTGGACCGCGCCGCCGCCATCCTGCGCGCGCGCGGCGTCTGCTGCGCGCTGGTCAACATCGGCGGCAACGTGATGGCGCTGGGCAGCAAGGCCGGCACGCCGTGGCGCATCGGCGTCCAGCATCCGCGCAAGCCGGAGGCGCTGGCCACGGTCGAACTGCACGACGGCGAGGCGATCGGCACCTCGGGCGATTACCAGCGCTATTTCGAACTGGATGGCGAGCGCCTGTGCCACCTGATCGACCCGCGCAGCGGCGAGCCGGTGCGTCACACGCAGTCGCTGACCGTGCTGATGCCGGCTGGTCCGGACGCCGGCGCCCGCTCCGACGCGGACAGCAAGCCGCTGTTCATCGTCGGTCGCGACGGCTGGCGCGCGCTGGCTGAACGCATGGGCGTGACGATGGCGCTGCGGGTGGACGCCGACGGCTCGGTGGACATGACGCCAGCGATGGCGCAGCGCGCGGCGGCTCCGGCGCGCTGAGATCGCCGGGCCGGTGGGTCGCGCGTCAGTCGCCGTGCGTGCTCGCCGGTGCGGCCCCGGATTCGACCCGGTTGCGGCCACCGGCCTTGGCGCGGTAGAGCGCCTTGTCCGCCTGCTGCAGCAGGTGTTCCGGCGACGTGGTGGTCGAACTGCGGCTGGCAATGCCGGCGCTGATGGTGAGCACGGGCGGGCGCTCCCAGTGCGCGTCCGCGACGTGCGTGCGGATGCGCTCGGCGACCGCGCGCGCGGTCGCCGGTTCGGCGCCCGGCAGCACGACCAGGAATTCCTCGCCGCCGAAGCGCGCGACGTAGTCACTGGCGCGCAGCGCCTCGCCGATCAGCCGGGCCACGCGACGCAGCACCTCGTCGCCGTGGGGGTGGCCGTAGCTGTCGTTCACGTCCTTGAAGTGATCGACGTCGATCAGGCAGACGGACAGCGGCAGTTGCAGCCGGCTGGCGAGCGCGAACTCCTCGCCCAGTCGCGCCTCGCCGGCGCGGCGGTTGCCGCTGCCGGTCAGCGCGTCCACATGGACTTCGGTTGCCAGCTCCTCGCAGCGCGCCTGCAACGCCTGCCGCTGGCGTTCAAGCAGTTCGTGCTGCTGGCGCAGTTCCCGCGTCAGCGCATGCAGCTGCTGCACACGCATGCGCAGGTGCAGCTGCGCTTCGGCCTGCGCCGCCAGCGCGCCCAGCTGGTCCAGCTGGCGAAGGTCGAGGCTGCGCGGCTTGAAATCGATCAGGCAGAAGGTGCCCAAGGGCAGGCCGTCCGGGTTGAGCAGGGTCACGCCGGCATAGAAGCGGATGCCGGGCGCGCCGACCACCAGCGGGTTGTCGGCGAAGCGCGGATCGTTCAGCGTGTCCTCGATCACCATGCGTCCTCGCGGCGCGACGATGGTGTGCGTGCACAGTGCGGCGTCGCGTCGCGTTTCGCGCAGGCACAGCCCGTGCACCGACTTGAACCACTGGCGGGATTCGTCAATCAGGCTCACCAGCGCAACCGGCATGTCGAACAGTTGCGCCGCCAGCGCGGTCAGCGCGTCGAACGCCGGTTCCGGCGGCGTGTCGAGCACGCACAAGTCGCGCAGTGCCTGCAGGCGCTGCGCCTCGTCTTCGGGGAGCGGAGCAATCTTCATCGTTCGATTATCGGGCGGCCGGGCGGCTCGCTTGAGCGGATTGCGTGGATGTCGGCGCTGCAATGAAACCGGCGGCTGCGCCGCCTGTCCAGAGGCGGTACTCATGACCGCGATGGCCGCAATGAAATCCCGACATAAGGGCAACAAGACCTTTCTTCCGAGCAAACCATGTGCGGTCTGCGGCCGTGACATGACCTGGCGGCGCGCCTGGCGCAACAACTGGGAGGCGGTGAAGTACTGCTCGGAAGCCTGCCGCCGCAAAGGGGGCGCAGGTGTCTGACATCCGCCATCTGGTACTGGTGCTCGGCGACCAGCTCGATCACGCGTCGGCCGCTTTCGACGGCTTCGATCCGGCGCGCGATCACGTGCTGATGATCGAGGCGGCGGGCGAATCGACCCTTGTCTGGAGCCACAAGGCGCGCACCGCGCTTTTCCTGTCGGCCATGCGCCATTTCGCCGACGGGCTGCGCGGCCGTGGCTGGACGGTCGATTACCGCGCGCTCGGCGACGGCGACAGCGAAGACCTGGCCGACATCCTCGCCGGGCGGCTGCGCCGTCACGCGCCCGGCAAGCTGGTGCTGGTCGAGCCGGGCGAATGGCGGCTGGAACAGGCGATCCGCGCGCTGTGCGAGCGTGAGCGGGTGGCGCTCGACCTGCGCGACGACCTTCATTTCATGATTTCGCGCACCGGCTTTGCCGACTGGGCGAAGAAGTATCGGCAGCTGCGCATGGAGTTCTTCTACCGCATGATGCGCGAGCGCCACGGCGTGCTGATGGAGGGTAGCGAGCCCGCGGGCGGCCGCTGGAACTTCGACGCCGACAACCGCAGCGGCTTCGGCCGCAAGGGCCCCGGCCTGGTGCCGCCACCACTGCGCTTCGAACCGGACGCGATCACCCGCGACGTGATGGCCGAAGTCGAGGCGCGCTTCGCCGATCATCCGGGCACGACCGCCGCCTTCGACTGGCCGGTCACGCGCGAACAGGCGCTGGCGGCGCTTTCGGACTTCGTCGAGCACCGGCTGGAACTGTTCGGCCATCACCAGGACGCGATGTGGACCGGCCAGCCCTGGCTGTGGCACGCACGGCTCAGCGCGGCGATGAACCTGAAGCTGTTGTCGCCACGCGAAGTGGTCGCCGCCGCGGTCGCCGCCTGGCGCGAGCGCGGCTTGCCGCTGCAGTCGGTCGAGGGCTTCGTGCGCCAGGTGATCGGCTGGCGCGAATTCATCCGCGGCATGTACTGGCTGGACATGCCGCGCCTGCGCGACGCCAATCACTATGGCCACGCCCGCGCGCTGCCACGTTGGTACTGGACCGGCGACACCGGCATGAACTGCATGCGCGCCGCCATCGGCCAGACGCTGCGCCACGGCTACGCCCACCACATCCAGCGCCTGATGGTGACCGGCCAGTTCGCGCTGCTGGCGGAGATTGCGCCGCAGCAGGTCGAGGACTGGTATCTGGCGGTCTATGTCGACGCGGTGGAGTGGGTGGAACTGCCCAATGTGGCGGGCATGGCGCTGTACGCCGACGGCGGCCGCTTCACCAGCAAGCCCTATGTCGCCAGCGGTGCCTATATCCAGCGCATGAGCAATTACTGCGACGGCTGCCGGTATAGCCCGTCGGCGCGCAGCGGCGAGGCGGCCTGCCCGGTGACCGTGCTGTACTGGCACTTCCTCGACCGCCACGAAGCGGAATTCGCCGCCAATCCGCGCACCGCATTGATGGCGAAGAATCTGCAGAAGCTCGCGCCGGCCGAGCGCACGGCGATAGGCGAGCGTGCCAGGCAGATGCTGGAGAAGCTCGACGATCTGTGAGCGAGGGCGCCGCCAGCGTGCGCTGGATCCGCGGCGGGGGTTCTGTGGGAGGGGTCTTCTGACCCCGACAGCGACCCTTATCGAAGTCTGCTCACCGCAACGGCCGCGTCGCGGCCACGGCCGCGCCCACAGGGGTGAGCCCGAGACCCGACGGCTGGGCGGGACTCCGGCTGCGGGTGTTTCCTCCCGCGGGTTGTTACATCCCCTTTCCAAGCGAATTTGCTGCCCTGCGCAAAGCCCGGGGCGCGGGTCGGGTAAAATCCCGCGCCATGACTTCACCAGCGCAGCACGTTGCCGGCTTTTCGTGGCCGGTACGCGTCTACTACGAAGATACCGACAGCTTCGGCGTGGTGTACTACGCGAACTACTTCCGCTTTCTCGAACGTGCGCGCACCGAATGGCTGCGCGCGCTCGGCTTCGACCAGGTCGAGATGGCGGCGGCGGGCGTCGGCTTCGTCGTACGTTCGGTACAGGGCGAATACCTGAAGCCAGCCCGCTTCAACGACATGCTCGAAGTGCGCAGCCACATCGCGTCGACCACGCGTGCCGCGGTCGATTTCGTGCAGCGCCTCTACCGCGGCGACGAACTGCTGTTCGACGGCAGGGTCCGTGTGGTGTCGATCGACATGGCGAAGAACCGTCCGGTATCGCTGCCCGCAGCGTTGCGTGAGCGCCTGCTTCCTTCCATCCAGCCTTCAGTCCCCTCCCTCACATGAATCTTTCCGAAGACCTTTCGATCATTTCGCTCGTGATGCAGGCCAGCCTGCTGGTCAAGCTGGTGATGGCGCTGCTGGTCGGCATTTCCTTCATGAGCTGGTACTGGATCTTCCGCAAGTCCTTCGCCATACGCGCGGCGCGGCTCAGTTCGGACAAGTTCGAGCTTGAGTTCTGGTCCGGCGGCGACCTCAATGCGCTGTTCCAGAGCGCGGCCAACGACCGCCACAACGCCGGCGGCATGGAGCGCATCTTCGAAGCGGGCTATCGCGAATTCACCAAGCTGCGCGGGCGGCAGAACATCGACACGGCGACCGCGGTCGACGGCGCGCGCCGCGCGATGCGGGCGACCTACCAGCGCGAACTGGACGAGCTGGAATCGCACACCGCCTTCCTCGCGTCGACCGGTTCGGTCAGCCCCTACATCGGCCTGTTCGGTACCGTCTGGGGGATCATGAACGCCTTCCGCGGCCTCTCCAATGTCGGTCAGGCCACGCTGGCCCAGGTCGCGCCGGGCATCGCCGAGGCGCTGGTCGCTACCGCGATCGGCCTGTTCGCCGCCATCCCGGCGGTGGTCGCCTACAACCGCTTCGCGCACGATATCGACCGCATTTCCATCCGCTGGGAGAGCTTCATGGAAGAGTTCTCCAACATCCTGCAGCGTCAGGCCCGGTAAGCCGCGATGAGAAGACAGCGCCGCATGATGAACCAGATCAACGTCGTGCCTTACATCGACGTGATGCTGGTGCTGCTCGTCATCTTCATGGTCGCGCCGCAGGCCACGCCGACCGGCAGCATCGAACTGCCCAGCGTCGGCCAGGCGTCGCAGACGCCGGCGCAGCCGATCGAGGTGATGGTGAAGGCCGACGGCAAGCTCGCGCTGCGCGACCGCGACAAGGGTGGCAAGGAAGAGGCGGTCACGCGCGACACGCTGGTGAGCCGCCTGCGCGACATGCAGGGTGGCGACGCCAATCGCGCGCTGGTCGTGGCCGGCGACAAGGCGGTGCGCTACGAGGAAATCCTGCGCGTGATGGATACGCTGCAGGGCAATGGTTTCACCCGCATCGGCCTGCTGGTGCAGACCGGGCAGAACGCGAAACCGGCCCGCTGATGCGCGATCTCGCCCTGAACCGTCCGCAGCCCGGAAAGTGGCAGTCGGCCGCATTGGCCGCCGGCATGCACCTGCTGCTCGGTCTGTTCCTGTTCTACAGCGTGCGCTGGCAGACCAGCCAGCCGGCCGCAGTGCAGGTCGAGCTGGTCGGCAGCCTGCCGCCGATCGAGGCACCGGTGCGCCCGCCGCCGCCGCCGGAACCGGTGGTCGAGAAACAGCCGGAGCCGGTGGTGGAACCGCCGCCGCCTCCGCCACCGCCGAAGCCGGACATCGCGATCAAGGAGCCGCCGAAGCCGAAGACGCCGCCCAAGGTGGAGCCGAAACCCGAACCCAGGCCGAAGCCGGTTGAAAAGAAGCCGGAACCCAAGCCCGAGCCCAAGGTCGAGAAGAAACCGGAGCCCAAGGTGCCGCCCAAGCCGGACAACCGGCTGGAGCAGGAACTGCAGGACAAGCTGCTGAAGGAATCGCTGGCGCGCGAAAGCGCCGACCAGACGCGCCGCCAGGCCGCGCAGGAAGCCGATCTGATGGCCAAGCTGGCAGCCGACGGCGCGCGCAGCAAGGCGCGCGAAACCTGGGCCGGCCGCATCAGCGCCAAGGTGAAGCCCAACGTGGTGGTGCCGCCCGGCGTGTCCGGCAATCCGGAAGCGGTGGTGGCGATTTCGCTGCTGCCCGACGGTTCGGTGGTCGGCGAGCCCAGATTGAGACAGTCGACCGGCAATGCGGCGCTGGATGCGGCGATACTGCGCGCCATCGTGAAGTCGTCGCCGCTGCCCAAGCCGGAAGACCCGGCCGTATTCGAGCGCAACCTGGAACTGAAATTCCGGCCGCTGGCCGAGTGACCGGCGCCCGCAGACACTTTACGGAAAGGATCCGATGATCAAGCTCTTCAGACTGATGGCCGCCGCGCTGCTGTTCGCCGCGCAGTTCGCCCACGCCCAGCTCACGGTCGAAATCACCGGCGCCGGTGCCAACCGCATTCCGATCGCCATCGCCAATTTCGCCGGCGAGGGCCTGCTGCCGCAGGCACTGGTCGGCGTCGTGCGCGCCGACCTGGAGCGCAGCGGTCTGTTCAAGCTGGTCGACCCGGGCTCGAGCCCGGTGCACCAGGACGCCGCCGTCGACCTCAACCAGTGGAAGGAACGCGGTGCCGACGCGCTGGCGCTGGCCAGCATTCTGCCGGTGCCAGGCGGACGCTACGAGGTGCGCATGCGCCTGTACGACATCGCGCGGCAGGGCAAGCCGGACGGCATGATTTTCGTGTTCTCGCCGGCCACCGTGCGGGAAACCGGCCATCGCATCGCCGACTTCATCTACGAAAAGATGACCGGCGAGCGCGGCGTGTTCAACACGCAGATCGCCTACGTGGTGAAGAAGGGCACGCGCTTCGAACTGACCATCGACGACGCCGACGGGCAGAACCCGCGCATCGCGCTGCGCTCGGCCGACCCGATCATCTCGCCGACCTGGTCGCCGGACGGCACGCGCCTCGCCTATGTGTCCTTCGAGGCGAAGAAGCCCATCATCTACGTGCATTCGCTGACCACGACCTCGCGCTCGGTGGTGGCCAACTTCAAGGGATCGAATTCCGCGCCGGCCTGGGCGCCGGACGGCAAGCGTCTGGCCGTCGTGCTGACCAAGGACGGCTCGTCGCAGATCTACACGATCAACGCCGACGGCAGCGGTCTGACACGCGTGGCCGGATCCAGCTCGATCGACACCGAACCGCAGTTTTCGCCGGACGGCCAGTACATCTATTTCACGTCGGACCGCGGCGGCAGCCCGCAGATCTATCGCGTGCCGGCCAGCGGCGGCAACGCCGAGCGCATTACCTTCGAAGGCAGCTACAACGTGACGCCGCGCCTGTCGCCGGACGGCAAGACGCTGGCCTACGTGTCGCGCAACGGCGGCCGCTTCCAGATCACGGCAATGGATCTGGCGACGCGGCAGACGCAGATCCTGACCGACTCGTCGCGCGACGAGTCGCCGTCCTTTGCGCCGAACGGCCGGATGATCCTGTACGCCTCCGAAATCGGCGGACGCGGCGTGCTGTCGGCGGTGTCGGCCGACGGCCGCGTCAAGCAGAAACTGTCCGGGCAGGCTGGCGGCGATGTCCGCGAGCCGGCCTGGGGCCCGTTCAACAAACCGTAAATACCGTCACAACCCCACGCAGTAGCGAAACCAGAGAGGCCAACACCATGCGCACCCATACCAAGCTTTCCATCGCAGCCCTGACGCTGGCCGTGCTGGCCGGCTGCTCGTCCACCGGTCCGGAGCAACCCGCCGCGCCGACCGAGGACAAGTCGCCGACCGCACCGACCGGCCCCTCCGTGTCGCCGGTGACGCCGCCGTCGGTCGACGGCAAGAAGATGACAGCCGAAGAGGCGCTGCTCGCCCAGCTGAAGGACCCGAACAGCCCGCTGTCCAAGCGCATCATCTACTTCGACTACGACAGCTACGTCATCAAGGACAGCTACGCCAGCCTGATTTCGGCGCACGCCAAGTTCCTGACGGCCAACCCGAAGTTCAAGATGCTCATCCAGGGCAACACCGACGAGCGCGGTTCGCGTGAGTACAACCTGGCGCTGGGCCAGAAGCGTGCCGAGGCGGTCAAGCGCGCGCTGATGCTGCTGGGCGTGCAGGAAGCGCAGCTGGAGTCGGTCAGCCTGGGCGAAGAGAAGCCGCGCATGGTGGGCAGCGACGAAGCGTCGTACGCCGAGAACCGTCGTTCGGAAATGCTCTACTCGGGTGAGTTCTGATGCAGGCCCGCAACGGGGTCGCGGCGGCGCTCGCCGCGCTGTTCATCGTCGCGGCTCCGGCGCGGGCCGCGCTGTTCGATGACGAGGTTGCACGCCAGCGCATCGAGGACCTGCGCGCCGACACCAAGGCGCGCACCGGCAAGCTCGAGGCGCAGCTCGAACAGTCGCAGCGTACGCAACTCGAGCTGAGCAACCAGATCGAGGCGCTGCGCGGCGAAATCGCCAAGCTGCGCGGCCAGGTCGAGGTGCTCACCTACGAGCTGGAGGCGTCCACCAAGCGGCAGAAGGACTTCTACCTCGATCTCGACACCCGCCTGCGTGCGCTGGAGACGAAGCCGGTCGCCGCGGCCGAGCCCGAGGTCGACCCGGCTGCCGAGCCGCGCGACTACGAGGCGGCGCTGAACCTGCTCAAAGGCGGCAAGTACGCCGAGGCGCAGCTGGCCTTCGAAGCCTTCATCAAGAGCTGGCCGAAGAGCAGTTTCCAGCCGGCTGCCCACTACTGGGCCGCCAGCGCCGCCTTCCAGACCAAGGCCTACTCGCGCGCCGCCGAGCTGTACCAGCAGGTGCATGCGCAATGGCCGGCCGACGTGCGGGCGCCGGAAGCGCTGATCGGTCTGGCCAACACGCAGCAGATCCAGGGTGATGCCAAGGGTGCGAAGAAGACGCTGGACATGGTGATCGCCCAGTACCCGGGCACGCCGTCGGCCGACGTCGCGCGCCAGCGCATCAAGCAGGCGGCGCAGAAGAAGTGAGCGGGCAGGGCAGAGGCGGCAGGGCCGCAGTCGTGCTGCTGTCCGGCGGCCTCGATTCGGCCACCGTGCTGGCGATGGCGCGTGCGCAGGGGCTGGACTGCCACTGCCTGTCGCTCGACTACGGCCAGCGGCACCGGGCGGAGCTGGTGGCTGCCGAGCGGGTGGCCACTGCGCTCGGTGCGGCCGGCCACCGTACCATTGCGCTCGATCTGCGCGCCTTCGGTGGTTCGGCGCTGACCGACAGCGCGATCGACGTGCCGACCGGCGGTGTGGCGCCCGGCATCCCGGTCACCTACGTGCCGGCGCGCAACACCATCATGCTGTCGCTGGCGCTCGCTTGGGCCGAGGTGCTCGGCGCGCAGGACATCTTCTGCGGCGTCAATGCGGTGGACTACTCCGGCTACCCCGACTGCCGCCCGGAGTACATCAAGGCTTTCGAGGCGATGGCCAACCTGGCGACCAAGGCAGCAGTCGAGGGCGCACGGCTTACCGTGCACGCGCCGCTGATCAGCCTCACCAAGGCGGGTATCATCCGTGCCGGCGCGCAGCTCGGCGTCGATTACGCGCTGACCGTGTCCTGCTACCAGGCCGACGATGAAGGCCGCGCCTGCGGTGTGTGCGACTCCTGCCGCTTGCGGCGCGAGGGATTCGCGGCTGCCGGGGTGGCGGACCCGACGCGCTACCGCTGAACCGTCGTCCCGCATTCCGGGGCGGCGTTACCGCTCCGGAACGACGATGGAACTGAACATCCACACCGAAACACTGGCAGCCGTGTTCGCGCTGTCTGTCGCGCTGGGCGCGCTCACGTCGCGCACCGGCTTCTGCACCATGGGTGCGGTGTCCGACTGGATCAATATCGGCGACCTCGGCCGCATGCGCTCGTGGATGCTGGCGATCGCCACCGCCATGGCCGGCCTGGTCGGGCTCGAATCGGCTGGCGTGGTCGACCTCAGCACCACCTATCCGCCCTACCGCACGCCGCAGCTCGCCTGGCTGCGCTACATCGTCGGCGGCCTCATGTTCGGCGTCGGCATGACGCTGGCCAGCGGCTGCGGCAACAAGACGCTGGTGCGCATCGGCGGCGGCAACCTGAAGTCGCTGTTCGTGCTGGCGGTCGGCGCTGTGTTCGCCTATCTGATGATCTTCACCGATTTCTACGCCAGCGCCTTCGGCTGGATGAACGACTGGACACTGTCGCTCGACGCGCGCGGCATCGATTCGCAGGCGCTCGGTTCCGTCGTTGCCGGTGCGGTCGGCGGTGACGCCGCCACGCTGAATCGTGCATTGGCCTGGATCATCGCCGCCGCGCTGGCCGTGTGGGCCTTCGCCTCGGCCGATTTCCGCCGCAACATCGACCATGTGGCCGGCGGCATCGGCTTCGGTCTGGCGGTGCTGGCGGGCTGGTGGCTCACCGCCGGCCCGCGCGCTGCGGCGTGGAAGGAGTGGGCCGAATTCGCCGACGTCATGCCGAGCCGGGTCGAGGCGCAGTCCTACACCTTCGTCGGCCCGATGGCCGACGGCGCGCGCTGGCTGCTCGACCCGACCAATGCCGCACTGGTCAACTTCGGTCTGATGGCGCTGGCCGGCGTCGTCGTCGGCGCCTTCATTCATGCCATTGCGAGCGGAAAATTCCGCGTCGAGTGGTTCCGCGGCACCGCCGACGTCGTGCGTCACGGCATTGGCGGCGCGCTGATGGCCATCGGTGGCGTGCTCGCCTCCGGCTGCAGCGTCGGCCAGGGCATCACTGGCGTGTCGACGCTCGCACTGGGTTCGGCCATCGCGCTGTTCGCCATCATCGCCGGCTCGGCGCTGACGATGAAGGCGACCATGTGGTGGCTGATGCGTGACTGAGCTGCGAGGTGTGCCTGGAGTCAAATTCCGGGTTGACAGGGCCCTTCCTCTCACCTATAGTCCGCGGTCTTCGCAAGGCGAGGGTCGGTAGCTCAGTCGGTAGAGCAGCGGACTTTTAATCCGTTGGTCGCGAGTTCGAGTCTCGCCCGACCCACCACTCGGTGGGCCGAAGCAGTACGCGAAGCAGGTTTCCGGGTTGTTAGCTCAGTTGGTAGAGCAGCGGACTCTTAATCCGTAGGTCGAGTGTTCGAGCCACTCACAACCCACCAGATGCAGAAGCAAAAGGCCAGTTCTCCGGAACTGGCCTTTTTCTTTTCGTGCGTGCCCAGCCTCCGGGCTGTCCCCGACCTGATCCGGGCGGCCTCGCGAACATTCCCCCGCGGCCGTCTCCCGGATCGTTCAAAGATTTGCCGGGATTGTTCAAGCCCGTCCGCCCGCCCGTCCCTACAGTCAGCGCCAGATGGTCCCGCCCTGCGCGGGGGCATTCCGGGTTCTGCACATAGCCAAAATGACGGAGGGGAAGATGGGCGAAGCAACTGTGGCCGCAAAAGCGGCGGGAGCGAGCGAGGGTGCGAGCACCTTCGACGCGGTGGTGATCGGCGCCGGCGTGGCCGGGCTGTACCAGGTGTATCGGCTGCGCGAGATGGGTATGTCGGTGCAGGGCTTCGAGGCCGGGTCCGGCGTCGGCGGCACCTGGTACTGGAACCGCTATCCGGGTGCGCGCTTCGATTCCGAGGCGGAGATCTACCAGTACTGGTTCGACGAAGCCATGTTCAAGAACTGGCAGCCGAGCGAGCGCTTCCCGGCGCAGCCGGAGACCGAGCGCTGGCTGAACTACGTCGCCGATCGCGCTGACCTGCGCAAGCACTTCCGCTTCGATACCCGCGTCACCGCGGCACGCTACGACGAAGCGCGGCGGCAGTGGGCGATCACGACCGATGCGGGCGACACGGTCACCGCGCGCTTCCTGATCTGCTGCACCGGCATGCTGTCGGCGCCGCTGACTTCGGTGTTCCCGGGACAGGACAGCTTCCGGGGGCAGATCTTCCACACGGCACGCTGGCCGAAGGAGCGAGTCGAGTTCGTCGGCAAGCGGGTCGGCGTGGTCGGCACCGGTGCCACCGGCATCCAGGTGATCCAGACCATCGCGCCGCAGGTCGGCCACCTGAAGGTGTTCCTGCGCACGCCGCAGTACGTTATACCGATGCGCAACCCGAAGTACAGCCCGGCCGATTGGGCGAAGCAGGGCGAGCGCTTCGCGCAGATCCGCGACCGCGTGGCGCGCACCTTCTCTGGCTTCGAGTACGACTTCGAGAACGGCGCCTGGGCCGACCTCACGCCGGCGCAGCGCACCGAGGTGTTGGAGCGGCTGTGGGCCGACGGCTCGCTGTCGCTGTGGCTGGCCTCCTTCGCCGAAATGTTCTTCGACGAGAAGGTGAACGACGTGGTGTCCGAATTCGTGCGCGACAAGATGCGCGCGCGCATCAAGGACCCGGTGCTGTGCGACAAGCTCATTCCGACGACCTACGGCTTCGGCACCCACCGCGTGCCGCTGGAGAGCAACTACCTCGAGGTGTACCACCAGCCCAATGTCGAGATCGTCGACGTGAAGCAGGCGCCGATCGAGCGCATCGTGCCCGAGGGCGTCATGACCGCCGACGGCACCGTGCATGCGCTCGACATCCTGGTGCTCGCCACCGGCTTCGACGCCGGCTCCGGCGCGCTCACCCGCATCGACATCCGCGGCCGCGAGGGCCGTTCGCTGAAGGAGGAGTGGGGCCAGGAAATCCGCACCACGATGGGCCTGCAGGTTCACGGCTATCCCAACATGTTCACCACCGGCGCGCCGCTGGCGCCGTCGGCCGCGCTGTGCAACATGACCACCTGCCTGCAGCAGCAGGTCGACTGGATCACCGCCTGCATCCGCTCGATGCGCGACAAGGGCCAGCAGGTGATCGAGCCGTCGAAGGCGCTGCAGGACCAGTGGGTCGCCCACCACGACGAGACGGCGAACAAGACGCTCGTGGTGAAGACCGACTCCTGGTACATGGGCACCAACGTCGCCGGCAAGCCGCGCCGCCTGCTGTCCTACATCGGCGGCGTCGGCACCTACCGTCAGAAGTGCGACGAGGTCGCGGCCAGCGGCTATCGCGGCTTCACCTTCGCCTGATCGGCGATGCACCCGGCCGGCATGCCGGCCGGGCCCGGATACAGCGCCGCACCACCCGGTGACGGCGACGACGGAGGAGCAGGAAAATGATCCAGAACGACTATTACAGCCAGGACATGCACGGCCCCTACGAGCTCATCAGCATCGGTGCGCTGGAGCTGGAGGAGGGCGGCACGATTCCCGACTGCCGGCTGGCCGTGGTCACGCACGGCACGCTGAACGCGCGCAAGGACAACGCCATCCTGGTGCCCACCTGGTACTCGGGTACCAGCAAGATCATCGCGCAGGTCTACATCGGCAAGGGCCACGCGCTCGACCCGGACAAGTACTTCATCGTGCAGATCAACCAGATCGGCAGTGGCCTGTCGAGCTCACCGCACAACAGCGACGGCGCCATCGCGATGGAGCGCTTTCCGCGCGTGCGCATCGGTGACGACGTGCGCGCGCAGCAGCGTCTGCTGTCGCAGCACTTCGGCATCGAGAAGCTGGCGCTGGTGGTCGGCGGATCGATGGGCGCACAGCAGACCTGGGAGTGGGCGGTGCGCTTTCCCGACCGCGTGCTGCGCGCGGCGCCGATCGCCGGCACCGCGAAGAACAGCGAGCACGACTACCTGTTTGCCGAAACGCTGATCGAGGCCATCGTCACCGATCCGAACTTCAAGGGCGGCCGCTACGCCGCCTCGTACGACGTGATCGACGGCCTGCGCCGTCACGCCAAGCTGTGGACGGTGATGGGCTGGAGCGTGGATTTCTTCCGCGAAGGGCGGCACCGCGTGCTCGGCTTCGACTCGGTCGCCGATTTCGTCGAACGCTTCATGGTCGGCTACTTCGGTCCGATGGATGCCAACGACCTGCTGTGCATGGCGTGGAAGTGGCAGCGTGGCGACGTCAGCCGCCACGCCGGCGGTGATCTCGCGGCCGCGCTCGCCCGCGTGCGCGCAAAGATGTACGTGATGCCGATCAGCCACGACATGTTCTTCCCGCCCGAGGACTGCCGCCGCGAACAGCGCCTGGTGGCGGGCAGCGAACTGCGCGTGCTGGACAGCATCGACGGCCATTTCGCGTTGCTGGGCACCGACCCGGCGATGGTGGCGCAGGTGGACGCCCACCTCGCGGAGCTGCTCGCCACGCCTGCCGGCTGAGCGCGCGGCGGCTTCGCTGCGCTGCAACCTCGGCGCGCCGGACGCTCTGCTAAGCTGCCCCTGCCTGCCGGCGTGTGCCGGCAGGCGCGACCGGCGGCGCAGCGGACCGCGTCCGGCCTTCTCGTCGGGGGAGAACGACATGCCGAACATCATCACGCCGAAAGAACTGCCCCAGTGGGTGCCCGGCGAGGTGCTTTCGTCGAGCGACAACCTCGGCTGGAAGGGCGTCGGTCATCGTTCCTACCGATACGCCGGCCTCGACGTACCGATTCCACCGCTGGACCACTTCATGGTCGTGCGCTACGCCGCCGGCCAGACGCCGATGGACCGCTGTTTCGACCAGCGCTGGTCGCGTGCCGACTGCCGTCCCGGTGACGCCTCGCTGCTCACCATGTCAGAGGCCTCGCACTGGCACTGGACACAGCAGATCGACGTGTCGCACGTCTATCTGTCGAACAGCCTGATGTCGCGCGTGGCGGGCGAGGTGATGGACAGGCCGGTCGCCGAGGTGCGGCTGCACGACGTGCTGTGCGCGCGCGACCCGACGCTGCTCGCCATCACCGACGCCATCACCCAGGAGGCGGTGCAGCCCGAAATGGGCGGTCCGCTGTATGCGGAGACGCTGGGCACCCAGCTGGCGGTGCACCTGCTGCGCAGGTACGCCCAGGTCACCTTCCGTCACGACCTGCCGGGCGGCCGTCTGTCGCCGGCGCAGATGCGCCGCGTGCTCGACCTGATAGACAGCCGCCTGCACGAAGCGCTGACGCTGGAAGACATGGCCGAGGCGGCGGGTCTCGGCGTATGCACCTTCCACCGCCGCTTCCGCGAGACGCAGGGCCGGGCGCCGCACGCCTTCGTGATCGACCGTCGCGTCGAGCGCGCGCGCCAGCTGCTCGCCGCCGGCGATCTGGCGGTCAAGGAGGTGGCCGCCAGCTGCGGTTTTTCCGATCAGGCGCACATGACCCGCGTGCTGCGTGCACGGCTCGGCACGACACCGGCCAAGCTGCGCGCCGCGCGCGGCTAGGACGCACCGCTCACTGCAGCAGCCGCAGAGCGATCGCACCGGCGCCGACCACGACGATGGCGGCGAGGCGCAGCCGGCTGACCGTTTCCTTCAGTACGCCAGCGGCGATCAGCAGCGCGAATACCACCGATGTTTCGCGCAGCGCAGCCACCAGCGCGATCGGCGCGCGCGTCATCGCCCACAGCACCAGCGTGTAGGACGCCAGCGTGCCGGCCCCGCCGATCATTGCCCGTCGGCCGCTGCCGCGCAGCCGCGCCAGCTCGGGTCGGCCACGTCGCAGGCAGAAAAGCAGGAGCATCAACAGACCGCTCAGCAGCAGCATCCACGCCGTGTAGCCGAAGGCGCTGCCGGACAGGCGCGCACCGCGGCCGTCGATCAGCGTGTAGCAGGCGATCACTGCGCCATTGGCCAGTGCCAGCGCGGCCGAGCCCAGGTGCAGGTGGCCGCGGCGCCGGGCGTCGCCAGCCAGCAGCAGGATGCCGCCGCCGATCAGCACGATGCCGGTCCAGGCGCCTGGCGACAGCCGTTCGCCGAGCAGCTGCGTCGCCGCCAGCGCGGTCAGCAGCGGTGCCGAACCACGCATCAGCGGATAGGCCAGGCCCAGTTCGCCGCCGCGGTAGGCGAGCGCCACCAGCGAGAAGTAGAGGACGTGGATCACCACCGACGCGCCCAGCCAGGGCCAGCTGGCCGGCGCCGGCATGGGTAGCAGCGGCAGCAGGCAGGCCGCCCACAGCGCAGCGCCGCCGACCATGAAGGCGGTGTCGGCGAAGGTGTCCTGAGAACTGCGCACCAGCGCATTCCAGCCGGCATGCAGCAGCGCGGCGAACAGCACGACCGCCATCACGTCCAGGGGCATGCCGTCGTCCTCCGCCGTGCGGGCGCTGGATCAGTCGACCTGCTTCGGCGGCGCGGGCGGTGTTTCCTCGCGCACGCCGCGTATCACTTTGATCAGGCAGAACAGGAAGCCGGCGACGCCGACCGCGGTCATGATCAGCGACTGCCACAGCGGCCAGCCACCGGTCTGGCTTTCGTCGATCAGGTTGAGCAGGCTCAGCGTCACCCCGGACATGCCGACGATGGCGAAGCCGAGGGCGGCGAAGAAGAACAGTACGCGCATGAATGAGATCCAGTGAGAGGGGGCAGCGCCGACGGCGGGCAAGCCGCCGCGGGTGCACGGCGGCCTGCATTGTGTCCGATGCGGCGGCGACCTGTGAAGCCGCGTTGCCGGCTTCGACCACGCGCGTGCTTGCGCGTGCCGCGAGCGCTCCGCGAGAATGGGGCAAATTCACTCGCGAACCGACACGATGAAACGCATCGTCATCCTCGGCACCGGCGGCACCATCGCCGGTCAGGCCCGGCAGGCCGGCGACAATGTCGGCTATACCGCTGCGCAGATCGCCGTCGGCGATCTGCTGGCGGCGATTCCGGCGCTGGCCGGCTTCGCGCTGGAAGCGGAACAGGTGGCGCAGGTCGACAGCAAGGACATGTCCTTCGCCATCTGGCATGCGCTGGCCGAACGCAGCGCGCATCACCTCGCACGTGACGAGGTGGCCGGCATCGTCATCACGCACGGCACCGACACGCTGGAGGAGACCGCCTACTTCCTGCATCGCGTGCTGGCGCCGGCCAAACCGGTGGTGCTGACCGCCGCGATGCGGCCGGCGAACGCGCTGGCGCCGGACGGCCCGCAGAACCTGCTCGACGCGGTGCGGGTCGCCGCGCTGCCCGGCGCGCGTGGCGTGCTCGCCTGCATTGCCGGTGCGGTGCACGCCGGTTGCGACGTGCGCAAGGTGCACCCCTACCGCGTCGATGCCTTCGATTCCGGTGACGCCGGTGCGCTCGGCTACATCGAAGAGGGGCATCTGCGGCAACTGCGCGACTGGCCCGCGGGCGAGGCGCTCGGCCTGGCCTGCACGCAGCGCGAGGACTGGCCGCGCGTCGATATCGTCGTCAGCGCGGCCGGTGTCGACGGCGCACTGGTGGACGCGCTGGTCGCGCTCGGCGCACGTGGCATCGTCGCCGCCTGCACTGGCAACGGCACACTGTCCGCTGCGCTCGAAAGTGCGCTGCTGCGCGCGCAGGCGGCCGGTGTTGCGGTGCTGCGCGCGACCCGCATCGGCCGCGGCAGCATCGTCGAAACGAGCGCGCAGGCGCTGCCGTCGGCCGGCGCGTTGACGCCGGTGCAGGCACGCGTCGAACTGCTGCTCACCCTGCGCTGACGCCGGGCATTCACAAAAAAGCACGAAGATTGCGACGTGGGCGCGCTGTGACGGGGTCGCAAGCGCTTAAACTTCCGCCTCTGTGCACATCAAGAACAAGGTCGCCCGAGCGGCCGCCATAATCGAAGAACGCCTCCGATGCGACGTCGCGCATTGACCACGCTGTTGACCGTGGCCGCCCTGCTTGCCGGGCTGCTGCCGGTGGCGGCTGCGCTCTATTTCTCCTGGGCCTACACGCTGCGGGTGGAGACCCAGCACCTCGATGCGCTGGCGCAGCAGGCGCTGGCCCGCGCCGAGCAGGTGTTCGACGACGCGCAGTCCGAACTGGGCGGTCTGCAGAGTTTCCCGCAGCCGGCCTGCTCGCCGGCCCATATCGAGCGGCTGCGGCAGATCGCCTACTGCACGCCCTTCGTGCGCGAGATCGCCTATGTCGAGAACGGCCAGATCGCCTGCAGCAGCATGGGCAGCGAAGCCCATCGCGTGCTGCCGGCGGCCGACTGGTCGGATGGCAAGGGGCGGCAGATCTGGTTCCGCGTCACCCACACGCTCGACGACGCGCGGCCGTCGGTGGCCATAGGCCGCGGCAGCCACATCGCGCTGATTCACGCCAGTCACTTCCAGGCGCGCGCGGTCGGCGATACCCAACTGGCGGTGCTCAGCACCACCGACTGGCTGCCGCTGGCCCACCTCGACCAGCCGCTGCTGCCGAGCATGATCGATACCGCGGTGACCGGTCGCGAGCGCATCCAGGGCGATCGCCTGTATGCCGTCGCGCAGTCGGCGCAGCTGCCCATCGTCGCCGTCGGCGCGCAGTCGCGCGCCCAGCTGATGGCCGCATGGACCGAGCCGCTGGTCATGATGACGCTGCTCGGCGTGCTGGTGAGCACCCTGCTGATGTGGGCGGTGCGCCGCTTCGCGCGCCAGTACTTCTCGCCGGCCAGCGCGCTGCTGTCGGCGATACGCCGCGGCGAACTGCGCGTGGCCTACCACCCGCAGATCCGCCTGTCCGATGGCCGCTGCGTCGGTGCCGAGCTGCTGGTGCGCTGGCCCGATCAGAACGAGCCGGTCATGAGTACCGACGACCTGGTGCATCTGGCCGAGCATTCGGGTTTCGAGCACGAAATCACCGCCCGCGTGCTGCGCACCGCGATTTCCGAGATCGGCGATCTGCTGCAGCGCCGGCCGGAGCTGACGGTGTCTCTGAACCTGGCTTCGCACGACCTCGAGCGCGGCGATCTGACCGAACTGCTGGCCGACGCGCTGGACGGCAACGGCATCCGCCGCAGCCAGATCGAACTCGAGCTGACCGAGCGCAACCTGATCCAGGCCGGCTCGGCCGGCGAGGTGCTGGCGCGGCTGCGCGAGGCTGGCCACAAGGTGCTGCTGGACGACTTCGGCACCGGTTACTCCAGCCTGTCCTATCTGCACGACCTGCCGGTCGACGCGCTGAAGATAGACCGCGCCTTCGTCGGCACCATAGGCGCCGAAACGCCGCACGCGCCGCTGGTGCCGCACATTGCCGAGATCGCCCGCACGCGCGGTCTGCACATGGTGGCCGAGGGCGTCGAGACCGAGCAGCAGGCGGACTATCTGCGCGAGCAGGGCGTCGAGATCGCGCAGGGCTATCTGTACGCGCGACCGATGGACGCCAGCGAGTTCCGTCACTTCCTCGCCACGCGCGGCTGAACCCGGCGCGCGCCGCGCAGTCCATCGGCCGTGCTCACCCTCCATTCACTCCGCAAGACCCTGCCGGGTACGCCGCCGCGCCTGCTGCTCGACGCCGTCGACCTGACCGTCACGCCGGGCGAATACGTCGCGGTGATCGGCGAATCGGGCGCCGGCAAGTCGACGCTGCTCAATCTGGTCGCCGGCCTCGACCGACCGGACGCCGGCAGCGTCCAGTTCGGTGCGCACGCGGTGTCCACGCTCGACGACGACGCGGCCACGCTGTGGCGGCGGGTCGAGGTCGGTTTCGTGTTCCAGTCCTTCCACGTATTGCCCTGGCTCAGCCTGGCCGACAACGTCGCGTTGCCGCTGGCTCTGGCCGGCGTGCCGGTGCGCGAACGGGCCGCCCGTGCCCGCGCGCAGCTCGATGCAGTGGGTCTGGGCGAGCGTGCCGGCGACAGCCCGACCCGGCTGTCCGGCGGCGAGCTGCAGCGGGTGGCCATCGCCCGCGCGCTGGTGCATCGCCCGCGCCTGCTGCTGGCCGACGAACCGACAGGCAACCTGGACGCCGACAACGCCGAGCGCGTCGCCGCGCTGTTGCGCGACGCGGTGAAGTCCAGCAAGGCCTGCGGCCTGCTGGTGACGCATTCGACCGCGATGGCGGACAGTGCCGACCGCGTGCTGCGGCTGGCGCGCGACGGCCGCCTGCACGATGCTTGAGCTGCTGTGGCGCTCGGCCCGGCGCGGCGCGAGCGTGCTGGCGCTGCTCGCCATCGCACTCGGCGTGGCGCTTGGTGTCGCGGTGTCGGCCATCCACCGGGCGGCGCTCGACGAATTCGAATCCGGCCTGCGCAGCGTGTCCGGCAGCGCCGACGTCGAGGCGGTGGCGCCGCGCGGCATGGATGAAATGCTCTACCCCCGGCTGGCCGCGTTGCCCGACGTGGCGGCGGCCAGTCCGCTGGTCGAGCGCGAGATCGAGGTCGCGCACGCCGGCCGCACGCTGAAGCTGCGCATGATCGGCATCGACGCCTTCCGCGCTGCCGCCGTGCAGCCGACATTGCTGCCGCCGGCCGACGGCATCGGTCGCCTGATGCAGCCGGGCACGCTCTACCTGAGCCACGCGGCCGGTCGCGCACTCGGCCTGCAGCCGGACGACACGCTGACGCTGCGCGGTCACGCCTTCCGCGTTGCCGGCTGGCTGCCGGCGGCCGGCGAGGGCGCGGTGCTGGCGGTGACCGACATCGGCGACGCGCAGTGGCGGCTGGGCAGCGCCGGCCGCATTCACCGCGTCGCGCTGCGCCTGCACGCGGGCGTGGGGCGCGCCGATGCGATCGGGCGCATCGCCGCCGCACTGCCGGCCGACGTGACGCTGCAGACGCCGGCGCAGGCGCTGGAGCGGGCCGACCGGCTGTCGCGTGCCTATCGCGTCAATCTCGGCCTGCTGGCGCTGATCGCGCTGGCGGTCGGCAGTTTCCTGGTGGCGGCGACGCAGGCGGCGGCGATTGCCCGCCGCGTATCGGAAATCGCCTTCCTGCGCGCGGCCGGGCTGACGCGCACTCAGCTGATGCGGCTGCTGGTCGGCGAAGGCGCGCTGCTCGGTGCCGCCGGTGCCGCCATCGGCATTGCGCTGGGTCACGCGCTGGCGGCGCTGGGGCTCCATCTGATCGGCAGCGACCTGGGCGCCGGCCTGATTGCCGGCGCGGCGCCGCAACTGGGCTTCGATGTGTCGGCCAGCATCGGCTTCGGCCTGCTCGGCGTGGCGTCGGCGGCGGCCGGTGCCGCCTGGCCGGCGCGCGATGCGCTGGCCATCACGCCGGCGCAGGCGCTGCGCGGCGGGGTGTTCACGCCGCCCTTGCGTCTGCTGGGGAATCGCCGCCGGGCCGTCGGCCTGCTGGCGCTGCTCGCACTGGGTGCCGTCGCCGCGGCACAGCCGGCGCTGGGCGGGCTGCCTCTGGGCGGCTATCTGGCGATCGGCTGCGTGCTGGCGAGCGCGGTGCTGGCGGTGCCACCGCTCGCGGCGGCACTGGCGCGGGCGCTGCCCGACGACGCCAGTCTGCCGCTGACGCTGGCCGCGGCGCGACTGCGCGCCGAACCGGGTTTCGCGTCGCGCAGCGCGGCCGGTGTGCTGGCGGCCAGTGCGCTCATCGTCGCGATGGCGGTCATGGTCTCGTCCTTCCGCGCGTCGGTCGATCGCTGGCTGGGCGACGTGCTGCCGGCCGAACTCTATATCCGCGGCGACCGCGACCGGCCGTGGCCGGACGACGTCGAGCGGCGGCTGGCGGCAGTGCCCGGCGTCGCCCGCGTCGACGTGCTGCGTCACCAGTCGCTGCTGCTGCGCGCGGACCTGCCGCCGGTGGCGCTGATCGCGCGGGCGCTGCCGGACGACGCCGGACAGGTGCTGCCGCGCGTCGGATCGATGGCGCCACCGGGCGCCCTTCCACGCGTGTGGGCGTCGGAGGCGATGGCCGATCTGTACGGCTGGCGTGCCGGCAGCGAGGTCGAACTGCCGCTGGCCGGGCGCGCGCTGCGCGTGCAGGTGGCCGGGCTGTGGCGTGACTACGCGCGGCAGCACGGCGCGCTGGTGATCGACCTCGAACGCTACCGCGCGCTGACCGGCGACCGGCTGGCCGACGACTTCGGCCTCTGGCTGGCCGATGGCGCAGACCCGAGCGCGGTCGCCGCGGCGCTGCGCGACGCCAGCGGCGCCGGCGACACGCTGGAGCTGACGTCGAGCGAGGACATCCGCCGGCTGTCGCTGGGTGTGTTCGACCGCACTTTCGCTGCCACCTATGCGCTGGAGGCGGCGTCGGCGCTGATCGGTCTGGCCGGCATCGCCGCCGCCTTCGCCGCGTCGGCCGCGGCGCGCGTGCGCGAGTTCGGCCTGCTGCGCCACGTCGGTTTCACGCGCCGGCAGATCGCTGCGCAGCTCGCCGCCGAGGGCCTGCTGTCGACCGTGCCCGGCCTGCTGCTCGGTCTGCTTGCAGGCTTTGCGATGAGCGCGCTGCTGATCGAAGTGGTGAACCGGCAGTCCTTCCACTGGAGCATGGACTGGGTGGTGCCCTGGGGTCTGCTCGCCGGCATCGTGCTGGCCATGCTGGCGGCGGCCACCATCGCCGCGCTGATCGGTGCCCGCCGCGCGCTCGCCATCGATGCCGTGCGCGCGGTGCGCATGGACGCGTGACGGCGATGCGCGATCAAGGCAGAGCGGTGCGCAGGTCGGCCACCGGTTCGACGCCGAAGCGCTCGGACAGCAGGTAGTCGACCAGGCGGCGCGCGCAGTCGGCCGGCGACAGCAGTGCGCCGTCGCGCTGCAGCGCCTCGAAGCGTGCGCGGTTCGGGAAGTCCGCCAACGGCGTGGCGCGGATCTGCGCCTGCATCGCGGTGTCGATGACGCCCGGCGCCAGGCTGACGATGCGCGTGCCGGCCGGGGCGTCGAGTGCCGCGGCGCGGGCGTGCTGGTCGAGCGCGGCCTTGGTGGCGCAGTAGATGGACCAGCCGGCATACGGCGTGTGCGCGGCGCCACTCGAAATGTGCACGATGCGCCGTTCGTTCGCGTGCGCAGCGGCGGCGACCAGGGCGTCGGTCAGTGCCAGCGGGGCGGCGACATTGAGCGTCACCGCCTGCGCGATGGCCGCCGCACCCTGACGCCCGGCCGGCGCCACCGGACCCAGCGTGCCGGCGTTGTTGATCAGCAGCACGCGGTCGGCGGCGGCAACGAAGCGTGACAGCGCGTCGCCCGCCAGCCATCGCGCCAGCGCCGCCGCGTCGGCGAGGTCGAGTGCGACCTGCGTGAAGCCGTCGTCGTCGGGCTGCGGCGACCGGCTGCGTGCGAGCCCGAGCACCGGAATGCCGCGTGCGCGCAGCGTGGCGGCAAGCGCCTCGCCCAGTCCGTGCGTGTGGCCGGTCAGTACTGCCTTCATCGTCTTTTCCTCGTCGTCTCATGCGCCGCAAAGCCGCGTCGGCACACTGTTTTGCTGTCGACCGCATAGGGGCGGAGTAAGATCATCGACAGAACTGGCGCGGGCGTCCGACCGGTGCCTGCGCTCCGGATACAACACGGGAGACACCCAGTGAACCCACACCAGGGCGCGGCGACCACCCCGCAGAAGACCCTGCTTCTGGTCGATGACACGCCGGAAAATCTGACCGTACTCGGCGAAATCCTGATGCCTCACTACCGTGTCCGCGTCGCCAGTTCAGGGGCACGTGCGCTGGCGGCCGCGACCAGCGATCCGCGGCCGGATCTGGTGCTGCTCGACGTGATGATGCCGGAGATGGACGGTTACGAGGTGATCAGCCGTCTGCGCGCAGATGCGCGCACGCGCGAACTGCCTGTCATCTTTGTCACCGCGCTCGACAGCACCGAAGACGAAGCACACGGACTGGAGCTGGGCGCGGTCGACTACATCACCAAGCCGGTGCGTCCGGCCATCGTGCTGGCCCGCGTGCGCGGGCAACTCGAACTGAAAGAGGCGCGCGATCGCATGCGCGATCAGAACGCCTGGCTGGAAGCCGAGATCGCCCGCCGCATGCGGCAGAACCAGGTGGTGCAGGACGTGAGCATGCGCGCGCTCGCCAGCATCGCCGAGGCGCGCGACGACGAGACCGGCAATCACATCCTGCGCACGCAAGCCTATGTGAATGTGCTGGCACGGGCGCTGGCAACGACGCCGCGCTACGCTGGCGAGCTGACGCCGGCGCGGGTCGAAACCTATACGAAGGCGGCGCCGCTGCACGACATCGGCAAGGTGGCGATTCCCGATCACATCCTGCACAAGCCGGGCAAGCACACGCCCGACGAGTGGGAAATCATGAAGACCCACGCCCGGCAGGGATCGGATGCGATCTGGCGCGCCATCTGCGACCAGGAGGAGCGCGAAGCGCTGGATTTCCTCTACATCGCGATGGACATCGCGCACTACCACCACGAGAAGTGGGACGGCAGCGGCTACCCGGAAGGTCTGGCCGGCGAGGCCATTCCGCTGCCGGCGCGCCTGATGGCGCTGGCCGACGTGTTCGACGCGCTGATCAGCAAGCGCGCCTACAAGCCGGCCTTTCCGCTCGATCGGGCGACCGCCATCATCACCGAGGGGCGTGGCCGGCATTTCGATCCGGACGTCGTCGACGCCTACCTCGCACATCTCGACGAGTTCGCGGCCATCGCCGCGCGCTACGCCGACCTGGCCGAGCAGACCCCGAACGCACCCGCCTGAGTCGCGCCGATGATGACGTCCATACCGAGCCTTGCTGCCGCTCGCCTGATGCGGTCGGCCACCGCTGCCGTCTGTCTCTTCAGTTTCGCCACACCGGCTCTGGCGCAGCACGTGCCCGCCGACTCGCTGCCCGAACTGTGGCGCGATCACCACTTGCTGTTGCTGGTGCTCGGCTTCAGTCTGGCGCTGGTGTGCGCGCTGCTGCTGGCGCAGCGGCGGCACGCCCGACGCCTGAGTCGCGCACAGGCGCTCGCCGATCGCCACGCTGCGGCGCTGGAGCAGGAGCGCAGCCGTCTGCGCATGTTGCTGAACGCGATTCCCGATCTTGTCTGGCTGAAGGATGCCGACGGCACTTTTCGCTTCTGCAATCCGCGTTTCGAGCAGCTGCTCGGCGTGCCCGAAGCGCAGCTGATCGGACACACCGATTACGACTTCGTCGAGCGCGAACTGGCCGACTTCTTCCGTGCGCACGACCGGGCGGCGATCGCCGCCGGCCGACCGCTGATCAACGAGGAGTGGCTTACCTTCCGCGTCGGTGGTCAGCAGGGCCTCTACCAGACCACGAAGACGGCGGTCACCGACAGCGCCGGACAGCTGGTCGGCGTACTCGGCGTGGCGCGCGAGGTCACCTTGATGCGCGAAATCGAGCAGGCGCTGGCCGAACGGGTGAAGGAACAGCGTTGCCTGTACGCGGTGTTCCGCGCCACCGAGGACCTGCGCCGGCCGCTGCCCGACATGCTGCGCGAGGTGGCGGGTCTGTTGCCTGGCGGCTTCATGCATGTGGGCGAGGCTGAGGCCGCCATCGAGCTCGACGGCGAAACGGTCGCCACGTCCGGTTTCGACCGGGCGGTGCAGTCCATCCATGCGCGGCTGGTGCTGCGTGGCGAAGTGCGCGGACGGATATGCGTCGCTTACCGAAGCGAAATGCCTGTGCGTGACGAGGGGCCCTTCCTGCTCGAAGAGCGCATGCTGCTGGAGGCGCTGGCCGACCGCATCGTCAGCGTCATCGCCCGGCGCGAGGACGAAGCGCGCGCGACGCAGCGCGAGGACATCTACCGCGCCATCGTCGCGCAGGCCTCCGATTCGATCACGCTGATCGATGCCGAAACGCTGGCCTTCGTCGAGTTCAACGATGCGGCCTGCACCGGTCTGGGCTACACGCGCGAGGAGTTCGCGTTGCTGACGCTGGCCGACATCAATGCCGACCTCGACCCCGATGCGGTGCGGGCGAAGATGCGCGACGTGGTTGCGCGCGGCGGCGCGCAGTTCGACACGCGCCGCCGGCGCCGCGACGGCTCGGTTACTGACGTTCGGGTCAGCGTGCAGCCGGTGAAGGTGCAGGGACGGGTCTACGTATCGGACATCTGGTGGGACGTGACCGAGCGCTCCAAGGTGCAGGCCCAGCTCGACCGCGAGCGGCAGCGGCTGCAGGACATCATCGACGGCACCCACGCCGGTACCTGGGAATGGAATCTGCAGACCGGCGAAGCGGTGTTCAACGAGCGCTGGGCGGGCATGTTCGGCTATGCGCTGGCCGATCTGCAGCCCTTCACCGTCGACACCTGGGCGCGCTTTGTCCATCCGGACGACCTGCGGCAGGCCAACGAAGCACTGGAACGGCATCTGGCCGGCGAAACCGACTATTACGAGTGCGACGTCCGGATGCGCCATCGCGACGGCCACTGGGTGTGGATCGCCGACCGCGGGCGGGTGACGCAGCGCACGCCGGACGGGCGCCCGCTGCTGATCCGTGGCACCCATATCGACATCACCGAGCGCAGACAGTCGGAAGAACGCCTGCGCGAGAGCGAGGCGCGTTTCCGCAAGCTGTTCGAGGACACGCGCGAGGCGGTGGCGCTGATGGAGGACGGGCGCTTCATCGACGTCAATCGTGCCGCCCTGGAAATGCTCCGCATGGAGGATGCGACGCAGCTGATCGGGCACTCGCCGGTCGATGTCGCGCCGGAGTTCCAGTCCGACGGCACGCGCTCCGCCCAGGCCTTCGAGCAGATCATGCGCAGGCTGCGCGAGGGCGGCGCGCACCAGTTCGAGTGGCTGATAACGCGGGCCGATGGTGAAGCGCTGGCAACCGAGGTGCTGGCCACCGCGATCGAGCACGACGGGCGCGCGCTGCTGCACGTCGTGTTGCGCGACGTGACCGACCGCCGCGAGGCCGAGCGGCGTCTGCGCGAGAGCGAGGAGCGGCACCGCCTGCTGTCGGAGAACTCGAGCGACGTGATCTGGCTGTACGACCTGCGCGCCGAGCGCTTCGTCTACATCAGCCAGGCGATCGAGCGGCTGCGCGGCTATACCGTCGACGAGGTGCTCGGGCAGAGCATGCAGGACACCATGACGCCGGACAGCTACCGCCGCGTCAGCGAGGCCTTCGCCGTGCGGCTGGCGGCCTTCCGTGCGGGCGACGAATCGATGCGCACGCAGACGATGGAAATCGAACAGCCCTGTCGCGACGGGCGTGTCGTGATGACCGAGGTGGTGACCACGCTGCGCACCAACGCCGACGGGCAGATCACTCTCCTGCAGGGTGTCACCCGCGACATCACGGCCAAGCGGGCGGCCGAGGCCGAGCTCGATGCGCACCGCCACCATCTGGAGGAACTGGTGCGCAGCCGCACCGCCGAACTGGAACGCGCCCGCATCGACGCCGAGGCGGCGAGCCGCTCGAAGAGCACCTTCCTCGCCAACATGAGCCACGAAATCCGCACGCCGATGAACGCCATCATCGGCTTCACCCACCTGCTGCGGCGAGAACTGACGGCGCCGTCACAGCTGGACAAGCTGGAAAAGATCACCGCTTCGGCCAAGCACCTGCTCGGCCTCATCAACGACGTGCTCGACCTGTCGAAGATCGAGGCCGACCGCCTGCAACTGGAGGAAGTGCCGTTCAGCGTGCTGGCGACGCTGGACCGAGTGCGCAGCATGATGGCGGACCGCATCGCCTCCAGGCGGCTGCTGCTGAAGGAGGAAGTCGATCCGCGGCTGACCGGCCTGTCGCTGCTCGGCGACCCGATGCGCGTCGGTCAGATACTGATCAACTACCTGAGCAATGCGGTGAAGTTCACCGAGCGCGGCAGCATCACCTTGCGCGTGCAGGTGCTGGCCGAGCAGCCGACCGCGGTCATGCTGCGTTTCGAGGTCGAGGACACCGGCATCGGTATCGCGCCACAGAAGCAGGAGCAGCTGTTCGAGGCCTTCGAACAGGCCGAGGCGGCCACGACGCGCAAGTACGGTGGCACCGGACTCGGTCTGGTGATCAGCCGTCGGCTGGCACGGCTGATGGGCGGCGACGTCGGTGTGAGCAGTGTGCCGGGCGAAGGCAGCACTTTCTGGTTCACCGTGCGCCTGCAGCGCGGCGACGCGGCGCTGCGGCCGGATTCGATCACCCGTCAGCGTCGCGTGCGTGTTGGCGCGCACGTGCTGCTGGTCGAGGACAACGCGATCAACCAGGAGGTGGCGCGCGAACTGCTCGAAGGCGCCGGACTGATGGTCGATGTCGCCGCCGATGGCGCGGAGGCGGTCGACAAGGTGGCCCGCTCGCATTACGACATCGTGCTGATGGACATGCAGATGCCGGTGATGGATGGCGTCGAGGCGACGCGCCGCATCCGCGCCACCGACGCCGGACGCATGCTGCCCATCCTCGCGATGACCGCCAACGCCTTCGAGGAGGACAGGCGCCGCTGCGAAGAGGTCGGCATGAACGGTCACCTGGTCAAGCCGGTCGATCCGGAGCGCATGTTCGCCGCGCTGGCACAGTGGATTCCGGAGGGCGAGCATGCGGCCGCGTCGCCGCTGACGCCGACGGTGCCCGCCGTCATCGATCGCGACGTCGGCGTGCGCGCGCTCGGTGGCGATGCCGCGGGCTACCGCCAGGTGCTGGACATGTTCCTGGCGAACCACAGCGGCGACGTCGATCGCCTGCGACAGGCGATCAAGGACGGCGACAGGGTGCTCGCCGAGCGCGTTGCGCACACCCTGAAGGGCGTGGCGGCGACCATCGGTGCGCACGCATTGCGCGACCGCGCGCTTGCACTCGAACAGGCTCTGCATGCCGGCACCCCGGTGCAGACCATCGCCGACGACATCGCCGCCTGCGCGGTGCAGATAGGTGCGGTGTGCGACGAGATACGCGCGCTGCCCCGCGCCGAGGCGGATGCAGTCGGCCTGCCGACCGCGCGCGTGCGCAGTCTGGTCAGCCAGCTCTGCCTGCTGCTTGAACACGACGACATGAAATCCGGCGCCATCTGGCGCGAACTCAAGCCGGCACTGGTGGCGCAGTTCGGCGAGGCGGCGGTGCATCCGCTGACCCGCCTGATCGAGGCTTTCGAGTTTCCCGAGGCGCTGACCATCCTGCGCGCCTTCGTGTCGGCCCACCCCGAACTGCGCGACGACTGAGGCGCGGGCGCACCGGCAGCGAGAGGTGCGTGCCGGTGCGCTCGGATCAGGCGACGCCGGCAGCGTGCGCCTGGCGGTCGGCGTGGTAGCTGGAGCGCACCAGCGGGCCGCAGGCGGCGTGGCTGAAGCCCATCGCCGTCGCTTCGCGCTCGAACATCACGAAGGTGTCCGGATGAACGTAGCGCAGCACCGGCAGATGACCGCCCGAGGGCTGCAGGTACTGACCCAGCGTCAGCATCTGCACGTCGTGCGCGCGCATGTCGCGCATTACGTCGAGGATTTCGTCGTCGGTTTCGCCCAGCCCCAGCATCAGTCCGCTCTTGGTCGGTATTTCGGGGTGGCGGGCGCGGAACTGGCGCAGCAGGTCGAGCGAATGCGCATAGTCGGAGCCCGGGCGCGCCATCCTGTACAGCCTCGGCACGGTTTCCAGGTTGTGGTTCATCACGTCCGGCGGCGCGGCGTCGAGGATGGACAGCGCGATGTCGAGGCGACCGCGGAAGTCCGGCACCAGCACCTCGATCTGTGTGCGCGGCGAATGCTCGCGCACCGCGCGTATGCAGTCGACGAAGTGCTGGGCGCCGCCGTCGCGCAGGTCGTCGCGGTCCACGCTGGTGATCACCACGTAGTTCAGCTTCAGCGCGGCGATGGTCTTCGCCAGCTTTTCCGGCTCGCCGGCATCCAGCGGATCCGGGCGGCCATGGCCGACGTCGCAGAAGGGGCAGCGGCGCGTGCACTTGTCGCCCATGATCATGAAGGTGGCGGTGCCGCCGCCGAAGCACTCGCCGATGTTCGGACAGCTCGCCTCCTCGCACACGGTGTGCAGACCGCTGTCGCGCAGGATCTGCTTGATCTCGCCGAAGCGGCTGTCAGGGCGCGCCGCGCGCACGCGTATCCAGTCCGGCTTGCGCAGGGTTTCGGCCGGCACCACCTTGATCGGGATGCGGGCGGTTTTCGATGACCCCTTCTGTTTTTCGGTCGGGTCGTAGGCGGTGTCGCTCATGGCTGCTGTTTACCTATTCATAGAGGGCGCGCTGTAACGCGCCGGTCAGTTGCAGGCAGATCGCCTCCGGTGGGAGGTCGATGCCCAGATCGCGCGTCTGTGTGACGCGCAGCCCACTGTAACCGCAGGGGTTGATCGCGGTAAACGGTGTCAGGTCCATGTCCACGTTCAGCGAAACGCCGTGGTAGGTGCGGCCGTTGCGGATGCGCAGGCCCAGTGCGGAAATCTTGGCTTCGTCGTCGCCCGTGCCGACGTAGACGCCGGGTGCGCCGGGGCGTCGCTGCGCGCCGACGCCGTGCACCGCCAGCAGATCGATCACCGCCTGTTCGATGCGGTTCACCACCTCGCGCACGCCGAGGCCGGCGCGCTTGAGGTCGATCAGGGTGTAGATGACGACCTGGCCCGGGCCGTGATAGGTCACCTGGCCGCCGCGGTCGCTGTCGACCACCGGCACGCCGACGTCGCGCAGCAGGTGTTCGCGCTTGCCGGCCAGCCCCAGCGTGAATACCGGCGGATGCTCGACCTGCCAGAACTCGTCCGCCGTGTCGGCAGCGCGCGCCGCGGTGAAGGCCTGCATGTCCCGCCACACCGGCGTGTAGTCCACCCGGCCGAGCGCGCGGACGAGGGCGGTCACAGGACGACTTTCACCATCGGATGGCCGCTCAGTTCGCTGTACAGCGCGTCGAGCTGATCCTTCGAGGTCGCCCGTATCGTCGCGGTCAGGCCGATGTAGCGGCCACCGGACGACGGGCGCATGCCCAGCGTCGCCGGGTCGAAGTCGGGCGCGTGGCGCAGCACCACCTCGACCACCACCTGGGCGAAGTCGTCGTGGCGCTCGCCCATGATCTTGAGCGGGAAGTCGCACGGAAACTCGAGCAGGGTGTCGGTGCGCGACGGCTGTGGCTGATCGGCCATCGGTCTGTCCTCGGAAACGCGTTCAGAGACCCAGCCAGAGCCGGATCGTGTCCCAGATGCGGCGGAAGAAGCCGCCTTCGTCGATCGCCACCTTGGCCACCAGCGGATACTCGCCGGCCGGCTTGCCGTCGATCGCCACCTTCAGCGTACCGAGCTGCTGGCCGACGGCGATCGGCGCGATCACCGGCGCGTTGATGACGATCTCGCGCGTCACCTTGCCGGCCTGGCCGCGCGGCACCGTGACTACGGCGTCCTCGGCTGCGCCGACCTGCACGCTGGCGGCGGCGCCCTTGTAGACGGCAGGCGTGGCCAGCACTTCCTCGGCGCTGGCGAGACGGGCGTTCTCCCAGGCGTTGAAGCCGTAGTTCAGCAGCGTGGCCGACGATTCGATGCGGCCCTTTTCGTTCGGCGCGCCGAGCAGCACCGACACGACGCGGCGGTCTTCGCGCTTCGCCGACGACACCAGGCACCAGCCGGCCGCATCGGTGTGGCCAGTCTTCATGCCGTCCACGCTGCGGTCCATCGTCAGCAGGCGGTTGCGGTTGCCCTGCTTGATACCGTTGTAGGTGTAGTCCAGCGTCGAGTACAGCGGGTAGTACTCGGGGAAGTCGTGGATCAGCGCGCGCGCCAGGATGGCCAGGTCGCGTGCCGTCGTGTAGTGACCGTCCTCGGTCAGGCCGGTCGAGTTGCGGAACTGCGTGCCCGACATGCCCAGACGCTTCGCCTCGGCATTCATCATCTGGGCGAAGGCGGCCTCCGAACCGGCGATCGCCTCGGCCAGTGCAACGCAGGCGTCATTGCCGGACTGGATGATCATGCCGCGGATCAATTCATCGACGGTGACCGGCTTGTCCGGCGCGATGAACATCTTGGAGCCGCCGGTCTTCCATGCGGCGACGCTGACCGGCACCGCCTGGTTGGGCTTCAGCTGCCCGTTCTTCAGCGATTTGAAGGTCAGGTAGGCGGTCATCAGCTTGGTCAGCGAAGCCGGTTCGACCTTGTCGTCCGGGCGCGACTGCGCCAGCACGGCCCCGGATTCGTGGTCGATCAGCAGCCAGGCCTTGGCGTCGGGCTGGGGTGGCGGGATCAGGTCGGCGGAAGCGGCGAACGGAAGTGCGGCGGACACGAGAAGCGCGGTGCAGCGCAACAGCTTGAGCATGAAAGTTACCGGTGGTCAGAACAGCGTGCGCAGTCTACCAAAGCAGGGCCGGCCACCGGCATGGAAGCTGCTTCGTGATGTTTCGTGTTGCACCGCGAGTTGAAACAGTGGTTTCATGAAAGGGAACTTAAATTCCGTGCCGTGCGTCCGAACGCCTCATGAGTTCCGCCAGAGCCTTCCTGTTGATCGGTGTCCTGCTGTTTGCGCTGTCTGCCCTGTGGGCCGGGCAGCGTGCGCTCGCCGATGCACCGGAACAGTGCGTGAGCTGTGCGTCCTTCGAATTTCCCGATGCCACGCCGACCGACGTCTACGGTGCCTTGATGCACCGTCTCGATCTGGCCGGCGATCCGCCGGACCCATTCGTCGCCGAAGTGCCGCAGCGCGCGCGCAGCCAGGCACGCCCCGAACAGATCGCCTCCGCCCTCGTCCTGCAGGACCCCGAGCCCGACCGGGTTCCGTTGCGCCCGCCCAGGCTGGGCTGAGGCGCGGCTGCCCGCCATCGCGGGCGCCGTCCATATCCGTTTCTTCACGACCTGCGCGGCATGCCGTGCGCGCAGGCGTGTTCGCCTGTTTCATCGTTCCCGTCAGGGCATCAGACTCATGAAAACAAAAGCCATCGCCCTTCTGGCCGCCCTCGGCCTGTGTGCGCACGCGGCAGGGGCCGCCGAGCGCTACACACTGGGCCAGCTGCAGACGCTGGCCCTGCAGTCCAACGCATCGCTCGGCGCCGCGCGCGCCGACGTCGATGTCAGCCGCGCCGACACCTTGACCGCCCGCGCCTATCCGAATCCGGAACTCGAAGTGATGGGCGGCGACCGCAATTCGCGCGGACCCAATCTGGCACCGGGTTCGCTCGGTTCGATCACGCTGTCGCAGCGCTTCGACTACCCGTCGCAGCGCGACGCCCGCCTGCGCGTGGCCGAAGCGGGCATCACGTCCGCCATGTCCGGCGCCCAGGCATACGAGGTGGATCTGCTGACCCGCCTGAAGCAGAGCTTCTACGCAGTCATCCGCCACGAGCGCGAGCTGGGCGCCGCACGCGAGGACCTCGAACTGGCCAAGGCCATCCGCAACCGTGTCGAGGTGCGGGTCAATACCGGGGAAGCACCGCGCTACGAACTGATCCGCGCCGATACCGAGCTGCTGAGCGCGCAGAAGAACGCCGACGCGGCCGAGCTGCGCATTGCGCAGTCCAAGGCGCGACTGCGCGGACTGGTCGGCGGCGTGCTGCCGATCGACTACGAACTGCAGGGCGATCTGGTGAACGACGTCGAGCTGCCGCCGCTGGAAAAGCTGCGCGAGGACATGCTGACGCGCAATCCGGAGATCGCCCGCCTGCGCGCCGAGATCGAGCGCGCGAAGGAGCAGATCGAACTGGAAAAGCTGCGCCGCATGCCGGAACTGTCGTTCAAGCTCGGCCGCGACCAGGATCCGGAATACGAAGCCAACCGCATCGGCGTCGCCGTGAGCATTCCGCTGTTCGACCGCCGCCAGGGCCAGATCGCGCAGGCCAGCGCGATCGGCGAACGCAATCGCATGGCGCTCGAAGGGCGCATGTTCGAACTGCAGCAGCAGCTCGATGCCGCCTACCGGCAGTACGACCTGTCGCGCACTCAGGTGTCGGCACTGGAGAGCGGCATCGTGCGCCAGGCCGAAGCCGCGTTGAAGGTGGCCGAGGCGGCTTACAAGTTCGGTGAGCGCGGCATCCTCGAAGTGCTGGATGCGCAGCGCACCTTCCGCGCCGTCCGCAACGAGCTGATCAGCGCCCGCTACGAACTGATCAATGCCGTCGCCGAAATCGAACGCCTTGGCGCCCTGCGCTGAGCCGGCTCACGCACAACGAATTCATCCACATTCCGATCCGCTATGAAACTTATCCAACGCCCCCTGCTGTGCGCCGGACTGCTCGGCGCTTCCCTTCTGCTCGGCGCCTGCTCCGAAGAATCCGATACCGCGACACCGACGGCCGCTGCGGCGCCGGTCGACCCCAATCTGGTCCAGGCCGGTGACAACCTCGGCAACATCATCAAGCTCGGCACGGTCAGCCGCATGGAGCTGTCGGACACGCTGCGCGTGGCCGGTCAGGTCGATTTCGACGAGCAGCGGGTGACCCGCATCGGCGCCACGGTGACCGGCCGTGTGACCGAACTGACCGCCATGCTGGGCCAGCAGGTGAAGGTGGGCGACACGCTGGCGGTGCTCAACAGCACCGAGCTGGGTGCCGCCCAGCTCGCCTACATGAAGGCGCGCGCGCAGGCGCAGCTGAACGAACGCAATGTCGAGCGCGCGCAGCAGCTGTTCGCAGCCGACGTGATCGGCAGCGCCGAACTGCAGCGCCGCGAGAGCGAACTGTCGATTTCGCGCGCCGAAATGCGCGCCGCCGCCGACCAGCTGCGCGTGCTCGGCGTGTCGTCGAAGTCGCTGGAGAAGCTCACGTCGACCGGGGCCATCAATTCGGTGTCGCCGGTGGTGGCGACGATGGCCGGCACCGTGGTCGAGCGCCTGGTCGCCCAGGGGCAGGTGGTGCAGCCGAGCGAGGTCATGTTTACGGTGGCCGACCTGTCGCGCGTCTGGGTCGAGGCCGAAGTGCCGGAACAGCAGGCTGCCGCGGTGCGGCCGGGCCAGACCATCCAGGTCGAAATCCCGGCGCTCGGCCAGCAGCTGACGGCCAAGCTCATCTTCATTGCCGACACCGTCAATCCGATGACGCGGACCATCATGGTGCGCAGCGAACTGGACAACAGCGACCGCTCGCTGAAGCCGGCGATGCTGGCGACGGTGCTGATCCAGGGGCGGCCGACCGCGCGTCTGGTCGTGCCCGACACCGCCATCGTGCGCGAGAACAACAAGGACTACCTGTTCGTCGAGGTCGGCCCGCAGCAGTTCAAGCTGACCGAAGTCGCGCTCGGCCCCGCCATCGGCACCATGCGGCCGGTGCTGGGCGGTGTGGCCGAAGGCACGAAGGTGGTGACCGAGGGCGCCTTTCATCTGAACAACGAGCGCAAGCGCAAGGAACTCGAATGAGAACCGCACGACTTCGCGCCAACGCTGAACGGATGAACTGGAGACGCCATGATTGAATCCCTCGTGCGCGGGGCGCTCAAACAGCGCCTCGTCATCGTCGTCGTCGCGCTGTGTCTGCTGGCCTTCGGCCTCGACGCGGCGCGCAAGCTGTCGGTGGATGCCTTCCCCGACGTGACCAACGTTCAGGTGCAGATCGCCACCGACGCCACCGGCCGTTCGCCGGAGGAGGTCGAGCGCTTCATCACCGTGCCGATCGAGATCGGCATGACCGGTCTGCCCGGTCTGACCGAAATGCGCTCGCTGAACAAGCCGGGCCTGTCGCTGATCACGCTGGTGTTCACTGACAAGACCGACGTCTATTTCGCGCGCCAGCTGGTGATGGAACGGCTGCTCGAAGTGCGTGACCGCATGCCGGCCGGCGTGGTGCCGGTGCTCGGCCCGGTGTCCACCGGTCTGGGCGAGGTCTATCAGTACACGCTGGTGCGCCCGGACGACGGCGACCGCGAATTGACGCAGGCGGAACTGACCGAGCGCCGCACTATCCAGGACTGGGTGGTGCGTCCGCTGCTGCGCTCGACCCGCGGCGTGGCTGAAATCAACTCGCAGGGCGGCTACCAGAAGCAGTACAAGGTGCTGGTCAATCCGGACCGTCTGCGTCACTACCAGCTCACCGTCAAGGATGTGTACGAGGCGCTGGCGCGCAACAACGCCAATGCCGGTGGCGGCGTGCTGCCGCAGAACGCCGAGCAGTACCTGATCCGCGGCGTCGGTCTGGTGAAGGATCTGGACGACATCCGCCTCATCGTCGTCAAGGAGATCAACGGTACGCCGGTGTTCATCCGCGACGTCGCCGAGGTGGTCTTCGGTCACGCGGTACGCGTCGGTGCGGTGGTCAAGAACGGCAGCACCGAGGCGGTCGGCGGCGTCGTCATGATGATGGCCGGCGGCAACGCCAAGGCCGTGGTGTCGGACATCAAGAAGAAAGTGGCCGACATCAACGACAACAACATGCTGCCTGGCGGCCTGAAGATCGAGCCCTACTACGACCGCTCGGAACTGGTCGATGCGGCGCTGGCCACCGTGATCAAGGTGCTGATCGAGGGCGTCATCTTCGTCGTCATCGTGCTCTACCTCTTCCTCGGCGATCTGCGTTCGTCGGTCATCGTGATCGCCACGCTGGTGGTGACGCCGCTGGTCACCTTCATGGCGATGAACCAGCTGGGGCTGTCGGCCAACCTGATGTCGCTGGGCGGTCTGGCCATCGCCATCGGTCTGATGGTGGACGGTTCGGTGGTGGTGGTCGAGAACGCCTTCGAGCGCCTCGGCCATGCGAAGGAGGAAGGCGAAAGCCGCATCCGCGTCATCCTGTCGGCGGTGATGGAGGTGGCGACACCGGTCATCTTCGGTATCGGCATCATCATTCTGGTGTTCCTGCCGCTGATGACGCTGCAGGGCATGGAAGGCAAGATGTTCGCGCCGCTGGCCTACACCATCGCCATCGCACTGTTCGTGTCGTTGGTGCTGTCGCTGACGCTGACGCCGGTGCTGTCCAGCTATCTGCTCAAGGGCGGTGCCGACCACGACACCTGGCTGATCCGCATGATGAAGAAGCCGTATGTGCCGATGCTCGAGTGGGCGGTCGCCAACAGCAAGAAGACGGTATCGCTGGCGGTGGCGGCCTTCATCGGCGCCATCCTGCTGCTGCCCTTCCTCGGCACCGCCTTCATTCCGGAGATGAAGGAAGGTTCGGTGGTGCCCGCGATGGATCGCGTGCCGAACATTTCGCTGCAGGAATCGCTGCGCATGGAACGCGAGGCGATGCGCCTGGTGATGGAGGTGCCGGGCGTGAAGTCCGCCGTGTCCGGTGTCGGTCGCGGCGAGTCGCCGGCCGATCCGCAGTCGCAGAACGAGTCCACGCCCATCGTGTCGCTGAAGCCGCGTGACGAATGGCCGGAAGGCTGGACGCAGGAAACCATCCAGGAGCAGATCCGCGAGAAGCTGAAGGCGCTGCCCGGCGTGAACATCATCATGGCGCAGCCGATTTCCGACCGCGTCGACGAGATGGTGACCGGTGTGCGCGCCGACGTCGCGGTGAAGATATTCGGCGACGACCTCGACCTGCTGAAGGCCAAGGCCGACGAGATCGCGCGCGTTGCGCGTGGCGTGCAGGGCGCGAGCGAAATCAAGATCGAACGCGTGACCGGCCAGCAGTACCTCACCATCGAGATTGATCGGCCGACCATCGCCCGCTACGGCCTCAACGTGGGCGACGTGAACGACCTGATCGAAGCGGCCATCGGCGGCCGTCACGTGACCGACGTGTTCGAGGGGGAGCGGCGCTTCGCTGCGGTGGTGCGTCTGCCGGAGCGCTTCCGCGACAACATCGAGGCGATCCGCAACATGCTGGTACCGACGCCGGAGGGCGCAGCCATCCCGCTGTCCAGCCTGGCCACCATCGACGTGCGCGACGGCCCGGCGCAGATCTCGCGCGAGACCGGCAAGCGTCGCATCGTCATCGGCATCAACGTGGCGAACCGCGACCTCGGTGGTTTCGTCGCCGAACTGCAGCAGAAGGTGAAGGACCAGGTGCAGTTGCCGGAGGCCTACTACTTCGAGTGGGGCGGCCAGTTCCAGAACATGGAGCGCGCGCTCGGCCACCTGTCGGTCATCGTGCCGATCACCGTGGCGGCGATCTTCTTCCTGCTCTTCCTGCTGTTCGGGTCGCTGCGCTTCGCCACTCTCATCATCACCGTGCTGCCTTTCGCCTCGATCGGTGGCGTGATCGGCCTGTTCGTCAGCGGCGAGTACCTGTCGGTGCCGGCGTCGGTGGGCTTCATCGCGCTGTGGGGGATCGCGACGCTGAACGGCGTGGTGCTGGTGTCCTACATCCGTGGCCTGCGCAACGAGGGCATGGAGCTGATGCAGGCCGTGGTGCAGGGCGCCAAGATGCGCTTCCGGCCGGTCATGATGACGGCTACCGTTGCACTGCTCGGCCTGGTGCCCTTCCTGTTCGCCACCGGTCCCGGCTCCGAAGTCCAGCGCCCGCTGGCCATCGTGGTGATCGGCGGTCTGATCACCTGCACGCTGCTGACGCTGGTGGTGGTACCGGCGCTGTACACCTGGTTCGACGACAAGCCGTTTGAAGCTTGAGCGAACATCGAAGACGGAGAGACGACATGAAGGAAATTCGCGCCATCATCCGGCCGAACAAGCTGCCGAAACTGCGCACCGTATTGCGTGAAATGCCCGGCTTCCCGGGCATGACGGTGAGCAAGGTCGAGGGCTTCGGTGCGCCGAGCGAGCACACACCGCACAATATCAAGGAGGAGCTGACCGATTACTCCGCCAAGGTGCGGATCGAAATCGTCGCCCCCGACGAAAAGGTCGATGACATCGTGCGCCGCATCATCAGCGTTGCCTGCACTGGCCAGACCGGCGACGGTCTGGTCTGGGTGGTGCCGATCGACCGGGCGGTGTTCATCAACAAGACCACCATCGGGTCGCCGCAGGGCTGATCCGCTCTGCGCCCGCGCCGGTCACAGGTGCGGGCGTTCTTCTGGATGCCGCTGCAGCCAGGCAGCGTAGCGGCGTTCGTACTCCAGCTTCTCTTCCTGATAGACGGTCCATACGCAGCGCTCGCAGCCGGATTCGCAGCACTCGGAGTCCATCGGCATGGTGGGCGGAACGGGGGCGACATCCTCGTCGAGCGATGCGGCCGACAGCATTTCGGTCATAGGCGGAAGCGGGCAGTGATGAGACGGGCCGCATTGTCGTACTCGCCGTCGAGCTGCGCCAGTGCGATCGTTGCTGCGCTGCAATCGACGCCGCCCTCTCGCAGCGCGCATTCCAGCGCCTCGGCGCTCGCCGACAGGCTGGCCGCACCCACATTGCTGCAACTGCCCTTCAGTGCATGCGCCGCGCAGAGGGCGGCACCGAGCTCGCCGTCGCGCAGTGCCCGGCGCACCGTCTGCAGCGTGCGCGGCGTGTCCTGCAGCCAGGCGCGCAGCACTTCATCGATGACCGGTCCGAGCATGTCCTGCAATTCGGCCAGTCGTGCGTCGTCGAGTATCGGAGGTGCGGTGGTGGTCGGCATGGTGTGCGGACGGTGTCGTCGGGTAAACAGTCGGTGTCGCACACATCAACGACCGGCGCCGCCGCGCCTTGAGCACCCTCAGCTTTCCCAGATCACCGGCTGTTTCGCCTTCAGCGAACGTTCGAGCTGTTCGATCAGCGGTGCGGCACGCTGGGCCAGCGACACCGGCATCAGCATGGCCGGTGGTCGGTCCTCGGGGTTGTCGTCGTCCTGCGGCTGTGCGCGTTCCGCTTCCCGGCTGGCGACGATCGCCTGCTTCAGTGCGTCGATCGCGGCGGGCAGCTGCTCCAGCGTGATAATGCCCGTCGCGTCGAAGGACTTGCCCATCAGCGACAGCAGCTGCTTTGCGTTGTCGCCGAACATGAGGGTGTCGGCAGTGGCGGATGACTTGAAGGTGACGATCATGATCGATGGACCTCGGTGGGTGACGAAGGACATTGTCGCGCGGAACGTGGTGGCTGCGCCATGCGCATAGGCGTCGATCTCGGCGGCACCAAGAC
Organism: Methyloversatilis sp. MC4-4; assembly: GCF_049843555.1. Lineage (GTDB taxonomy): Bacteria > Pseudomonadota > Gammaproteobacteria > Burkholderiales > Rhodocyclaceae > Methyloversatilis > Methyloversatilis discipulorum_B. The sequence continues at coordinate 183,591 of NZ_JBBHZK010000005.1, forward strand.
CGAGCTGATCGCGCTGGGCGACGATGGCGCCGTGCGCCTGCGCCGGCGCGTGCCGACACCGGCTGGCGACTACGTGGCCACGGTGGCGCTGATCGCCGGGATGGTGACGCAGGCCGAGCGCGAGCTGGGTGTGCGCGCCAGCGTCGGCATTGGCACACCGGGTTCGCAGTCGCCGGTCGACGGCTGCATGCGCAATGCCAATTCGACCTGCCTCAACGGCCGGCCGCTCAAGCAGGATGTCGAAGCGGCGCTCGGTCGCGCCGTGCGGCTGGCAAACGACGCCAACTGCTTTGCGCTGTCCGAGGCGGTCGACGGTGCTGGCCGGGGTGCCGACGTCGTGTTCGGCGTCATCCTCGGTACCGGGGTCGGTGGCGGTGTCGTGGTCCACGGCCGCGTGCTGCAGGGCGCCAATGGCGTGGCCGGCGAGTGGGGGCACAACCCGCTGCCGCCGGGCGACGACACCGGCGGTCATGCGCCGGCCTGCTACTGCGGCCGCCACGGCTGCGTCGAAACCTGGCTGTCCGGTCCGGCGCTGGCGGCCGACCATCTGCGGACAAGCGGCGAGACGGCGGTGCCGGAACGCATCGTGGCCCGCGCCGCCGCGGGAGACGCTGTTTGCGAAGCGACGCTGCAGCGCTACGAGGCGCGGCTGGCGCGCGCGCTGGCCGGCGTCATCAATCTGCTCGATCCGGACGTGATCGTGCTCGGCGGCGGACTGTCCTCGATCGGCCGGCTGTACGAACAGGTGCCACGGCTGTGGGTGCCCCATGTGTTCTCCGACCGCATCGTCACCCGGCTGTGCCCGCCGCTGCACGGCGATTCGTCGGGCGTGCGCGGTGCCGCCTGGCTGTGGTGAGGTGCTGCCGGCATTTTTCGCGGACCGCTGTAAGGTTCGCTGCGCTTGCAGGTCTACTGCCGTGCAAGCCCCACAGGCGGCTTCCAGCCTGTCACTTCAGAGGAGTACATAGATGAGCAAATCCGTTGCACTGCATGCCGCACTCGCTTCCGTCCTCGCGCTCGGTGTGGTCGCCAACCCGGTTCTTGCCGCCGATGACAAGGGCAAGGAGAAGTGCTACGGCGTCGCCAAGAAGGGCGCCAACGACTGCGCTTCGGCCAATGGCAGCCACAGCTGCGCCGGTCAGGCCAAGATGGACAACGACCCGAATGAATGGAAGTTCGTCGCCGCCGGCACCTGCGAGAAGATGGGTGGCAAGACGATGGCGCCGGGCAAGTAATCGGAGCGCAGCCGGCGCGCCCGCCGCGCCGGCAGTCGATCATGATCATGTCCTCCCCGACCGGCATCGGCCTGCGCCAGCCGCACTATGCACGGGTGCTCGAAGAGCGCCCGCCGCTGGGCTTCGTCGAAGTGCACAGCGAGAACTTCTTTCACGAAGGCGGCGCGGCGCTGCAGGTGCTGCAGCGCGCGCGCGAATGCTACCCGCTGAGTCTGCACGGCGTCGGTCTGGCACTGGCGTCGGCCGACGGCGGCGGCGATGCGCACGTCGAGCGGCTGGCTGCGCTGGTGGATCGCTTCGAGCCGGCGCTGGTGTCGGAACACCTGTGCTGGGGCCGGATCGCTGACCGCCACTACAACGACCTGCTGCCCTTCCCGTACACCAGTGAGGCGCTGGCGCTGGTTGCCGGCCGCGTATCCGCACTGCAGGACCGGTTGAAGCGGCCGGTGCTGCTCGAAAACCTGTCGACCTACGTGCAGTTCCGCGACAGCGAAATGAGCGAAGCCGATTTCCTGGCGGAACTGGTCTGCCTGACCGGCTGCGGTCTGCTGCTCGATCTGAACAATCTCTATGTGAATGCGCGCAACTTCGGCGGTGACCCGCTGGACGTGCTCGACCGCCTGCCGATGCACGCGGTCGGCGAAATCCATCTGGCCGGTCACGCGGTCACCGAACACGGCCTGATCGACACCCACGGCAGCTGCGTCTGCGACGACGTATGGGCGCTGCTGCGCGATGTGCGGCAGCGCGGTGTCGGCGCGCCGGCGTTGATCGAGTGGGACACCGACCTGCCCGATCTCGACCTGCTGCTGGCCGAGGCGGCGCAGGCCGACCGCATCGGTGGCCATCATGCGGAGCATCCTCGTGCCCGCGCTGCTTGAAGTCCAGCGCCGCTTCGGCGCCGCGCTGTCGTCGGCCGACGGCGAGGACGATGCGCTGCCGCTGCTGGCGGGCAACGACGTTCGCAACCGGGCGCTGCTGTCGATCTACCGCGCCACCTCGATCGCCAACGCCACGGCGGCACTGCGGCTGGCCTACCCGGTCTGCCGGCAGATCACCGGCGACGACTACTTCGATGCGCTGGCGCGCCGCTATCGCGCGGCCTGTCCGTCGCGCGACGGCGACCTGAACCGTTACGGCGACCGCTTCGCCGCCTTCCTCGATGGCTTCGAACCGGTGCGCGCGCTGCCCTATCTGCCGGACGTCGCCCGTCTCGAATGGTCGGTGCATGTGGCAACGACGGCAGCCGACGCGCGGCCGGCAGGCGGCGAGCTGTTCGCCGGCCTGGCGCCCGACGCACTGGCGGCACTGCGCGTGCGCATGACGCCCGGCTTCGCACTGCACGCCAGCCGCTGGCCGGTGGCCGACATCTGGCTGCAACACCCGCCGGAGGCCGGTGGTCCGCACGCGCGCGAGCTCACCATCGACCTCGATCTTCCGCAACACGCCGTCGTCTGGCGCGAAGGCTACCGCGTGCGCGTCGGCGCGCTGCAACCGGCAACGCATGCCTTCTGGCAGGCGCTGGTCGATGGCGCGCCGGTGGGCGAAGCGTGGGCTGCAGCCAGCGCGACCGACCCGCATTTCGATCTTGCAGCGGCCATTGCGCAGGCACTTGCCGGCGGCTGGCTGCACCTGCCTGTCACCCCGGGAGCGCCCGCATGAATGCCGTCCTTCGTCTTTACGACTTTGCCCTGCCGTTCGCCCGCCTGGCCGATTACGGCCGTCCGCTGCTGCTGCTTGCCTTGCGCCTCTATATCGCCTCGGTCTTCTTCAAGGCCGGCCTGACCAAGATCGAGGACTGGGACACCACGCTCTTCCTGTTCACCGAGGAATATTCGGTGCCGCTGCTGCCGCCGGCGCTGGCCGCGCTGCTCGGCACTGCCGGCGAACTGCTGCTGCCGCCGCTGCTCGCCATCGGCCTGGCCGGTCGCTTCGCCGCGCTCGGACTGACCGTCGTCAATGCGATGGCGCTGATGGCGTATCCTGCGCTGTGGGCCTTCGAGTGCCCGGCTGCCGTGCAGTCCCATCTGTGGTGGGGCGCCGGCCTGCTGGCTGTGCTTGCTTTCGGGCCTGGCCTGCTGTCCGCCGATCACTGGCTGGTCCGCTGGCGCGCGACGCGGTGAAACATCCGGCAACACTGCGGTCATCGTTTGCGGGAACATGACCCGCACCATGCCTGCCCCATCCATATTCCATCCAGGGCAAGGCATCGTGCAATCGAAAAACAATACCCTGTATGCGCTGCTCGCCAGCGCTTGTCTGATCGTCGCCGCACCGGCGCTTGCCGATGAAGGCAACCATGTGTTGAGTCTGCAGCTGGGTCCCTACGTCCACCACTGGGACCACGATCCGGACCACAAGAACACGCCCGGCCTGATCGGTCTCGAATACATGGCGCCGTCGCAGTGGCTGGCCGGCGCATCCTTCCTGCGCAACTCCTTCGATCAGCCGACCGAGTACTACTACGCCGGCAAGCGCTGGGACCTGGACTCGATCAGTTCCAATCTTTACGTGAAGGTGACTGCCGGTGCGCTGCTCGGCTACACCGGTCGCTACGAGGACAAGATTCCGTTCAACCACAATGGTGTGGCCTTCGCCGTCATTCCGGCGCTCGGCTACCAGGTGGACCGCTACAGCGCGCAGGTGGCGCTGCTGGGCACCGCCGGCGTCATGTTCACCTTCGGCATTGATCTGGCGAAGTGGTGAACGTAGGCTGACGCTCCAGATATCCGTCGAGGTCCATCCATGTCCATCAGTCTGCTCGGCGCCGTCAAGGCAGTCCCCTGGGGCGACGTCATCGCCGCCGCACCGTCTGTCGTGCAGGGCGCCAACGCGCTGTGGGAGCGTGTCGCGAAGAAGCGGAAGAAGGGCGAGGAGCCATCCGTGGTCGCGCCGCCCGGCGCCAGCGACGACGTACGCATCGCTGCGCTGGAACAGGCGGTGACGGAATTGCAGAAGGAGGCGCTCGCCTCGTCCCAGCTCATCCGCACGCTGGCCGAACAGAACGCGCAACTGGTGAGCGAGATCGGGGCGCTCAGGTTGCGCGTCCGCGTCATCACCGTGGCCGGGACCGGGCTGCTGGTGTTCGTCGTCATCGCGCTGGCGACGATGCTGTCGCGCTGAGCACGACCACGCCGCGGTCGATGCTGCGCGCTGAGCGCTCCAGAACGGGATGAAGAAGCAGTGGGCGGAACCGCCCGGAGGCGGTCCGCGTTACGGGCGTCCGGCCGGTCAGGCGACGGCGCGGTACTGATCGCGCAGCAGGCGGATCTGGTCGTGGTTGCGCTGCACGCCGGCCAGCTGGCGCTGCACCACGATGCGCACGTCGGACGGCAGCGGCTGGAACAGCGCCTCGCGGTAGCGCTGCAGCGCTTTGTCCTCGCCGCGTTCGGCCTCGTTCAGCATGGCCACATTGTCGTCACCCGGCAGTGCGCTGCGCAGCGACACCCAGCCGCGGTGCAGGGCGCCGCTCACAGTGCCGCTGGTATCGGGTTCGCCGCCGGATGCGGCAACGATCTGCTGAAGTTCGAGTGCGGCCGCGCGGCATTCCAGCGCGCGGTTGTTGAACAGCGCCTTGAGCTGTCCGGCCTGGGCGTGCTCGGCGCATTCGTTGAAGCCGTACTCGCCATCCTTGCAGGTTTCGATCAGGGTGTTCAGGACTTCGATGACAGTGCGATTGCTCATGACGTCTCCTCGGTGATGAGTGCGGCGACGTGCCGCCGAATCCTCATCCTAGGTGTGCGCTGCCATGAGGGCTGTGGGTGTCCGACGTAGGACAGCGTAGTCCTGCGCCGACCCGGGCGGGATGTCTTCCCGCCCGAACCGTGGCTTACAGCTTGAAGCGTCCGACCAGTTCGCCCAGATGGTCGGAGGCGCGTCCGATCTGCGACAGCGTGGCCGAGGTGCGCTGGATCGCCTCGTCGGTGTTCTGCACCACTTCGGACGCCTGCTCCGCCGACTGCGCCAGCGCGGTGGTGGCGGCCGACTGTTCCTGAGTCGCTTCGGCGATCTCGCGTACCCGTTCGGCGGCGCGCTGCATGCCGGCCTCGATGCCGCCGATCTCCTCGGCCACGCGGGCGGCGCGCTCGACGCCCGACTCGACCGCTTCGCGCGTGCTGTTCATGCTGTCCACCGCGCGGTCGGTTTCGCTGTGCATGGCGGCGATCATGTCGCGGATTTCGGTGGTGGCATTGCTGGTGCGTTCGGCCAGCTTGCGCACCTCGTCGGCGACGACGGCGAAACCGCGGCCCTGCTCGCCAGCGCGGGCGGCTTCGATCGCGGCATTGAGCGCGAGCAGATTGGTCTGGTCGGCGATTTCACGGATCACCTGCACGATGCCGTTGATTTGCACCGAACGTTCGGCCAGGCCGGTCAGCGAACCGGCCAGTGTTTCCATGCTGCCGGCGATGTCGCGCATATGCGTCTGCATGCCGCGCACCGCCTCGCCACTGCGCTGCGACGCGGTGTGCGTGTCCAGCATGACACCATTGGCGTCGTTGGCGTGACTGGCGATGTGGCCGATCGACACCGTGATTTCCTCGATGGTCGCCGCGTTGTCACCGGTGGTGCCGGCCAGCGAGCGCGAACTGCCGGCGATGTGGCTGGTGGCGTCCGACACTTCGCGGATGCCGCCGACCAGCGTGTGGCTCTGATCGCGCACTTCGATGAACATGCGCTGCAGGCTGCCGAGGAAGGCGTTCACCGAGGTGGCGACGCGACCCAGCTCGTCCCTGCTGCGGGTTTCCGGCAGGCGGCGCGTCAGGTCGCCTTCACCGCTGGCCAGCGCCTGCATCGCGTCGGCCAGGGTTTCCAGCGGCCGGGTCATCGCACCGAGCAGTGCGAACAGCACGCCGGCGGTCAGCAGCACGCTGACGATGCCCATGACGATGGCGGTGTTGCGCAGCGCGTTGGCCGACGCGGTGATCACGTCTTCCGGCACCGACACCACGCTGCCCCACCAGGCGTCGCCGTCGCTCAGCGACACGCGCTGCAGGAAGTGGCGCACGCCGGCGGCGTCGCGCCACTGCAGGCTGCGACCTTCGCGCAGCGCGGCCAGTGCGTCGGCCGGCAGATCGGCGGCCGGCTTGCCGATGCGGGCGGCGTCGGTGTGCGCGACGACGAGGCCGGACGGCGCGTACAGCGCAACGGTGCCGACGTCGAAGGGCTTGATGCGGCCGAGGTCGTCGGCCAGCCGGTCGAGCGCCATATCGACGCCGGCGATGCCGGCGAAGCGGCCATTGACGGCCAGCGGCTTGACCAGCGAGGTGATCAGCATCTTCCGGCCGCCGACCACGTATTCATAAGGCTCGGCGAGATAGGCGCGGCCGGTCTTCTTCGGCTGCTGGTAATAGTCACCGGCCCCCGGCTTGTCGTAATCGACCAGCGCTTCGACCGACAGCTTGTCGCCGCTGCGGCTCCAGTAAGGCACGAAGCGGCCGCTGGCGTCATGACCGGTGCTGCCGGCGAAGTCGGCATCGCGACCGTCGAAGGCGTTGGCTTCCCAGCCGGTGTAGACGCCCAGCAGTGCCGGGCGGCCTTCCAGCGTACGGCGCAGCAGGCGGCTGACCGCGTCGCGGTCGGGCGAGCCCTTCGCGTGCAGGCCTTCGAGCGACAGTGCCAGCGTGGACGACACGGCCATCGCTTCGTCGAGGTTGGCGCCGACGTCGTGCGCGACCGAGGCGGCCACGCTCTCAGCCCGTGCCAGACCCTGTTCCAGCACCGCCTGATGGCTGCGCCAGGCGAGCACCCCCAGCGTGACCGAGAAGCAGAGCAGGACGGTGATGACTGTGGATGCCAGCAGCTTGGTGCGCAGACTCAGGGCGTGCAGATTCATGATCGACCTCGTTCTTGAGTGAGAAGGGGTTGACGACGATCAAGAAAGTTTCTTTAGGGGAAAAATTTGTGAACGCAATGCACCATTTCCTGCCGGGCTGGAAGGGCGGCGCCAGACCGGCTATCTTCTCCGCCCCGTAATGTCCGATGCTGCCCGACCGTGGATATCCTGACCCCTCGTCTGTTGCTGCGACCGATGAGCGCCGACTTCCTGCAGGCGTCGGCCGAGGGTTGCGGTGTGCGGGATCTGTCCGGGCTGATCGGTCTGACGGTCGCCGAGGACTGGCTCGCCGAAGCCGATCTGGCGGCACTGCGACTGGCCGACCTGAGGTCTGACCCGGACTATGCGCCGTGGTCGGTGCGCGCCGTCGCCCTGCGCGACAGCGGTGAAATGGTCGGCCACGCCGGCTTTCACACGCGGCCGGCGCCGGAGTATCTGCTGCCCTACGCGCCGGACGGCGTCGAGACTGGCTACACCGTCTATCCGCCGCACCGCCGCCGCGGCCTCGGCCGCGAAGCGTTGATCGCGCTGCTGCGTTGGGCACATCTCGATCAGGGCGTGCCGCGTTTCATCGCCTCGGTGCGGCCGGACAATCTCGCCTCGTGCTCCTTGCTGGCCAGCACGGGCTTCCGTCGCATCGCCTCCTTCATCGACGAGGTCGACGGGCTGGAGTACGTGATGCGGCTCGACCCGCCGGCGTTGCGCCGCCTGCTGAAGGCCGTGGACGACCTTTAGTCGGGCAGCCCGAACACGACGACCGCATCGCCCTGGCGGTAGCCCCAGATCGCGCTGCCGCCAGCGGCTACCGCGACGTAGGGCTTGCCGTCGAGCACGTAGGCGATCGGCGGCGCATTGACGCCGGCGCCGGTCTGGAAGCGCCACAGCCGCTTGCCCGAGAGGCTGTCGAAGGCCGACAGATGGCCGTCGCCCTCGCCGGTGAACACGACGCCGGACTTCAGCGCCAGCACGCCGCCGATCAGTGGCTGATCGGTCCTCACCGTCCACTTCAGCTTGCCGCGCTTCTTCAGGTCGATCGCCGCCAGCACGCCCCATTGCGCCTCGTCCGCCGGTTCCATGCTGTCATAGCGCTGCGCCGGCTTGTCGGCGGTGGCCGCACTTTCCTTGATCCAGTAGCGCATGGGCATGTGCATCGCGGCGACGAAGGCCAGACCGCGTTGTGTGTCCAGCGCGGCAGGTGACCAGTTAACCCCGCCCGCCACGCCCGGCGTGATGCGCGTGCCTTCGCGGCTGGCGGCGGCGAACAGGTTGTCCTGTGGCACGAAGGCGTCGGACTTGTAGAGCAGGGCGCCGGTGGCGCGATCGTGCACGTAGAACCAGCCCAGCTTGGACGCCTGGCCGACCGCCGGCACGACGCGGCCGTCCGGCTCGCGATGGTCGAACAGTACCGGCGGACTGGCCACGTCGTAGCCCCACTTGTCGTGCGGAATCTGCTGGAAGTGCCAGGCGTGGCGGCCGGTCTTCGCGTCGATGGCGACCAGCGAGGCGGTATACAGATTGTCACCCGGGCGAGTGCTGTCGTTGATCTGCGGGCTCGGATTGCCGGTGCCGAAGTAGAGCAGGCCGCTCTTTGCGTCGTAGGCCGGCGCGTTCCATACCGAGCCGCCGCCGTATTCCCAGGCGTCGGCGTACTTGCCGGCATTGGCGCGTTCCTCGGCAATATTGCGGTTCAGCGGCAGGCCGTCGGCGGTGCGCTCGACGAAATCGCCCTCCCAGCCGCCCTCCGCCGGCTTGCGCACGGTGTCGAACTGCCACACGCGCTTGCCGGTCTTCGCGTCGAAGGCGGCGAGAAAGCCGATGCCGCCGTACTTGCCGGCGATGCCCACGACGGCGGCCAGCTGGCCGGCGCGGCCTTGGGCATCGATGTGCAGGCCATAGCCGACGCCGTTGATGCCGACGATCACCTTGCCGTCCACCACCAGCGGCGCCGCTGCCGCGCCCACCCCCGAGCCGCCGCCGACCTCGCCCTTGATGCCTTCACCGCTTTCGGTCAGTGCGCTGTCCGGCCGCGCCAGTTCGATGTCCCAGGCCGGTTTGCCGGTGGTGGCGTCGAGTGCCACCAGGCGGGCATCGACGGTGGCGACGAACACGCGGCCGTCGTCCACCGCCACCCCGCGGTTGGCCGGGCCGCAGCACAGCTTCTCGGTGCGCTTCCGGTGCGTGTAACGCCACAGCTCGGCGCCGGTCCGCGCATCCAGCGCGACCACGTGCGAACCGGGCAGTGACACATACATGCGGCCCCCGGTGACGATGGGCGTCGCCTGGAAGGTTGCGGCGACGCCGCTCTGGTAGATCCACTTCGGCACCAGCTTCTTCACCGTCTTCGGCGTGATTGCCGGCAGGTCGGCCAGCCGCGTGTTGGCATGGTCCAGGCCGAAGGTGGGCCAGTCGCGGTCCTTCTGTGCGGCGGCGGGCAGGGCGAGCGCGAGCAGTACGAGGGGCAGGAGGTGGCGGCGCATGGTGTCCGGCGGTGACGGAAAGCGACGATGCTAGCGCAGTCGCCCCTGCAGTCGTTACGTTCGGCGTGGCCGAGTAAAATCGCCGGATGAGCTCCGACAGCACCACTCTCTCCCCGGCCGCCGAGGCCCCCACACCTTTCGTCCACCTGCGCATCCACAGCGAGTACTCGGTGGTCGATGGCATCGTCACCGTCGATGCGGCGGTCAAGGCCGCCGCGAAGGATGGCATGCCGGCGATCGCCATTTCCGATCTCGCCAACGTGTTCGGCCTGGTCAAGCTGTACAAGGCGGCGCGCGGCAAGGGCGTGAAGCCGATCTGCGCGGTCGATGTCTATGTCAGCAACGACGCCGAGCGCGACAAGCCGCATCGCCTGCTGCTGCTGGCGCGCAACCGCGAGGGCTACGGCACCTTGTGCCGGCTGCTTACCCGTGCCTACCTGGAAAACAAGTACCGCGGCCGCGCCGAGCTGCGCCGCGAGTGGCTGGAGCGCGATGCCGAGGGCACGGCCGGTCTGATCGCGCTGTCCGGCGGCATGCTGGGCGACGTTGGCATGGCGCTGCTGGCCGGCAATATGGATTCGGCACGCCGTGCGGCGGCCGAATGGCTGCGGCTGTTCGACGGCGACTTCCACATCGAGCTGCAGCGCGCCGGCCACCCGAATACCGAAACCTATATCGCCGACGCCTGCGCGCTGGCGTCGGAAATGGACATCCCGGTCGTGGCCACCCACCCGGTGCAGTTCATGTCGCCGGACGACTTCAAGGCGCACGAGGCGCGCGTCTGCATCGCCCAGGGCTATGTACTGAGCGACAAGCGCCGGCCGCGCGATTTCACCGAGCAGCAGTACTTCAAGACCTCGGCCGAAATGGCCGCGCTGTTCGCCGACATTCCGGAGGCTCTGCACAACGCGGTCGAACTGGCGCGCCGCTGCAACCTGACGCTGACGCTGGGCAAGAACTACCTGCCGCAGTTCCCGACGCCGCCCGGCATGACCATCGACGAGTTCATGATCGCCGAGGCGAAAGCGGGCCTGGAGAAGCGTCTGGCCCAGCTCTACCCGGACGAGACGGTGCGCGAGCAGAAGCGGCCGGAATACGAGGCGCGGCTCAAGTTCGAGTGCGACACCATCATCCAGATGGGCTTCCCCGGCTACTTCCTCATCGTGGCCGACTTCATCAACTGGGCGAAGAAGAACGGCGTTCCGGTCGGCCCCGGTCGGGGGTCGGGCGCCGGCTCGCTGGTCGCCTACTCGCTCGGCATCACCGACCTCGACCCGCTGGCCTACGCGCTGCTGTTCGAGCGCTTCCTGAATCCGGAGCGGGTGTCCATGCCCGACTTCGACGTGGACTTCTGCCAGGACAACCGCTGGAAGGTGATCGAGTACGTGCGCCAGAAGTACGGCGCCGACGCGGTGAGCCAGATTGCCACCTACGGCACGATGGCGTCGCGTGCGGTCATCCGCGACGTCGGCCGCGTGCTCGACATGGGTTACAACTTCTGCGACCAGCTGTCCAAGCTGATCCCGGTGGTGCAGAACAAGCCGCTGTCGCTGGCCGAGGCGCGCGAACAGGCGCCGCAGCTGGCCGAGCGCGAACAGGCCGAGGAGGAAGTGCGGGAGCTGCTGCGCCTCGCCGAACCGCTGGAAGGCCTGACCCGCGGCGTCGGCATGCACGCCGGCGGCGTGCTGATTGCGCCGGGCAAGCTCACCGACTTCTGCCCGCTCTACCAGCAGGATGGCGACGACGCTTCGCCGGTGAGCCAGTTCGACAAAGACGACGTCGAAGCCATCGGCCTGGTGAAGTTCGATTTTCTCGGTCTGCGCAACCTGACGATTATCGAGCTGGCGGTCGACTACATCGAGCGCATGACCGGCAACCGGCCCGACCTGCTGAGCCTGCCCTTCACCGATCCGGCCGCTTACCAGATCCTGAAGGATGCCAACACCACCGCCATCTTCCAGCTTGAATCCGAGGGCATGAAGAAGCTGCTCGGCAAGCTCGCACCGGACCGTTTCGAGGACATCATCGCCGTGCTGGCGCTCTACCGGCCGGGCCCGCTCGGCTCGGGCATGGTGGATGACTTCATCCTGCGCAAGAAGGGCCAGCAGGCGATCGACTATTTCCACCCGGACCTGGAAGCCTGCCTGTCGCCGACCTATGGCGTCATCGTGTACCAGGAACAGGTGATGCAGATTTCGCAGATCATCGGCGGCTACACGCTCGGTGGTGCGGACATGCTGCGCCGGGCGATGGGCAAGAAGAAGCCGGAGGAGATGGCCAAGCACCGCGAAACCATCGCCGCCGGTGCGAAGGAGAAGGGCTACGACCCGGCGCTGGCCGAACAGCTGTTCGACCTGATGACCAAGTTCGCGGAATACGGCTTCAACAAGTCGCACACCGCCGCCTACGCCGTCGTCACCTACCACACCGCCTGGCTGAAGGCCCACCACTGCGCCGCCTTCATGGCCGCGTCGCTGTCGTCCGACATGGACAACACCGACACGGTGAATATCTTCTACCTCGACGCGAAGAAGAACCGGCTCACCATCCTGCCGCCGGACGTCAACGAGTCCGAATACCGTTTCGTGCCGGTGTCGCGCAGCGAAATCCGCTACGGCCTCGGCGCGGTCAAGGGCACCGGCGAGCAGGCGGTGAACTGCATTCTCGAAGCCCGCAAGTCGGGCGGGCCGTTCAAGGACATTTTCGATTTCTGCCTGCGCGTCGACCGCCGCATGGTGAACCGCCGCACCATCGAGGCGCTGATCCGTGCCGGCGCCTTCGACGCGACGATCGCCGGCACGCCGCACGACCGCAACACGCTGATGAGCAGCGTCGCGCTGGCGATGGAGGCGGCCGAACAGGCGGCGGCCAACGCGCACCAGGGCGGCCTGTTCGACGACGCCCCCAGCGGCACCGGCGCGCGCGCGCCGGAGTATGTGCAGGTCAAGCCGTGGAGCGAGCGCGAAAAGCTGGCCAACGAGAAGCAGGCGCTCGGTTTCTACCTGTCCGGCCATCCCTATAACAGCTACGCACAGGAGTTCTCGCGCTTCGCCCGGCGCAAGCTGGCCCAGCTCGAATCGTCGCGCGATCCGACCGTGGTCGCCGGTCTGGTCGTCAGTTCGCGCGTGCAGATGACGCGTCGCGGCAAGATGGCCTTCGTCGCGCTCGACGACGGCACGGCGCAGATCGAGGTGTCGGTGTTCAACGAACTGTACGAAGCGTCGCGCAACAAGCTGCGCGAGGACGAAGTGCTGGTGGTCGAGGGCCGGGCGCAGTTCGATGAGTATTCGAACTCGATGCGCGTCGTCGCCGACAGCCTGCTCAGTGCCGGCGAGGCACGCGCCCGCTTCGCGCGCCGGCTCGAACTGAAGCTGAACGGCGAAGTGGCCACGCTCGGTGCGCACGCCGCCTGCGCCCGGCTGCGCAGTCTGCTCGAACCCTTCCGCACCGAAAGCGGCTGCGCGGTCCGCCTGCACTACCGCAGCAACGACGCCGTCGCGCCGCTCGATTTCGGCGATCCGTGGCGGGTCCGGCTCGACGACGCGCTGTTCGATGGTCTGCGCGACTGGCTGCCGGCCGACGCGGTATCGGTGGCGTACGCATGAGCGCCCTCGCCCGGCCGCCCGAAGAGGTCGCTCACCCTCCCTCGGGGAGGTGGTCGCGCAGTGACCGGAGGGTCGTGGCATGAGCGCCCTCGCCCGGCCGCCCGAAGAGGTCGCTCACCCTCCCTCGGGGAGGTGGTCACGCAGTGACCGGAGGGCCGTGGAATGAACGCCCTCGCCCGGCCGCCCGAAGAGGGCGCTCACGCTCCCACGGGGAGGTGGTCACGCAGTGACCGGAGGGTCGTGGCATGAGCGCGCGCTGGCTGGACCGGGCACTGCTCGACGCGGTGGTTGCCGAGGCGCAGCGCAGCCCGCGCCGACGGATGAACCGCAACTTCCATCCGCACGACGATCATCCGGCGCACCGCCTGCTCAATGCCATCGAACCCGACAGCTATGTCAGACCCCACCGACATCTCGATCCGCTGAAGGATGAAACCATCCTCTGCGTGAAGGGTCGATTGGGGTGCATCCTTTTCGACGACAGCGGTGCAGTGCAGGAAACCTGCGTGCTGGCACCCGGTGGCGAGCGCTTCGGCGTCGATATCGCGCACGGTCAGTTTCACAGTCTGGTGGCCCTCGAACCCGGCTCTGTCATGTTCGAGGCGAAAGCGGGCCCCTACCGTGCGCTGACCGAGGCCGAATTCGCGCCCTGGGCACCGGCCGACGGTGAGCCGGCGCGGCGCTGGCTGGACTGGATGCAGGGTCTGTTCGATGGCGAACGGATGCGCTGACCCGCTCACTGGGGCATACTGCCTTACAGGCCGGAGGTCACGAAATTACACAGTCACCCTTCAGTCCGCGTTGCGCGTGCCGTGAACGCTTTCTGAACCGGTTATTTCCTACGGATACAGAATCGCCGTGCAGACCGCCCGAATAGCATTGCTCGAAGACGACCCGGTACAGGTCGAAATCCTTGGCAGTTGGCTGCGTGCCGCCGGCCATGACATCCACACCTTCATGCGCTCTCGCGACCTGATGCGAGAAGCCGTGCGGGAAAGTTATGACCTGCTGCTGATCGACTGGGAGCTGCCCGATCTGCCAGGCGCCGACGTGCTGCGCTGGCTGCGCAACGAGCGCGGGCTGACGATCCCGGTCATCTTCGTCACCGCCCGGCAGGACGAGAACGACATCGTGACCGCGCTGGCCGCGGGCGCCGACGACTACATCGTCAAGCCGGCGCGACGCATGGAACTGCTCACCCGCATCGAAGCCGTGCTGCGGCGCAGCCGCCCGCCGGCCGACCAGCCGGTGATCGATGCCGCGCCCTACCAGTTCGACATGAATTCGCACACCGCCCGCCTCAACGGCGAGGTGATAGACCTGACCGAGCGCGAGTTCGAACTGGCCGTCTTCCTGTTCCGCAACGTCGGCCGCCTGGTGTCGCGCGGCCACCTGCTCGAATCGCTGTGGGGCCGCAAGGGCGACGTGCCGACGCGCACCGTAGACACCCACATGTCGCGCGTGCGCTCGAAGCTCGCGCTGCGGCCGGAGAACGGCTACCGCCTCGCCTCGACCTACAACTACGGTTATCGACTGGAACGCGTGGCCGACGACGGCAAGCGGGCGGAAGAACAGCCGGCTGCCTGAGATGTCGGTCCACCAATGAAAAAGGAGCCTCGCGGCTCCTTTTTCATTTCCAAGACCGCCGATTACTTCTGCAGTGAATCGCGGATCTGGCGCAGCAGCACGACTTCTTCCGGCGGCTCGGCCGGTGCCTCCGGTGCAGCAGGCTCTTCGCGCTTCAGCCGGTTGATCTGTTTCACCATGATGAAGATGATGAAGGCGAGGATGACGAAGTTCAGCGCGACGGTGAGGAAGCTGCCCCACGCGAACACCGGCACGCCGGCCTTCTTCAGGTCGGCCAGCGTTTCCGGCACGCCCGGCGGGATGTCCTTCAGCACGATGAAGAACTGACTGAAATCGAGGCCGCCGAACAGCGCACCGACGATGGGCATGATCAGGTCGCCGACGACGGAGTCGACGATTTTGCCGAAGGCTGCGCCGATGATGACGCCGACCGCCAGGTCGACCACATTGCCCTTCATGGCGAAGGCTTTGAATTCGGACATGAAGCTCATGCGGTTCTCCTCTTTCGGTGGGGATGTCTGAGTCTGCAGCGAGCGCGAAGATAGCACAGGCGACTGTGTGCGCTGCGTCCGGCCGGTGCGTGGGCTTCTCTGTTACGCTCGCGGACCATCGTGCTCATCGAGTGTCTGGTCGGGCGCTGTCATCCTGACCGGTCGCCATCGCGTGCCGCGGTTCGTCGCTACCTGATTCGCCTGCCATGTCCTTGCGTGTGCCCGCCCGGCGGCAGGCGCCGCGGCGTGACCGGAGGTCGACGACACCGGTCCGCCTGTTTCGCATGGAGAAGGCATGAAAGTACTGAAATACGCAGCATTCGCGCTGGGCGGTATTGCAGCGCTGCTGGCCGCCGTCGTGCTCTACGTCGCCATCACCTTCGATGCGGCGAAGCTCAAGGACGAACTGAAGCGCGTCGTGCAGGAGCAGAAGCAGCGCACGCTCGACATCGAAGGCGATGTCGATCTGTCCTTCTACCCCAATCTCGGTCTCCGTCTGGGTCGCACCACGCTGTCCGAACAAAGCAGTGCCGAACGTTTCGCACAGGTCGATGCCGCACGCGTGTCGGTCGCAGTGATGCCGCTGCTGTCGGGCGCACTGGTGGTGGACGAGATTCGCATCGAAGGCGCCTACATCCAGATCACGCGGCACAAGGACGGCAGCTTCAATTTCAGCGACCTGCTGTCCGACGACAGCGATGACAGTTCGCCGGTCAGGTTCGACGTCGCCGGACTGAAGCTGTCGCGTTCGGCACTGGCCTTCCGCGACGAGACCTCGGGCGCTGCGCACCAGCTGGAAGAGATCGAACTGTCGCTCGGCAAGCTGGCCAATGCCGCGCGCGGCAAGCTCGACCTGGCGGCGCACCTCAAATCCACGCAGCCGGTCATCGACAGCCGCATCGTGCTGGCCGCTACCTACGACTACGATCTGCCGGCGCAGCGTTACGCGCTCGACGATCTGAGCATGAGGGTCGATGGCGAGGCGCTCGATCTGCAGGCGCTGAAGGCGACGCTGGGTGCGTCCCGCATCGCGCTGGTGGGCGAAGGCCAGCTGGAACTGCAGAAGCTGCAGCTCGACGCCGTGGCGACCCGCGATGGCGAGGCGCTGAGCGCCAAGCTGTCGGCACCGGCGGTGCAGCTGGCTGACGGCGCGCTGCGCGGCGGCGACGTCAGCTTCAGCGCGCGGCTCGAATCGAAGGCGCGCTCCGCGGATCTGGCGCTGCAGTTCAAGGGGCTGGAGGGCAGCGCGCAGGAGGTCAGGGCCAGCGGTCTGGTGCTGAACGTCGATGCGCGGATGAACGACGCCACGGTCAAGGCCGCGCTGCAGACGCCGCTGAACGTGCGCATCGATGGCCCGTCCATCGATCTGCCTTCGCTGGACGGCACCGTCGATGTCGCTCACCCGGCACTGCCGATGAAGACGGTGAAGCTGCCGGTCAAGGGCGCGCTGCAGGCCGACGTCGGCAAGCAGACCGCGGCGCTCGACCTCGACACCCGGCTCGACGACAGCCAGATCAAGCTGAAGCTCGGTGCCACCCGGTTCGATCCGCTGGTGCTGAATTTCGATGTCGACATCGACCGCCTCGACGTCGACCGCTACCTGCCGCCGGCGAAGGCGGACGCCAAGTCGACCGGCAATGCCGACGACACGCCGGTCGACCTGTCGGCGCTGCGCGGCCTCAACGCCAGCGGCAGCGTCAAGGTGGGCGAACTGCAGGTGTCCGGCGTGCGGATGACGAATGTGCGGCTGACCGTGAAGGCCGCCAATGGCAAGGTCGATGTCGCACCGCTGTCGGCGGCGCTCTACCGCGGCACCGCCAGCGGCGCGCTGAGCCTGAACGCGGAAGGCAATCGCATTGCGCTGAAGCAGACCCTGGCCGACATCGACATCCATCCGCTGCTCAAGGACGCGGCGGACAAGGACCTGCTGGAAGGCCGCGGCAACGTGTCGCTCGACCTGGTGACGGCCGGCGGCACGGTCGGCGCGCTGAAGAAGGCGCTTGACGGCAGCGCCTCGCTGAAGCTGCGCGACGGCGCGATCCGTGGCATCAATCTGGCGAAAAGCCTGCGCGAGGCGAAGGCAGCGCTGGGCGGTGGCGCAGCGGCGGCGCAGAAGGCGAACGCGACTGAAAAGACCGATTTCTCGGAAATGAGCGCCAGCTTCCGCATCAAGGACGGCATCGCGCGCAACGACGATCTGGCGGCCAGTTCGCCCTTCCTGCGACTGGCCGGTGCCGGCACCATCGACCTGCCCGGATCCAGTCTCGACTACCTTGCAAAGGTGACGCTTGCGGCGACCAGCAAGGGTCAGGACGGCAAGGCGGCGGCCGACCTCAGAGGCGTCACCGTGCCGGTGCGCCTGTACGGGCCGTTCGCCAGCCTGGACTACCGGATCGAGTTCGGCGACCTGGTCAAGGACGCCGCGCGCGCCAAGGTCGAGGAACAGACGCAGAAGCTGCAGGAGAAGGCGAAGGAGAAGGTCGAGCAGCAGGTCGGCGACAAGCTGAAGGGCCTGCTCGGGCGCTGACCCCCGGCCGCGAGGCCAGCCGGTCAGCGCGCGGCGTTCAGAGCGGAATTTCCCAGCTGGCGCCGATGGCGGCGATGCCGGCGCGGGCGACGATGGCGTCCTCGCTCGACTTGACGCCGGATACGCCGACGCCGCCGACGCATTCCCCATCGACGATGATCATTTCGCCGCCTTCCAGCGGCAGTACCGGCATGCGCAGCGCGGCCAGACGGCCGCTGTTCACGACGTCCTCGATTGCCTTGCTCGGCTTGCGCGCCAGCGCGCAGGTGCGGGCCTTCTCGGGGGCGATCTGGGTGCTCATCGGCGGCGCGCCGTCGAGGCGCTGCAGCCACATCAGGTTGCCGCCGTCGTCGACGATGGCAATGGTGACCGGCCAGTTGCGTTTCAGTGCTTCGGCCTCGGCGGCGGCAGCGATCTGCTTCGCGTCGTCGAGCGTGAGGGTGAGGCGGCTCTTCATTCGGTTGTCTCCGTCAGGTTCTTGGGCTGACGAGGAATCCCGGTGCGTGCGCACGCGGTACTGCGATTCCCCGGCGACGCTTGGCCGTGACGGGTGGTCCGGCGGGGCGCAGGCGCGGAAGGTTGTTCGCGCGCACTGTGCGTCAGGCTGATTCGGCTGGAGGGTGTTCCGCTCGCGGTACAGACGGGCTGTCCGCGACTGCCGGCTCTACCGGCAGCAAGGACCACATCCTACACTGTCGGCTGCCCGCCTGAGACGGGTCAGAACGCACAGAGAACAACAGAGAGGAGCATCCGCATGACCAGCAATCTGGGTATCGACCTGTACTCGCCGAAGGAGATCGCGGAAAAGGTCGAGAACATCGGCGTCGTCAAGGCCAATCTGCCGCTGCGCACGATGGCCATGCTGGGCATCCTGGCCGGCGCCTTCATCAGCTTCGGCGCGCTCTATTTCACGCTGGTCGCCAGCGACGCTTCGCTCGGCTTCGCACTGACCCGGGTGCTCGGCGGGCTGGCTTTCTCGCTCGGGCTGATCCTGGTGGCAGTGGCCGGTGCCGAACTGTTCACCGGCAACAACTTCCTGGTCATGGCCTGGGCCGAGGGGCGCATTCCGTTCAGCCTGCTGGCGCGCAACTGGGCCATCGTCTATGTCACGAACGCGGTTGGCGCGCTGGGCATGGTGGCGCTGGTGATGTTGTCGCACCATACCGACATGAATGGCGGCGCGGTGGCCGAAGCCTATGTGAAGGTGGCGGCCGGCAAGACCGCCAGTTCCTTCATCACCGTGTTCATGAAGGGCGTCCTGTGCAATGCGCTGGTCTGCCTCGCCGTGTGGCTGGCCACGGCAGGGCGCAGCGTGACCGACAAGGTGCTGGCCATCATCTTTCCGGTGTCGGCCTTCGTCGCCGCCGGTTTCGAGCACTGCATCGCCAATATGTATTTCATTCCGATGGGCATGCTGCTGCACGCCGGTGGCGTCGTGCCGGCGGGCGTCGACCTGTCGGGCCTGACCCTGGCCGGCATGCTGTCCAACCTGCTGGCCGCCACGCTGGGCAATATCGTCGGCGGCAGCATCCTGGTGGCCGGCGTCTACTACGTCACCTTCCGCCAGCGCAGCTGAGCGCCCCCAGACCTGCCGCTTCGCGTCAGGCCCCCCGAGGGGGGCAAGAAAACTCGGGAGCGGCCCAGCGTTCTCTTGAGTCAGCGTGCCGCGATCAGCGCGGCGGCCGCCTGTGCGGCGACGCGGCCTTCGTCGGTCGGCACGACCCACACTTCGATGCCGCTGTCGTCGCTGTCGATGCGCTGTACCGCGTCGCCGGTGGCCGCGGCGTTGCGTGCACCGTCCACGCGCACGCCCATCCACGCGAGCGCGGCGCACACGTCGGCCCGCAGGGTCGCGTCGTGTTCGCCGATGCCGCCGCTGAAGGCGATCAGGTCGAGGCCACCGATGCAGGCGGCCATCGCGCCGGCCTCCCGCACGACGCGGTAGGTGAACAGCTCGACCGCCTCGCGCGCCGCGGCGCCGGCGTCGGCGCGCAGCCGGCGCATGTCGGCCGAGATGCCGGACACGCCGAGCAGGCCGCTCTGCCGGTACAGCAGTGACTGCAGCCGGTCGTGGTCCCAGCCCTGTTCCATCAGATAGAGCAGTACGCCGGCGTCGAGCGTGCCGCTGCGTGTGCCCATCATCAGGCCGTCCAGCGCGGAGAAGCCCATGGTGGTGGCCTGGCTGCGGCCGTCGACGGCGGCGCACAGGCTGGCGCCGTTGCCGAGGTGGGCCATCAGTACGCGGCCGCTCGCGCGCGGCGAGTGCCGCTGCAGCGTGCCCATGATGTACTGGTAGGACAGGCCGTGAAAGCCGTAGCGGCGCACGCCATCGTCGTGCATCGCGCGCGGCAGCGCGAAGCGGCTCGCGACCTCCGGCAGGTCGGCGTGGAAGGCGGTGTCGAAGCAGGCGATCTGCGGCAGCGTCGGGAAGGCTTCGCGGAAGGCGCGGATGCCCGCGACGTTGTGCGGCTGGTGCAGCGGCGCCAGTGAATCGAGCCGGCTCAGGCGCGCGAGGATGTCGTCGGTGACGATGACGCTGTCGCGGAAGTCGCGGCCGCCATGGACGACGCGATGCGACACCGCGTCGATGGCCGGGATGCCGGTTTCGCTGTCCAGCAGTTCGCGCAGCCCCGCCAGCGCGGCGGCGAAGGGCGCGGCACTGGCTTCAAGCGAACGCTGGCCGCGGCGACCGTTCAGTGTCCAGCCCATGTCCGGCGTGCCGCCGGGCTCCAGACCCTGGATGCTGCCGGTCAGCAGACTGGCCTGCACCTCGCCGTCGCGCAGCGGGTGAATGGAGAACTTCAGCGTGGACGAGCCGGCGTTGACGGACAGGATGGCCATCGGTGTGGGTCCGGCTCAGTGCTGAGACCACGCTTCGCGCGGGTGGTCGCGGCGTGCGTTGTGGGCGGCCAGTAGTGCCAGCAGCGCCGAGGCGACGCGGGTCATCGGTCCGTCGGCGCGGCTGGTCAGCGCGATCGGCACACGGGCGCCGAGCACGATGCCGGAGCCGCTGGCGCCGCCCAGGTATTCCAGCTGCTTGGCAAGCATGTTGCCGCTTTCCAGATCCGGCACCGCGAGGATGTCGGCGTCGCCGGCGACCGGCGACTGGATGTGCTTCACCTGTGCCGCGCGTGCGGAGATGGCGTTGTCGAAAGCCAGCGGACCGTCGAGCAGACCGCCGGTGATCTGACCGCGGTCAGCCATCTTGCACAGCGCGGCGGCATCCAGCGTCGACGGGATGTTCGGATTGACCGTTTCGACCGCCGACAGTACGGCGACCTTGGGCAGCTTCACGCCGAGGATGCGCGCGAAGTCGATCGCGTTCTGCACGATGTCCACCTTCTCGATCAGCGACGGCCGGATGTTCAGCGCGGCGTCGGTGATCAGCAGCGGCTTGCTGTACAGCGGCACGTCGAAGCGGAACACGTGCGACATGCGACGACCGGTGCGCAGCGCCGGGCGGGACAGCACGGCGTGGATCATTTCGTCGGTGTGCAGGCTGCCCTTCATCAGGATGTCGACCTCGCCGGCGGCTGCCATGTCGGCGGCCTTGTCGGCGGCCGCGTGGCTGTGCGGTACGCCGACGATTTCGGCGGCATCGAGGTCGATGCCCGCTTCGGCGGCGAGGTGGCGGATGCGCGCTTCCGGCCCGATCAGCACCGGAATGATCAGGCCGTGGCGGGCGGAGTCCATCGCGCCGCTCAGCGATTCGACGTCACACGGGTGCACCACGCCGCAGCGCACTGGCGGAATGCCGTCGCCCAGCGCCAGCAGTTCGCGGAAGCGCGCTTCCGGATCGAACAGCCGGATCTGCGGTGCGCGCACGTGCTCCAGCCGCACCTTCCGCGTCGGCGCCAGCACGCGCGCGGTGCCGTGCAGCACACGGTCGCCCTTCTGGTTCACCACCTGGCAGTCCAGTTCGACCCGCTTCTTCGCGTCGTCCTTGCCGATCACGGTGGCGGTCACCGCCAGCGTGTCGCCGATGCGCACCGGCTTGGTGAAATGCAGCTCCTGTTCGAGGTAGATGGTGCCCGGCCCCGGGAACTGCGTGCCCAGCAGCGCCGATATCAGTGCGCCGCCCCACATGCCGTGTGCGATCACGCCGTGGAACAGCGTTTCCTCCGCGTATTCCGGATTCATGTGGGCCGGATTGGTGTCGCCCGACACCGCGGCGAAGGCCTGGATGTCGGCCAGCGACAGCGTGCGCAGCAGGCGGGCGCTCTGGCCTATCGTCAGTTCGTCGTAGGTGATGTTCTCGATCCACTCGGGAGTCGTCGTGTCGTGCTGTGCGGTGTCCATGCGCGGGCCCTGTCGGAAGGCTGTTCAGTCGACGGCGTGATAGCCGGCGTCGACGTAGAGGGTCTGCCCGGTCATGCCGGAGGCGGCATCCGAGCACAGGAAGGTGGTCAGTCCGGCGATCTCGTCCAGTGTGACCAGACGGCCCAGCGGCGACTTGCGGATGGCGCTGTCCATCAGTTCGTCGAAGTCGGCGATACCCGAGGCGGCGCGCGTCAGGATGGGGCCGGGTGACACCGCATGTACGCGGATGCCGGCCGGGCCGAGTTCCATCGCGATGTAGCGCACCATCGATTCCAGCGCGGCCTTCACCGGCCCCATCAGGCCGTAGTTCGGCACCGCCTCGTCGGCGCCGAGATAGGACATCGTGACCAGGCTGCCGCCGGCGCCCATGTGCGGTGCACACAGACGAGCCAGTGCGGCGAAGCTGTGGCAGGAAATGTCCATCGCCCGGGCGAAGCCGGCGCTCGAGCTGTCGATCACGCGGCCGTGCAGGTCTTCCAGCGGCGCCCAGGCGATCGAGTGGATGACGAAATCGAGCCGGCCCAGATGGGCGACCGCGGCGGCGACCAGTGCCTCCAGGTCGCCGTCCTTCTCCACGTCGCAGGTGAACAGCGGCGAGGCGAGTTGATCGGCCAGCGGCGCAACGTAGCGCGCCGCCTTGTCGTTGAGGCAGGACAGCACCAGATCGGCGCCCTGGGCGCGAGCGGTCTGCGCGCAGCCCCAGGCGATGCTGCGATCGTTGGCAAGACCGACGACGAGGCCTTTCTTGCCGGACAGCGGAGGGGTGTAAGCGGTCATGACGTTGCCGGAATCGGTTCGGATGGACGGGTAAACACTACGCGTCGAATCTTACGGAGTTCCTGTTGCACTGCACATGACTTCGGACAAGTGCGCGCGCGGTCCTTCCGTCGGCACGCCGGACCTCTTTGCTGCCGCACGGTCGCCGTCGCGTCGTCGCATCGACAACGGCGGCCTGCCTGAAGGGCAGAGAGCTGCCTTGATGACGTGCGTATTCCGGGGCGTATTCGAGGGGTGGCGCGGAACCCAGCGCCGACGCGGCTCGCAGGTTGCGGTGCACAAAAAATAAGCGACTGCGGGCGGTGCGTTTATAAGCTTGCCGTAAGGTTCGCTCCCTAGCATCCGCCACGCTGCACTCAAGGCGCCCGGGTGCGGGGCTGTCGGGTACCCCCCGGCAGGCTGGATAAACCGGGTTGTTCATAAACACAGGAGGAGGAGTACCCATGGACAGTAACAGCCAAGGCTACTGGAAAGCCACGCTGGGACTGCTGACCAGGATCCTGATCATCTGGTTCGCAGTCTCGTTCGGCGCAGGCATCCTGTTTGCCGATGCGCTCAACGGCATCAAGCTCGGCGGCTATCCGCTCGGCTTCTGGTTTGCCCAACAGGGTTCGATCTACATCTTCATCGCGCTGATCTTCTACTACGCGAAAAAGATGGGTGACATCGACCGCCAGTTCGACGTTCACGAGGATTGATCACATGGACCTTCAAACAACCATCTACATCGTTGTCGGTCTGAGCTTCGCGCTCTACATCGGCATCGCCATCTGGGCGCGTGCCGGTTCGACCAGCGAGTTCTATGCCGCCGGCGGCAGCGTGCATCCGATCACCAACGGCATGGCAACCGCCGCCGACTGGATGTCGGCTGCATCCTTCATCTCGATGGCCGGCCTGATTTCCAACATGGGTTACGGCGGCGGCCTCTTCCTGATGGGCTGGACCGGCGGATACGTGCTGCTGGCCATGCTGCTGGCGCCGTACCTGCGCAAGTTCGGCAAATTCACCGTGCCGCAGTTCATCGGCGACCGCTTCTACTCGAAGTCGGCCTCGACCGTGGCGGTGATCTGCCTGCTGACCGCGTCGACCACCTACATCATCGGTCAGATGACCGGCGTCGGTGTGGCGTTCTCGCGCTTCCTGAACGTGTCCAGCGACACCGGCATCTACGTTGGCCAGGCCATCGTGTTCCTGTACGCGGTGTTCGGCGGCATGAAGGGCATCACCTACACCCAGGTGGCGCAGTACATCGTGCTCATCCTGGCCTACACCATCCCGGCCATCTTCATTTCGCTGCAGTTCACCGGCAACCCGCTCCCGCAACTGGGTCTGGGCAGCACGCTGAGCGGCACCGACGTGTCGCTGCTGGCCAAGCTCGACCAGGTGGTGACCGAGCTGGGCTTCGGCAAGTACACGACGACCACGGCGGGCTCGACGCTCAACATGTTCGTCTACACGCTGTCGCTGATGATCGGTACCGCCGGTCTGCCGCACGTGATCATGCGCTTCTTCACCGTTCCGACGGTCAAGGACGCACGCTCGTCGGCTGGCTGGGCGCTGGTGTTCATCGCCATCCTCTACACGACCGCTCCGGCCGTGGCCGCGATGGCCAAGATGAACCTGCACGGCACGGTCAACACCGCGGTGAAGACCAACGGCGACCTGTACGCCGTCGAGTCCAGCATCAAGAACGAAGACCGTCCGGACTGGATGAAGCGCTGGGAAAAGACCGGTCTTCTGAAGTGGGAAGACAAGAACGGCGACGGCCGCATCCAGTACTACGACGACAAGACCAAGAGCGACGAAGCGAAGGCCAAGGCCGAAGCCGCGGGCTGGAAGGGCAACGAGCTGACGGTGAACGCCGACATCATCGTGCTGGCCAACCCGGAAATCGCGCTGCTGCCGAACTGGGTGATCGCGCTGGTGGCTGCCGGTGGTCTGGCTGCCGCACTGTCGACCGCTGCCGGTCTGCTGATGGCGATCTCGTCCGCCGTGTCGCATGACCTGGTCAAGGGCGTGTTCAACCCGAACATCAGCGAGAAGGGCGAGCTGCTGGCGGGCAAGATCGCCATGGCGGTGGCCATCGTGATTTCGGGCTATCTTGGCCTGAATCCGCCGGGCTTCGCGGCAGGTACCGTGGCGCTGGCCTTCGGTATCGCGGCGTCGTCGCTGTTCCCGGCCATCATGATGGGCATCTTCTCGAAGAAGATGAACAAGGAAGGCGCCATCGCCGGCATGCTGGCAGGTCTTGCTGTCACGCTGTTCTACGTGTTCGCGCACAAGGGCATCTTCTTCATCAAGGGCACGGACTTCGTCGACATGATCGGTGGCGCGAACTCCTTCTTCGGCATCACGCCGGAAGCCTTCGGTGCCATCGGTGCGCTGGTGAACTTCATCGTCGCCTTCCTGGTCGACAAGGTGACCAAGGAGCCGCCGGAGCACATCCAGCACATGGTCGAATCCGTGCGCATCCCGCGCGGTTCGAAGCTGGTGGACGGCGCTCACTGAGTTCCGGCCGAAGCCGAGCAGGACACCGTCGCGGCCCTGCCGCGCCGGTGGTTTAATGAGAGGCCCTGCCAGCCGTTCTGGCGGGGCCTTTTCACTGATACACCCGTCGTGCCGTTGCGCGCGGCAGAGGCGGGGGAGGAGACACAGCATGGTGTTCGACATCGGCGTCGCAATGACGTGGATACTTTTTCTCGCGCTGTTCCCGATCGCTTTCTTCTGGCTGCGCCGCTGCTGGCGCATCCTGGTCAAGCGGGATTTTTCAGAGGTCGCGCTCAAGCGCGGCGAACCGCCGCCCGACGCAGCCCGCTGGGCGCCGTATGAGCTGACGATCAACGGCATCGGCGGCATCGTCATCCTGTTCGTCATCGGCGGCGTTGTCACCGGCACGCTGAGTTATGAACAGTGGAGCGCCATCGCCGGCACGACGATCTGGTGCAAGTTCTTCACCAGTTTCGCGCTGGGCCGGCACGCCCATATGAACGCGACCAAGAAGGCCGCCTGAGCCGCACGGCGATGAACACGCCGATCCGCTCGCAGCGGCTGATCGGGCTGTTCGCCGCGGCCCTGCTGCTGTTCAACTTCCCGCTGCTGGCACTGTGGGACCGGCACGCGCTGCTGTTCGGTCTGCCCTTGTTCCCGACCGCGCTGTTCCTGGTGTGGGGCGCGCTGATCGCGCTGCTCGCGCTGGTGATCGAGCGCACGGAGCGCTAGCCGTGCTGTCCGCGCCGCTGCTGGTCGGTGCGTCCTTCGCCTACCTGCTGCTGCTGTTCGCGGTCGCCTGGTACGGCGACCATCGCGCGCAACAGGGGCGCTCGGTCATCGACAACGCCTGGGTGTATGCCGCCTCGATGGCGGTCTACTGCACCGCGTGGACCTATTTCGGCAGCGTCGGCCGCGCGTCGACCTCAGGCGTGTGGTTCCTGCCCATCTATCTCGGCCCCACGCTGGCGATGATTCTGGCCTGGATGGTGGTGCGCAAGATGATCCGCATCGCGCGCAGCTACCGCATCACGTCGATCGCCGACTTCGTTGCCAGTCGCTACGGCAAGAGCCCGACGCTGGCCGGACTGGTGACACTGATCACCGTGGTCGGCATCGTTCCGTATATCGCGCTGCAGCTGAAGGCCATCGCAAGCGGCTACGCGGTGATGACCACGGTGCCGGGCGAGGCGGTCGGCAGCCCGTCCGACTGGTGGCGCGACAGCACGCTCTACGTCGCGCTCGCGCTGGCCGGTTTCACCATGGTGTTCGGTACCCGCCACCTCGACACCACCGAACGTCACGAGGGCATGGTGGCGGCCATCGCCTTCGAATCGGTGGTGAAGCTGATCGCCTTCATCGCCGTCGGCAGCTTCGTGTGCTGGTCGCTGTTCGACGGCCCGGCCGACCTGTTCGGGCGCGCACTCGACAACCCGGACCTCGCGCCGCTGCTCGGTCTGGAGCAGCAGGGCCGCCCCTTCGCCTACGAACAGTGGTTCGCGCTGACCGTGCTGTCGATGCTGTCGGTCGTGTTCCTGCCGCGCCAGTTCCAGGTGATGGTGGTCGAGAACGTGAACGAGCGCCACCTGCGCCGCGCCGTGTGGGTGTTTCCGCTCTACCTGCTGCTGATCAATGTGTTCGTGCTGCCGATCGCGCTCGGCGGCCTGCTGCACTTCGGCGCTGGCAACATGAATGCGGAAAGCTTCGTGCTGTCGCTGCCACTCGACCGCGGCTGGCACGCGCTGGCACTGTTCGCCTTCATCGGCGGGCTGTCGGCGGCGACCGGCATGGTCATCGTCGAAACCATCGCGGTGTCGACCATGGTGTGCAACGACCTGGTGATGCCGCTGCTGCTGCGTACCCGCCGCTTCGGCGCCCGCGCCGCCGGTGACCTCACCGGCATCCTGCTCGGCATCCGGCGCGCAGCCATCGTCGGCGTCATGCTGCTCGGCTACATCTACTTCCACGTCGCCGGCGAGGCCTACGCACTGGTGAGCATCGGCCTGATCAGCTTCGCCGCGGTGGCGCAGTTCGCGCCGGCCGCGCTCGGCGGCATGTACTGGAAGGGCGGCACCCGCGGTGGCGCGCTCGCCGGGCTCAGCGCCGGTTTCGCGCTGTGGGCATGGACGCTGATGCTGCCGTCCATCGCCAAGTCCGGCTGGATGGATGCAGGTTTCATTGCGCACGGTCCGTTGGACATCGAGCTGCTGAAGCCGGAACAGCTGTTCGGCCTGGCCGGCCTCGACAACCTGACGCATTCGCTGTTCTGGAGCCTGCTCGCCAATATTGGCGCCTATGTCGGCGTGTCGCTGTGGCGCACGCCGTCGGCGGCGGAAACCAGCCAGGCGTTGCTGTTCGTCGATGTGTTCGAACGGACCGAAGGCAGCCGGCCGGTGTTCTGGCGCGGGCGTGCGCAGGTGGCCGACCTGTTGCCGCTGGTCGCGCGCTTTATGGGTGCGGCGCGCGCGCAGAAGCTGTTCGAGGACTACGCCGCCGCCAGCGGTGTAGCCGGCGTGGACGAGATCAAGCCGGATGCACGTCTGGTGCAGTTCGTCGAAACCCAGCTTGCTGGCGCCATCGGCAGCGCGTCAGCACGCGTGATGGTGGCGTCGGTGGTGGAGGAGGAGGCGCTGGATCTCGACGACGTGATGCGCATCCTCGACGAAGCGTCGCAGCTGCGCGCCTATTCGCACGCGCTGGAGGAGAAGTCGCAGTCGCTGGAGCGCGCCACCGCCGAACTGCGCGCCGCCAACGAGCAGCTGAAGAGCCTGGACCGGTTGAAGGACGATTTCATGTCCTCGGTCACGCACGAACTGCGCACGCCGCTCACCTCGATCCGCGCGCTGTCCGAGCTGATGGTGGACGACCCGCAGATGGACAGTGCGCAGCGCCAGCACTTCCTCGGCATCGTCGTGGCCGAGACCGAGCGCCTGAGCCGCCTGGTGAACCAGGTGCTGGACATGGCCAAGATCGAATCCGGTCACGCCGAATGGCACACCGCCGATGTCGATCTGCGGGCGCTGGTGTTGAAGGCGATCGAAACGACGCATGAGGTGTTCCGCGAGCGCGGTGCCGACGTGACGCTGGACGCACCGTCCGCCGTGGCGACGCTGCGCGCCGACCCCGATCGGCTCACCCAGGTGCTGCTGAACCTGCTGTCCAACGCCGCCAAGTTCGTACCGCGCGGCAGCGGACGCATCCATGTGCGCATGCGCAGCGACGACAGCGGTATCACGGTCGAAGTGCGCGACAACGGCCCCGGCGTGCCGGTGGCCGAGCACGCGCTGGTGTTTGAGAAATTCCGCCAGGGCGGCGACGGGGTGAACCGGCCGCAGGGCACCGGACTCGGCCTGCCGATCAGCCGACAGATCGTCGAGCATTTCGGCGGCAGAATGTGGCTGGAATCTGATGCAGGCCAAGGCGCCTGCTTCGCCTTCCATCTACCGTGGCAGATACAAGAGGGCCGTCAGGCACCCGACAATCCGACCGCAAACCCCGTGCAGGGCGGACAGCAAGGAGGAGCTCCCCAGTGAGCAGCAAGATACTGATTGCCGACGACGAGCCGAACATCCTCGTCTCTCTCGAATTCCTGATGAAGCGCGAAGGCTTCGACGTCAGCGTGGCGCGCGACGGCGTCGAAGCGCTGGCTGCCATCCGAGAACAGCAGCCCGAACTGGTGCTGCTCGACGTGATGATGCCCGGCAAGAGCGGCTTCGAGGTGTGTCAGGAAGTGCGTGCCGACGACGCGCTGCGCGGCGTGCGCATCCTGATGCTGACGGCCAAGGGGCGCGACACCGACGTCGCCAAGGGCCTCGCGCTCGGCGCCGATGCCTACATGACCAAACCCTTCTCCACACGGGAACTGGTGCAGAAGGTGCGCGAGATGCTCGGATGAATCCGAACCGCCGTCCCGATCGCCGTTTCTGGCAAGTGCTGGCGGCACTGTCTGGTCTGCTGCTGCTGTGGGCGGTGGTGACCTGTCTGCTGCTGCTGTCCACGCTGGACGCCAGCGAACGCGACACTGTGCTGTCGCTGCTCGGCGGGCGCATGCCGCTGGCGCTGATGACGCTGCTGTTCGTGCTGATGCTGGCCGCCGCCGGTCTGAATCAGCTCTATCGGCGCTACATCGTCGCGCCGGCGCGGCTGGTGGACGAGGCGCGCATCGTGCTCGGCACCGATGCCGAGCGCGCACTGACGCCGCAGGGCGACGTCGAGAACCGCGCGCTGGCCGACGTCATCGCCGGCTTTGTCGAACAGCGCGCGCGGCTGCGCGCCGACATCGCCGAACAGGTGCGCGCCGCCAGCCGCAACGTCGAACAGGAACGCAGCCGGCTCGCCGCGCTGATGTCGGAACTGACGCAGTCGGTCGTCGTGTGCAATCTGGACGGTCGCATCCTGCTCTACAACAACCGCGCGCGGCTGCAGTTCCGTGCGCTGTCCGACGCCCCGCGTCTGGCCGACGGCGCCGAACTGATCGGCCTCGGCCGCTCGATCTACACCGTGTTCGACCGCAAGCTGGTCGCCCACGCGCTGGAGAACATCGGCCAGCGCATGCAGCGCGGCGTCGCCAGCCCGTCGGCGCAGTTCGTCACCACCACACGCGCCGGCCAGTTGCTGCGCGCGCAGATGACGCCGGTGCGCAGCGGCGACGACGGCGACAGTGCGATCAGCGGTTTCGTGCTGATGCTGGACAACATCACGCGCGACTTCGAGGAGGATTCGGAGCGCGACCGACTGCTGCTCGGGCTGACCGAAGGCAGCCGCGCCTCGCTCGCCAACATGCAGGCGGCGATCGACATGCTGGACTACCCCGACCTCGAACCGGCGATGCGCGAGCGCTTCCACGGCGTCATCCGCGACGAGGTCGGCGCCATGAGCCGGCGCATCCGCGATCTGGCCGACGAAGCGACGCGCGGCCTGAAGGCGCGCTGGCCGCTGGAGGACATGCTGGGTGCCGATCTGGTGTCGGCGGCCACGCGCCGCATCGAGGCGGTGAAGGGCCCGCGCGTGCAGCCGGACGACATCGACGCCACGCTGTGGCTCAAGGTCGACAGCTTTTCGCTGCTGCAGGCGCTGGCCTATCTGGCCGAGCGGCTGGCCGACGAGTACGACATCCGCGTCGTCATGCTCAGACTGGTCGCCGCGCCGCAGGACAACCGCGCCCACCTCGACCTGATCTGGCAGGGTCAGACCATGAGCACCGAAACCGTCATGAGCTGGCAGATGGACGCGATGACGGCCGGCGGCGAGCGCTCGCCGCTGTCGGTGCGCGACGTGGTCGAACGGCACGGCGGCGAGTTCTGGCTGGAGCGCGAGCGGGTGCGCCACCGCGCCTTCTTCCGCTTCCTGCTGCCGCTGGCCAGCGAGCGCGAACAGCTCGACGTCGCGACCTTCGTGCCGCAGGGCAGCCGCCCCGAGTACTACGACTTCGACCTGTTCCGCGCCACCGAATCCAGCCGCGAACTGGCCGACCGGCCGCTGACCGAACTGGCCTACACCGTGTTCGACACCGAAACCACCGGCCTGAACCCGGGCGAGGGCGACGAAATCATCCAGATCGGCGCCGCCCGCGTGGTCAACGGCAAGCTGCTGCGGCAGGAAAGTTTCGAACAGCTGGTCGATCCGCAGCGCGGCATTCCGGCGGCATCGATCCCGATTCACGGCATCACGCCCGACATGGTGGCCGGTCAGCCGACGATAGACCGCGTGCTGCCCGCCTTCCACACCTTCGCCCAGGACACCGTGCTGGTCGCCCACAACGCCGCCTTCGACATGCGCTTCCTGCAACTGAAGGAGGCGCGCACCGGCGTGCGCTTCGAGCAGCCGGTGCTCGACACGCTGCTGCTGTCAGCGCTGGTGCACCCGAACCAGGAATCGCATCGGCTGGAGGCGATCGCCGAACGTTTCAACATCACCGTAATCGGCCGCCACACCGCGCTCGGTGACGCCATCGTCACCGCCGAGGTCTTCCTGAAGCTGATACCGCTGCTCGCCGAGAAGGGCATCCACACGCTGGGGCAGGCGATGGAGGCGGCGCAGGAAACGTATTACGCGCGGATCAAGTACTGAGCGTGGCGGGGCGCGTCAGAACCGCCCCGCCTGATAGCGCTGCCCCAGCACGTTCTGCAGCGACTGCACGACGCTGAAGGCGTCCTTCAGCTGGCTGCGTTCGAAGTTCGACAGTTCGTCCGGGCGCAGGAAGTTGTCAGCGTTCAGGCCGGCGGCGAGTTGGCGGGCCTGGTGCTGGATGCGCAGCGTGGCGATGAATTCCAGCGCGTCGCGCAGGTCGCGTGCGGCCTGTTCGCTGATCTCGCCGCTGGCGGCGGCGACGGCCAGCCGGTCGTGCGTGTTGACCGCGTCGTGGCCGCCGGCCAGTGCATAGACGCGCGCCAGGTCGACCACCGGCACGATGCCGTTGTGCTTGAGGTCCAGCGTGCCCTTGTTGTCGCCGCTGCGTATCGTCGACAGGCTTCGGAACAGGCCCAGTGGCGGCGTGTGGCTCAGTGCATTGCCCACCATGTATGCGAGGAAGATGCGGTTGTCGCGCGTGTGTGCGAGCACGTCGCGGCGCAGTTCGTCGAGCAGCGCGGTCTTGCCGTAGATGGCGCGCAGGTCGAAGAACACGCAAGTGAGCATGAGCGCCTTCGGCTCCGGCTGGTCCACCCATTTGCGGAAGTACTGCATCCAGCGCGCCTTGGGCTGCCGCCACTGGTCGGTCATCGCCATCATTTCGCCCGGGCAGTGGATGTAGCCGCAGGCGTCCAGGCCGTCGCACACCCAGGTGGCGAAGGCCTTGAAATAGTCGCCGTGCATGGCAGCGTCGTAGCTGTCGTCGATCACGAGACAGTTGTCCTGGTCCGACTTGGCCGTCTGTTCGCTGCGCGCCTGTGAGCCGGCGGCCACCCACACGTAGTCCACCGGCGCCGGGCCGAACTTCGCTTCGGCCAGCTGCACCAGCCGGCAGGTGATGGCGTCGGTCACCGCGGTGATGATGTGGCCGGTACTGTAGGCGGTGGCGCCGGCAGCGGCCAGATTCTGCTGCAGCTGGCGCACGCGCGAGGCGGCGGCAGCCAGACCCTCGACCGTGGTCTGCTTGTAGATGTCGCCAGCCAGATAGACGGCAGAAGTGCTGTGCTGTTCGGTCAGGTCGGTGGCGGTGATCATGCCGGCCACGCGATCGCCGTCCATCACCGGCACATGGTGGATGTTGTGGCGCGCCATCAGCAGCAGCGCGTCGAAGGCGGGCTTGCGCACGTCCATCGTCATCGGTGCGACGGTGGCGATGTCGATCACCGGACGGTCGATGTCCAGCCCCTGGGCGACGGCGCGGTTGCGCAGGTCGCGGTCGGTCACCAGGCCGTACAGATGGCCGGCTTCGTCGACGATGAGCACCGAGGACACGCGCTGTTCGCGCATCAGCTGCGCCGCCGAGCGTATGGTGGTGTCCGGCGCCAGCGTGATCGGTGTGCGCTTGACCAGGGCCCGCAC
Source organism: Methyloversatilis sp. MC4-4 (assembly GCF_049843555.1). Lineage (GTDB taxonomy): Bacteria > Pseudomonadota > Gammaproteobacteria > Burkholderiales > Rhodocyclaceae > Methyloversatilis > Methyloversatilis discipulorum_B. Next base: position 216,418 of record NZ_JBBHZK010000005.1, read on the forward strand.
TGGCGTGGTCATCAGGTTCAGGTGCGGGTCGGTGCTGCGCGTGGTCACGACTGCAGCGCCCGGCACGATGAAGGCGCGCAGCGCCGGGAGGGTGGCGCAGGCGGCGTCGATGTCGTTGGCGGCGAAGCGGGCGACCGTGGCGCCGCGATCGGCGCGCACCGTCCACGGTTCCGGTACGCGGGCGGCGGTGCCGTAACCGAACAATTCGCCCGGCGCGAGCGCGACGCGCCCGCCGTGGTCGGCGTCGATCAGGTCGATGTGGCCATCGAGCAGCAGGTAGAGCGCGTCGGCATCGACCGCCGCCTCGCCGTCGAAGGCGACGACACGGGCGGCGGCGGCCAGCGCCTCGCGGGCGCCGTCATCCAGCAGGGCAAGGGCGCGCTGCGTCGACAGCGCGGTGCGCAGGCGTGCGTCGGGGGAATCGGTCATCGCGTTCGGGGCTCCGCAGGCAGGGCAGGTAATGCAAGCATGCCTGCAATCGTCGTCGCCGCCTTGACTACACGCAAGCCCCGCGACGGCGGCCGGGACTAACTCACGCGTACTTCCGCGCCGGGTTCGATCGCGCCGCCTGCCACCACCTCCAGATACACGCCGAGATCGCGATGTCCGTAGCGCTCCATCATGGTCGCCGGAATGGTCATGTCGCGCACCGCGGTGAGCGGGTTCACGCCGGTGGCGGCGCAGCGCGGGGTGCGCATGACCGCCTTCAGGCGCACGTTGCCGATCGTCAGTTCGCGGTCGAGCCAACCCGCTTCCGCCCACGGCTCCGCCCCGTCGATGTAGAGGTTGGCGCGAAAGCGCATCGGGTCGATGTCCACGCCCCATTCCTCGCCGATGCGGCGCACCGTGGCGAGGTTGATCAGCGACACTGCATTCATCATGCCGTGCGACAGCACGCTCACGTCGGTGAAGCGGAAGCCTTCGCCAGCGACGAGCGTGGGCGGGCCCTCGAAGCGGGCGCCGAGGTGGCGGGCGACGAAATCTGCGAAGCGGGCGCAGGCCGCGCTGTCGTCGAGGTCGACCTGCAGCGAGCGACCGTCCGGCGTGCGAACGGTGAGGCGGCGCGCGTCGTCGTCGAGATGGGTGGTCAGGGCGGCCAGTGCCGGGTGGTCCATCAGCGCGATGAAGTCGGTCTTCGGGCGTGGCTGATAGCTGCCGGCATCGAAGTCCCAGCTGCCGTTGGTGAGCGCGTAAAGCCGGTCCAGCGGCATGCCTTCGCCGGCACGCAGCTCGACGTGGTTGAGCGGTTCTGCGGAGAGGCCCTTTACCGGGTAGCGGTAGAGCTGACGGAGCGTGATCATGGCGGCGCCCTGGGAAGTAAGGAATGAGCGGATGCTCGGCGCGCCGGCCGACGCCGGCAATAAGTCGTTCACCGGATGCGCCCGCGTTGTCGATTCCTGCGCGTCTGCTTCGTCGTCCGGACGTACCCCTCACTTACTTGCAGGAGAGACCGACATGCGATTCATGGTGCTGATCAAGGCCGACGCGAACAGCGAGGCGGGCGTGATGCCGGGCGAGGCGCTGCTGACCGAGATGGGCCGCTTCAACGAGGAACTGGTGAAGGCCGACGTCATGCTGGGCGGCGAAGGGCTGCACCCGAGTTCGCGCGGGGCGCGCGTGCGCTTCTCGGGGGCGGCGAGAACCGTCACCGATGGCCCCTTCGTGGAGACCAGGGAGCTGATCGCCGGCTTCTGGATCTGGCGGTGCGCCTCGCTGCAGGAGGCTATCGACTGGGTGAAGCGCTGTCCCAACCCGATGCCGGGCGAGTCGGAAATCGAGATCCGGCAGATTTTCGAAGCCGACGACTTCGGCGACGCGATGACGCCCGAACTGCGCGCGCAGGAAGACCGGCTGCGCGAGCAGATCGAGCGCAACCTGCCCGGCGGCTGAGTACCGGCGCAGGGCCGAGCCCGACATTCTGTTGAAAAACAATATATCTGACGATATATTGTTGGTCATGGACACACCCATGCTCGACGATCTGCGCGTTTCGGCTTCGCGCGCCTGCGCGCTGCTGCGCGTGCTGGCGCACGAAGACCGGCTGGTGCTGCTGTGCCGGCTGGCCGAGCGCGAACACACGGTGGGCGAACTGGAACAGGCGCTGGGCATCGTCCAGCCGACGCTGTCGCAGCAGCTGGGTGTGCTGCGGCGCGAAGGTCTGGTCGATACGCGGCGCGACGGCAAGTACATCCACTACCGCATCGCCAGCGACGACGCACTGGCGGTCATGCAGACCCTGCACGCGCGCTTCTGCGCGGACACCACGAACCACGGAGACACACGATGACCATCGCCTGGGATGCCTTCACACCCTGGAGTTCGCTGGCCGGCGGCGTGCTGATCGGCCTGTCGGCCGCCTTGCTGATACTGGGCAGCGGGCGGGTGGCCGGCATCAGCGGCATCGTCGGCGGTCTGCTCAGGCCGGGTGGTCCGGACACGACCTGGCGCCAGGCTTTCCTCGGTGGATTGCTGGTCGCGCCCTTGCTGTGGCGGCTGTTCGCTGTGCTGCCCGAGGCGCAGCCGGTGGCCGGTGGCGGGCTGCTGGTCGTCGCCGGACTGCTGGTCGGCATCGGCACGCGCTACGGCTCGGGCTGCACCAGCGGCCACGGCGTGTGCGGCCTGTCGCGCCTGTCGCCGCGCTCGCTGGTGGCCACGCTGGCTTTCATGGGCGCCGGTTTCGCCACCGTCTACGTCGTCCGTCACCTGCTGGGAGCCTGAACATGCAAGCGCTGATCGCACTCGTTGCCGGGCTGTTGTTCGGCCTCGGCCTGCTGCTGTCCGGCATGGCCAACCCGACCAAGGTGGTCGGCTTTCTGGATCTGGCCGGGAACTGGGATCCGTCATTGGCGCTGGTGATGGCTGGCGCCATCGGCGCCGCCTTGCCCGCCTTCACGATGGCCCGGAGGCGCAGCACCGCCTGGGCCGGTTGCGCGCTGGCACTGCCCAGTGCCACGCAGATCGATGCACCGCTGGTGCTGGGCAGTCTCACCTTCGGTGTCGGCTGGGGGCTTGCCGGTTACTGCCCGGGCCCGGCGCTGGTATCGCTGGGTACCGGCTCGGCGCCGGCCGTGGTGTTCGTGCTGGCGATGATCGCCGGCATGGCGATCCACGCTTGGCTTACGCGGCCACGGGCGTGAGCAGGTAGTCGAACAGCGCGCGCACGCTGCGGATCTGGTTGCCGAAGGGCAGGCCACCGCGGCCGCGGAAGAAGAGGCCGGTCTTCAGATCGCCCTTCAGTGCGGCGGCCAGCTGGTGGTCGATGCAGAACTGGCCCCAGCCGATCAGGCCGTCGCGCAGCCCGCACTGGGCGAGGCAGTCAAAGCTCTTGGCGCAGCGAGACTTGGCGTGCGCCACCGCCTGCGTCTTGTCGATCAGCGACAGGTACTTCTGCAGCCAGGGCGTGCGCACCGCGCGCGCCGGCAGACCGGCCACGCTGGTGAATTCGACCAGATCCTCGTCGCGCGCCTCGGCCAGCACGTGCTTGAAGGCGTCGTCGGCGTCACATTCCTCGGTCACCGCGAACGAAGTGCCGAACTGCACCGCCGAGGCGCCGAGTGCCTGCATGCGACGGATGTCTTCGTGCGTGCGCAGGCCACCGGCGACGATGACTGGCACCTGCCCGTCGAGACCGGCCTTGTGCAGCACCTCCAGCGTTTCCGGCACCACGCGCTCGAAATCGAAGCGAGGGTCGCTGGTGTCTTCGACCTTGGCTGCGCCGAGGTGGCCGGCGGCCCAGCCCGGATGTTCGAGCACCACGGCGTCAGGCGCGCGCTGCTTGCGTTCCCACTTGCGCACGATGAGCTGTACGCCGCGCGCGTCGGACAGGATGGGGATCAGCGCCGCCTTCGGATGTTCGCGCGCCAGTTCCGGTAGATCCAGCGGCAGGCCGGCGCCGACGACGATGGCGTCAATGCCGGCCTGCAGCGCGGTCTTCACATGTTCGGCGTAGGCACTGACGGCACGCATCACGTTCACCGCCAGCATGCCGCGACCGCCCGAAATTTCCTTCGCGGCCGCAATCTCGCGCTGCAGGGCTTCGACGTTGGCGGCGTTGATCTGCTGTTTGGCGTCTTCACCGCGCAGGCCGCGCGTGCGTTCCATCAGGTCCGGGTGATGACGGCGCAGGTCCACCGACGAAATGGTGCCGACACCCCCCTGCTGTGCCACGGTGCCTGCCAGCCGGTGTGCCGACACGCCGACGCCCATGCCGCCCTGCACGATGGGCAGCAGCGTGCGGCCGCCGAGCTTCAGCGGCTGCAGGCCGCTGCGCGCGAACTGCTCGGCATGCGGGCTGACCGCCGACGTGACGGCGGAAACTTCGGAAGGGGAAAGCATCATGGTGTACGGACCGGCGGAGTGTGGGCGACACCATAGCCGGCCGCAGGAGGCACCGGCTTGAGCAAGGTCAAGCCGGCCACCCGATCACGACGCTCGCGTCGCGGCCAAGGCCGCTCCCACGGGGATCGCGCTAAATCCGCGGCCAGAGCCGGGGTTTTGTGGGAGGGGTCTTGACCCCGACGGCGGCCTGACTGCGGACTGCAGCGGCCGAGTCGCGGTCGAGGCCGCGACTCGGGGCGCTGGGCGATCAGCGCATGCGGCGCTTCGCGGCGAGGCCGATCATGCCGAGGCCGGCCAGCAGCATGGCGTAGGTTTCCGGCTCCGGTACCGCGCTGATCGAGAACATCGAGGTCGTGCCGGACACTTCGTTGGCCACTGCGAGGAAGAGCTTGCCGTCGTACTCGAAGGCGCTCAGGCCTTCCGGCGACAGCGAGTCGGCGTCGACGATGAAGTCGAGGAAGGTGGCGGCGGTCGGGTCGGTCACGTCGTAGATCGCGATCACGCTCTGCAGCGAACGTTCGAAACCGATGAAGGCCAGCGTGCGGTCGCCGATCTCCAGCAGCGTCACGCCTTCCGGCTCGACGCCCTTGTTGTCGCTGCGGCCGTCGTCGATCAGCGCCGGGAACTGCGCCAGCAACAGCGCTTCGAGCTGGTTGCCGCTGTCGAAGACCTGGTTGCCGTTCTCGTCCAGGATGGAGAAGGAGCGCCCGCCGAAGGTGTGAATTTCGTCGTAGTCGCCGTCGCCGTCGAGGTCGCCGCCGGAGGTCGTGACCGTCAGGCGGCCCAGGTTGGCATTCTTCTTCAGGTCGGCCGCGTTCGGAAACACGGTCGGGTCGAGCACGTAGCTGCCGGAGCCGACGCGGATCTCCTCGTTGAAGGCGCCGGGGATCGCGTCGTCGAGGTTGCGCGAGTCGCCTTCGTTGGCGGTGACGTAATAGGTCTTGCCGCCGCTGCTGTAGGCGGCGATGGCATCCGGCATGTACATGCCCTTGACCGGCACCGTGCGGTAATTGCCGGTCAGCGCCGTATTGGCCGGGCCGTCGCGGTCCGAGGTGTCGATCGCGTTCTGCGGCAGGCTGAAGTCCTTCAGGCCGAGCGACTTCACGCTGGTGATCGAGTTCGTCGTCAGATCGATCATCGCCACCGCGTTCGCTTCCTGCAGCGTCACCATGGCGCTCTTGCCGTCCTTCGCCACTGCGATGTATTCGGGTTCCCAGTCGAGCGAGGGCTTGCTGCCCGGCGTGACGATGCGGCCGAGACCGCTGGTGCCGTCGTAGGCGCTGAAGCCCAGCGTCGTGACCGCATCGCGCGTGGTGTCGATGATGCTGATCGAGCCGCGTGCCTCCTGCGTGGTGGAGGCGGTCAGCGGCAGCGGTTCGCCTTCGTTGGCGGTCATGATGCGACCGTCCGGCGTGAAGGTGACCATGTCCGGCAGGGCGCCGACCGAGTAGCTGTTCAGCATGCTGCGGCTGGTCGTGTCGAAGGTGAGCACGGTGCCGGCGGCGGTCTTGACCGGTGCCGCGATGGCGAAGGCGGCCACGCCGTTGCGCACGGCGACGCTGTTCAGCTCACCCCAGGCCGTGGTGTCGATGTGCTGCACGAAGCTGCCGGTCGATGCACTCAGGATGTCGATGCCCTTCAGGCCGGCCACCCACAGTTCGTTGTTGAGGCTGTCGAAGGCGACGATTTCCGAGGTCTGCCCGGCGACGCTGGTCGCGGCGCCGTGGGTGAAGGTCCACAGCTTTTCCCAGCTGACGGCATCGGCTGCCTGGGCGACCGGAACGAACAGCGCGGCGATGGCCGCGGCGGTGATTTTTCTGACCATGACGAACTCCTGTTGTTGTTGGGCGAAACGCGTCTTGCGGACGCGCAATCACAGCAACAGGATGTTTCGACAAGGTTACGCCGCGATGACATGACACAGTTTTGCAATCGGGTGCCGCCCCGCAGGCCGGGCGGCACCCGATCGACTGTCCGTCGCGGACGAGGACTAGCGGTACTCCGACAGCGGCGGGCAGGTGCACACCAGGTTGCGGTCGCCGGCGACGTTGTCGACGCGCGCGACCGGCGGCCAGTACTTGTCGCGATCCACCGATTCGGTCGGGAAGAACGCGGCACGACGGCTGTAGGGCCGTGTCCATTCATCGGCGATCAGCAGCTCGTGCGTGTGCGGCGCGTGCTTGAGCAGATTGTTCTCGCGGTCGGCGCGGCCGGCTTCGATGTCGGCGATCTCGGCGCGAATCTGGATCATCGCGTCGCAGAAGCGGTCGATCTCGGCGCGGTTCTCGCTCTCGGTCGGTTCGATCATCAGCGTGCCGGGCACCGGGAAGGACACGGTGGGTGCGTGGAAGCCGTAGTCCATCAGCCGCTTTGCCACGTCCTCGACGGTGACGCCGCTCGTGTCCTTCAGCGGTCGCAGATCGACGATGCACTCGTGGGCGACGCGGCCGTGCTTGCCGGTGTAGAGCACCGGGTAGTGCGGCGACAGCTTTTGCGCAATGTAGTTGGCATTGAGTATCGCCACCTGAGTTGCGCGCTTCAGGCCGGCCGCGCCCATCAGCGCGATATAGGCCCACACGATGGGCAGGATGCTGGCCGAGCCCCAGGGTGCGGCTGACACCGCACCGATGGTGCCGGCCGGACCGGCCACCGGATTCACGCCCTGCACTACCGGATGGTCCGGCAGGAAGGGCGCGAGGTGCGGTGCGACGCCGATCGGACCCATGCCCGGGCCACCGCCGCCGTGCGGGATGCAGAAGGTCTTGTGCAGGTTCAGGTGGCACACGTCGAAGCCGATGTCGCCCGGACGCACCAGGCCGACCATCGCGTTCATGTTGGCGCCATCCATGTAGACCTGGCCGCCGTGCGCGTGGATCAGCGCGCAGATGTCGCGTACGCCTTCCTCGAACACGCCGTGCGTGGACGGGTAGGTCATCATCAGCGCGGCCAGCCGGTCGGCATGCTGTTCTGCCTTGGCCTTCAGGTCGGCGAAGTCGACATTGCCCAGCGTGTCGCAGGCGACGACGACCACCTCCATGCCGGCCAGCACTGCGCTCGCCGGGTTGGTGCCGTGCGCCGACGCCGGGATCAGGCATACATTGCGGTGACCCTGGCCACGTGTCTGGTGGTACTTGCGTATCACCAGCAGGCCGGCGTATTCGCCCTGCGAGCCGGCATTCGGCTGGAAGGACATCGCGGCGAAGCCGGTGATCTCGCACAGCCGCTCTTCCAGTTCCTCGAACAGCTGCTGGTAGCCCTGCGCCTGCTCCAGCGGCACGAAGGGGTGGAGCGCGGCGAACAGCCGGTAGGTGACCGGCGTCATTTCGGTGGTGGAATTCAACTTCATCGTGCACGAGCCGAGCGGAATCATCGCCCGGTCGAGCGCGATGTCGCGCGCGGCCAGCCGGCGCATGTAGCGCATCATTTCGGTTTCCGAGTGATAGCGCTGGAATACCGGGTGCGTCAGGATGGCCGATTCGCGGCGCAGCTCCGCCGGGATGCAGTCGGCGACGCGGCCGTCCATCTCCGCCAGGTCGAGCACGCTGTCGGCGCGCGTGGCGAAGGTGGCGAGCAGGCGCTTCAGTTCGCTGCGGCGAGAGGTTTCGTCGAAGGCCGCCGACAGGTGGTCGGCGTCGATCACGTGCAGGTTGAAGCCGGCTTCGCGCGCCCGCGCGGCGATGCGGCGGGCGATGCCCGGCACGCGCACCTGCACGGTGTCGAAGTAGCGCTCATGCACGACGTCGAAGCCCAGCTCGCGCAGGCCCTGCGCAAACAGCACGGCCATCCGGTGCACCCGCTCGGCAATCGTGCGCAGGCCCTTGGGGCCGTGATAGACCGCGTAGAACGACGCGATGACCGCGAGCAGTACCTGCGCCGTGCAGATATTGCTGTTCGCCTTCTCGCGGCGGATGTGCTGTTCGCGCGTCTGCAGCGCCATGCGCAGCGCGGGCCGGCCGTTGGCGTCGGTCGATACGCCGATGATGCGGCCCGGCATCTGCCGCTTGTGTTCGTCGCGGCAGGCGAAGAAGGCGGCGTGCGGGCCGCCGTAACCCATCGGTACGCCGAAGCGCTGGGCGCTGCCGAACACAATGTCGGCGCCCATGCCTTCGGCGCCCGGTTCCTTCAGTAACACCAGCGCCAGCGGATCGGCCGCGACCGCCGACAGTGCGCCGGCAGCACGCGCCGCGGCCAGCACCGGCGACGGGTCACGCAGGCGGCCGCTGGAACCCGGATAGCTCAGCAGCACGCCGAAGTACTCGCCGTCGATGCCGGCCCACGGATCGCATTGCACCACCTCGATGCCCAGCGGCTCGGCGCGCGTACGCACCACCGCCAGCGTCTGCGGGTGGGTGTCGGCGTCGACGATGAAGCGCGGCGACTTCACCTTGGAAATGCGGTGCGCCATCGTCATCGCCTCGGCGGCGGCGGTGGCTTCGTCGAGCAGCGAGGCGTTGGCCACCGGCAGACCGGTCAGGTCGATCACCATCTGCTGGAAATTCAGCAGCGCTTCCAGTCGTCCCTGCGAAATCTCCGCCTGGTAGGGCGTGTAGGCGGTGTACCAGCCCGGGTTCTCGAGCACGTTGCGCTTGATGACATTGGGCGTGATGGTGTCGTAATAGCCCATGCCGATCAGGCTGGTGTGCAGTTCGTTGCGCGCGAACATGCGGCGCAGCGCGTCGTCGACCACGCGCTCGGAGCGCGGCGCCGGCAGGTTAAGCGGCGCGTCGAGCTGGATGTCGGCGGGTATGGTCTGGGCGATCAGTTCGTCCAGACTGGCGACGTCGAGCGCGGCCAGCATGACGGCGAGGTCGCGTTCGTCGGGTCCGATGTGACGGCGGATGAAGTCGCCGCGGTCTTCCAGCGCTTCGAGGGAGGGACGCTTGTCCATGGTTCAACAGTCCTTTCCGGGCCGCTTCTGGCGGTCCTTTGGTGAAGGTACCGGTCTCGCGTCATGTCGACGTCTGACCGGAGTCGAGGTTCAGCAGAAAAAAGAAGCGTCGCTGTGTGCGGTCGGGATTCAGCGCCTGTAGCGGTTCGGCACGAAGGGCATCGGGGAGGGTGCGGCCGGCACCTTCTGCCCGCGCGATTCGATGAACAGCGGCGTGCCGGCCAGCTTGGCGGCGCGCTCGATATAGGCCATCGCGATCGGGCGGCCCAGCGTCGGGCTGTGGTTGCCACTGCTGATGACACCGATCTGGCGGCCGTCGGCGTCGACCACCACGGCGCCTGCGCGCTGCGGCGCGCGGCCTTCCGGCAGCAGACCGACGCGCACCCGCGCCGGCGGCGCGGCGAACTCGCCGAGGATGACCGCCGCGCCCGGGAAGCCGCCGGCGCGCACGCCGCCGGCCCGCCGCGCCGGCGCGACCGCCCAGCCTATGGCCGCCGATACCGGCGTCGTCGTCGCGTCGATGTCGTTGCCGTACAGGCACATGCCGGCTTCCAGCCGCAGCGTGTCGCGTGCGCCGAGGCCGATCCAGCGCACATGCGGATGTTCGAGCAGGCGTTCGGCGAAGACGGGACCGGTTTCGGCCGGCAGCGAAATCTCGAAGCCGTCCTCGCCGGTGTAGCCGCTGCGGCTGACCCGCGCGCCGTCGTTGAATTCGCGCACGTCGAGGAAGCGCATGCCGGTCAGGTCGCCGTAGGGCTGCAGCACCGCTTCGGCGTCCGGGCCCTGCAGCGCGAGCAGCACGCGGTCGTCGCGCAGGCGCCAGGTGCAGTCGTTGCCCGGCGCGTGAGCGTCGAACTGGGCGAGCACGTCGTCGAGGCGCGAGGCGTTGCAGACCACGTGGAAGGTGTCGCCCATGCGCTGGATCATCAGGTCATCGATCAGACCGCCGGCGGTGTTGGGCAGCAGCGAATAGGTCTGGCGGCCGTCGGGCAGCGCGACGAGGTCGGCGGTGGTGAGCGATTCCAGCCAGGCGCAGGCGCCGGGGCCGCTGACCTCGATCTGCCCCATGTGGGACACGTCGAACAGGCCGGCGTGGGCGCGCGTGTGGAGGTGTTCCTGCAGGATGCCCGGGGCGTACTGGATGGGCATGTCCCAGCCGGCGAAGGCGACCATCTTCGCGCCCGCCGCCAGGTGCAGCGGATGAAACGGTGTGCGGCGCAGCGCCGCGGTGTTCGGGGTGTCCATCGTTGGATCCTTTCCTGCCGTGCGGTCGGAGGGTGACCTGCGCATGGCTTGAGTCCAGCTCGCCGGGTGGGCGGGCAAGGGCGCGCATGATGCCATGCAACAACAGTGGTCGACGCGTCGACGACGCCGATGTTGCACCTTGACGACGGAAAGTTATTAACTGAACATTCAGTCATTAAAAACCGGATGTCCTGTACGCCGTGACAGCACGCCTTTCCGCCACTTTCCCGGGGCGCTCACGATGAGCGTCGCGGCTCGCCGCGGACGACCCGCACTGGTCGATCCGGCGGCGCTGATACGCTGCGCGCTCGACCTGTTCGTCGAGCACGGCTACGCCGCCACCCGGCTGGAGGACGTGGCGCACGCGGCCGGCGTGTCCAAGGGCACGCTCTACCTCTATTTCGATTCCAAGCAGGCGCTGTTTGCCGCGGTCGTGCGTGAGGGCCTGGTGCCGGCGCTGGCCGAGGGCGAGGCGCTGGTGGCCGGCTGGGCCGGCAGCGGCCCCGACCTGATGCGCCAGCTGCTCGCCGGCTGGTGGCAGCTGATCGGCGAGACGCCGCTCGGCGGCCTGCCCAAGCTGATGGTCGCCGAAGCGCGCAATTTTCCCGACATCGCCGAGCTCTACCACCGCGAAGTGATGCAGCGCGGCTGCGCGCTGGTCGCGCGGGCGATCGACTACGGTCACGCGCGTGGCGAATTCCGCTCGCCCGGCGACGCACGCACCGTCGACGCGGTGATGGCGCCGCTGCTGCTGTACGTGCTGATGAAACATTCCTTCGGTTCGATTGCCGATGCCTGTTGCGGCGCTTCCGAAGCCGACGACATCCGTTTCCGCATCGAATTCTCCATTCAGGCCCTGCTCCCATGATCAAGCTGTTCGCGTTCTGCTTCGCCGCGCTGCTGCCGGTCCTGCCGGCGTCGGCGCAGACGCCGCCCGCCGTCGGCTTCAAGCCGCTGTCCGAAATTGCCACCTATCCGCAGCGCGATGCACCGGCGCAGGCGGTGGCGCTCAACCGCACCCAGCTCGCCGCCGAACTGAGCGCGCGCGTGGCGTCCACGCACGCCGAGCCGGGCGAGCGCGTGAAGAAGGGTCAGGTGCTGGTTCGCCTCGATGCGCGCGACTACCAGCTCGCGCTGGAGCGTGCGCAGGCGCAGCTGCAGGCGGCGCAGGCACGGCTGGCGCAGGCCGACGCGCAGTTGCGTCGCACGCGCGCCCTGCGCGACCAGAACTTCGTTTCGCCGGAGGCGCTGACGCAGCGCGAGACCGAAGTCGAAGTGGTGCGCGCCGATGTGGCCGTCGCCGCCAACGCGGTCGACCTCGCGCGGCGCAATGTCGACAAATGCGTGCTGCGTGCGCCCTATGACGCGGTGGTGCGCACGCGCGAGGCTTCGGCCGGCTCGCTGGCCGGCGTCGGCACGCTGCTGATGACGCTGGACGACGCACGGAAGGTGGAAGTGTCGGCGCGTGTGGCGCCGCGCGATCTCGACGCGCTGCGCGCCGCACGCGAACTCGCCTTCGTGTCTCCGGCCGGCCGCCAGCCGCTGCGCATCGCCCGCGTTTCGCCGGCGATCGACGACGCCACCCGTACGCACGAGGTGCGTGCCGTCTTCACCGGAGAGCGTGCGCCGTCGGGCGCCGAGGGGCGGCTGGTGTGGCAGGACCCGGCGCCGCACGTGCCGGGCGAACTGCTGGTGCGGCGCGGTGCGGCGCTCGGCGTGTTCGTCGTGCGCGAAGGCAGCGCCCGCTTCGTGCCGCTGGACGGCGCGCAGGAGGGCCGACCGGCGCGGACCGATCTGCCGGCCGACACGCGCATCGCGGTCGACGGCCGCAACAGCCTGGTCGACGGACAGTCGCTGAAATGAAAGACCGCATGCAGTTCTATTCGCGCTTCATCAGCAATCACCCGCTGGCCAACATCACCTTCATGGTGGTGCTGCTGCTCGGCCTGATGGCCTATCTCGGTCTGCCGCGCGAACAGGACCCGGAAATCAACTTCAACTGGGTGCAGATCACCGTGGCGCTGCCCGGCGCTTCGCCCGAGGATGTCGAGAAGCGGGTGCTGCAGCCTCTGGAGGACGCGATCCAGAACGTGTCCGACATCCGCTTCATCTCGTCGGCCGCGCGCGACGGTCTGGCCGGCATCCTGGTGCGCTTCGACGAAGTGCCGGTCAGCACCTTCGACAAGCGGGTGAACGACCTGCGGCGCGAAATCCAGAACAAGGCGCGCGCCGAGCTGCCGGTCGAGGCGAAGGAAGCGCAGATCATCGAAATCACCAGTTCGAACGGCTTTCCGACCGCGCAGATCCTGCTCACCGGGCGCGCCGACGACGAGGTGCTGCGCGCGCTCGGCCGTGAAATGAAGACCGATCTGGAACGGATGAAGGGCGTCGATCGCGTGTTCTCGCTCGGTCTGCACGACCCGGAACTGCGCGTCGAATACTCGGCGCAGGCGGCACAGGCGCGCGGTCTGCTGCCGACCGACATCGCCGACGGCGTCGGCGCCTGGTTCCGCGACGTGTTCGCCGGCCGGCAGCGCGCCGGCGAGCAGGAATGGCTGGTGCGCGTAGTCGGTCAGGACGCCGATCCCGGCTGGCTGGCCGACGTCGGCGTCGCGCCGCGGGCCCGCCCGGGCAGCATGGTGAAGCTGGACGAGGTGGCGACCGTGGTGCGCGCCCGCGCGCGGCCGACGCAGCAGGTGTCGTCCGACGGTCAGCCCGGCGTGCTGTTCTCGCTGGCCAAGAAGCCCGGCGTCAACACGCTGGCGCTGATCGAGCGCGTCAATGAATACGTCGAGCGCAAGAACGCGGTGCTGGCGGCGCAGGGGCTCAAGCTCGAACTGATGGACGACCAGACGGTGCCGACGCGCGAGGCGATTGCCATCATGGAATCGAATGCGCTGGTCGGTCTGATCATGGTCATCCTGCTGTGCTGGATCTTCCTCGGCTCGCGCATTGCGCTGCTGGTCGGCCTCGGCATCCCGTTCTCGCTGGCCGGCACCTTTGCCATCCTGCAGGCGACCGGCTTCACGCTGAACATATCGGTGCTGCTGGGCGTGGTGATCGCGCTCGGCATGCTGGTCGACGACGCGGTGGTCATCGTCGAGGCCATCTATTACCGGCTGCAGCGCGGCGCGGCCACGCTGGACGCCGTCGTCGGCGGCGTGCAGGAGGTCTGGGCGCCGGTTCTCGCTTCGGTCGCGACGACGATGGCGGCCTTCCTGCCGCTGATGCTGCTGCCGGGCATCGTAGGCAAGTTCATGTTCGTCATCCCCTTCGTCGTCACGCTGGCGCTGGCGATCAGCCTGATCGAGGCGTACTGGATGCTGCCTGCCCACGTGCTGTCGATGGGCCGCACGGTCGAGCGGCCGTCGCGGCTGCAGGCCACCCGCACCCGTTTCACCCGCGTGCTGCGCCATCGCTACGCCAAGGTGCTGGCGTTCGCGGTACGCCACTGGATCGTGCTGTGCGTGATCGTGCTGTCGCTGGTCGCTGGCGCGGTCGGTGCGATGGCGACAGGTCTGGTGCGCGTGCAGTTCTTCGCCTTCGACCCGATGCGCATCTTCTACGTGAACATCGACATGCCGGCCGGCAGTCCGCTGTCGGCGACGCTGGCGCGGGTGCAGCAGATCGAAGGCGAGGTGCGCCGCCATCTGCAGGACGGCGAGGCGCGGCGCGTGGCGGCGCTGGCCGGCGCCAAGTTCACCGACGCCGAAGCGCTGTTCGGCGACGCCTACGGTCAGGTGGTGGTGGCGCTGCTGCCGCGCGCGGACGAAGGGCGCGAGGTCGGCGCCATCGTCGACGGCATGCGTGCAGCCGTAGTCGGGCTGCCCGGCGCCGGCACCATCAGCTTCACCCAGCTGTCCGGCGGGCCGCCGGTGCAGAAGCCGGTCAAGGTAAGGGTGCGCGGCGACGATCTGGTCGAACTGCGCGCCGCAAGTGCGGAGGTCAAGCGCATTCTTGGCGCCATCGACGGCGTGCGCGACATCGTCGACGACGACATCCCGGGCCGGCCGCAGCTGGCGCTTCAGCTCGACCGCGACGCGCTGCGCGACGCCGGCCTGACCGCTGACCAGGTTGCGCGCGCAGTGCGGCTGCAGGTGGAGGGTGAAATCGTCGCCGTCACCCGCGATCAGGGCGCCAAGCTCGAAGTGCGCGTCGCCGCCGCCGGCCACGCGGATGACGACGTGATGCGCGTGCTCGACGCGCCGATCGCCCTGCCCGGCGGTGCGGCCACCACCTTGCGCGCGCTGGTCTCCGCCGACACAACGCGCGGCCCGGGGGTGATCAAGCACTACAACCTGCGCCGCACGATCACCGTGGAGGCCGACCTCGACAAGGACAAGCTGAACGCGCTGCAGGTGACCGACGCGCTGAAGACGGCGTGGGAAGAGGCGCGCACGCGTTTTCCGCGCACCGACCTCGACTTCTCCGGCGAACTGGAAGACGTCGAGGAAAGCCTGCAGGCGATGAAGGTGCTGTTCCTGCTCGGCGTCGGACTCATCTACCTGATTCTCGCGGCGCAGTTCCGCAGCTACTGGCAGCCGCTGATGATTCTGGCCACCGTGCCGCTGGCCTTCACCGGCGTCGCCGTTGGCCTGCTGGTCAGCGGTTCGCCGCTGTCGCTGTACACGCTGTACGGCGTGATCGCGCTGACCGGCATCGTCGTCAATTCGGCCATCGTGCTGATCGACGCTGCCAACGAACGCCGCCTGGCCGGCATGAGCGTGCTGCACGCGGCGATCTACGCCGCCCGCCGCCGTGTCGTGCCCATCATCATCACCACCAGCACCACCGTCGGCGGACTGTTCTCGCTGGCCGCCGGCATCGGCGGCTATTCGCTGCTGTGGGGGCCGGTGGCGGGCGCCATCGTCTGGGGGCTCGGTGTCGCCACCGTGCTCACGCTGTTCGTGATGCCCGCCCTCTACATCGCCTGCATGCGCCCGCGCACTGCACGCACCCGACTTCGCTCAAGTTTCTGACGCACTGCATCACGGTACAATCGCCGCTTCTTTCAGGGGACCGAAAAATGGATATCGAACAGGCGCGCTTCAATATGGTGGAACAGCAGATCCGGCCGTGGGACGTGCTGGACCAGGACATCCTCGACCTGCTGTTCGTCGTCAAGCGCGAAACCTTCGTCCCGGCGCCGCTGCGCCAGCTCGCCTTCGCCGACACCGCGATTCCGCTGGGCCACGGCGCGGCGATGCTGGAGCCGAAGATCGAGGCGCGCGTGCTGCAGGAACTGAAGCTGAAAAGCACCGATACGGTGCTCGAGATCGGTACCGGCTCCGGTTACATGGCGGCCCTGCTGGGCGCCCGTGCCAGCCAGGTGACGACGGTCGAGATCGAACCGGCACTGGCCGAGCGTGCCCGCGAGAATCTGACCGCTGCCGGCGCGTTGAACGTGCGCGTCGAAGTCGGCGACGCCGCCCAGGGCTGGGCCACGCACGCCCCCTACGACGTGATCGTGGTGTCCGGCGGCCTGCCGGTGCTGCCGCAGGAGCTGGTGGCCCAGCTGCGTCCGGGTGGTCGCCTGATCGCCTTCATCGGCGAAGAGCCGCTGATGAACTGTGTGCTGGTCAGGCTGAACGCCGACGGCACGCAGTCGCAGGAAGTGCTGTTCGAAACGGTGGTGCCGACGCTGCGCAACGCGCGCGGCGCGCAGCGCTTCGTGTTCTGAGGCGGGCGCGATGCAGCAACTGAGCGTGACCGACCTCGCCGCCTGGCTGGCCGATGAAAGCCGTCCCAAACCGCAGCTCCTCGACGTGCGCGAGAAGCACGAGTGGGCCATCTGCCGCATCGAGGGCAGCCAGCTGATGCCGATGAACACGGTGCCGGCGCAGCTGCAGGAACTCGACCCGGAGCGGCCGCTGGTGTGCGTCTGTCACCACGGCGGCCGTTCGATGCAGGTCGCCATCTTCCTCGAACGCAATGGCTTCTCGAACGTGTTCAACCTCAGCGGCGGCGTGGACGCCTGGGCGCTGCAGGTCGACAGCTCGATGGCACGGTACTGAGCAATGCGCCTTTCGCGGACGGCTGCGCTGATTGCCGGCCTGCTGGCATCGACCGGCACGCTGGCGGCTGAAGACCTGTTGGCTGTTGCGCGAGCGGCGCTGGCCAACGACGCCCAGTTCCAGTCGGCGCGTGCGCAGCGCGAGGCGACTTCGGAAAAGCTGCCACAGGCGCGCGCCGGGCTGCTGCCCAGCCTGACGCTGAACGGTACGACGCAGTGGAACGACGTCGAGATCAGCAAGCCGGTCGATCGCAGCACGCAGTACAACTCGCACAACTTCGGTTTCCAGCTGACCCAGCCGCTGTTCCGCTGGGACAACTGGGTGCAGTTCGAGCAGGGCAAGCTGCAGGTCGCGGCGGCTGACGCCCAGCTTGCGCAGGCGCGGCAGGACACACTGCTGCGCGCGGCGCAGGCCTATTTCGATCTGCTCTATGCGCAGGACGTGCTCACCTCCATCATCGCGCAGAAGACGGCCGCCGCGGAGCAGCTCGAACTGGCGCGCAAGAGCTTCGAGGTCGGCACTGTCACCATTACCGACGTGCACGAGGCGCAGTCGCGCTTCGATCTCGCCACCGCGCAGGAAATCGCCGCGCGCAGCGACATCGAGGTGAAGCGGCATGCGCTGGCGGTGATCACCGGCCGCGCGCCGGAGGCGCTGCGCGGTCTGCGCAGCGAAGTCGCCTTCACGCTGCCGGAGCCGGCGCGCATGGAGGACTGGGTCGATCGCGCGCAGACCGAGAGCCTGACGGTGCTGGCGCAGCTGGCGAACCAGGAAATCGCCAACCGCGAAATCGAACGTCAGCGCGCGGGCCACTACCCGACGGTCGATCTGGTCGCGACCTACGGTCAGAACAAGACCGTCATCACTTTCGCCGGTGCGCCGCTGAACAACGAAACGACGACCGGTACGGTCGGCGTGCAGGTGTCGGTGCCGCTGTTCCAGGGCCTGGGGCAGGAGTCGCGCGTGCGCGAATCGGCCCACCTGCTCGACCGCGCCCGCGCCGAAGTCGATTTCGCACGGCGCAACGCCGCGCAGCAGGCGCGTCAGGCCTGGCTGGGCGTGGCCAACGGCATCGCTCAGACCGCCGCACTGCGCGCCGCGCAGGTGTCGTCACAGTCCTCGCTCGATGCCAACAAGCTCGGCTACGAGGTCGGCGTGCGCATCAACATCGACGTGCTGAACGCGCAGCAGCAGCTCTACGTCACCCGTCGTGACCTCGCCAAGGCGCGCTATGACACGCTGCTCGCCCAGCTCCGCCTGAAAGCCGCCGCCGGCCAGCTGGCCGAGCCGGAAATCGAGGCGGTTAACGCGCTGCTGGAGTAAGGGCCGGCTGCGGCCGCCGCGACGCACACCGCTGCGGACGGCGTGCGTCGATCACCCCAGCGCCGCAATCACCTCCGGCGGCGCCTGCACCAGTTCGATCAGCACACCCTCGCCGCACAGCGGGAAATCCTCGTTGCCCTTGGGGTGGATGAACACGATGTCGTGACCGGCGGCGCCGCGACGGATGCCGCCCGGCGTGAAGCGCATGCCCTGCGCGGTGAGCCATTCGACCGCGGTCGGCAGGTCGTCCACCCACAGGCCGATATGGTTCAGCGGCGGCTCGTCCACGCGCGGCTTTTTCGAAGGATCGAGCGGCTGCATCAGGTCGACCTCGACCCGGTGCGGGCCGCTGCCCAGCACTGCGATGTCTTCGACCACGTTCTCGCGTTCCGAGGTGAAGTCACCTTCGAGACCGAGGCCGAACAGGTCCACCCACAGGCGGCGCAGCCTCGTGCGGTCGGGGCCGCCGATGGCAATCTGCTGCAGGCCGAGGATGCGGAAGGGACGGCTCATGTGTTCACTCCTGTGTTGCGTCGGTAGGACCCGATCATCATCGCGATGCCGGCGATGATCATCGGCAGGCTCAGCCACTGGCCCATCGACAGTCCGCCCGCCAGCAGGCCGAGAAAGTCATCCGGTTCGCGGCCGAACTCTGCGAGGAAGCGGAAGCCGCCATAGCCGATCAGGAACATCGCGCTGACCGCAGCCATCGGTCGCGGACGGCGCGAGAACCACCACAGCAGCACGAACAGCCCCAGCCCTTCGCCGGCGAACTGGTAGAGCTGCGACGGGTGGCGCGGCAGCATGTCCACGGTCGGGAAGATCATCGCCCACGGCACGTCGGTGACGCGCCCGACCAGTTCGGCGTTCAGGAAGTTGCCGATGCGTCCGGCCGCCAGGCCCAGCGGCACCAGCGGCGCGATGAAGTCGGTGAGCTGGAAGAAGCGCCAGTCGGCGCGCCGCGCGAACAGCGCGACGGCCACCAGCACGCCGAGAAAGCCGCCGTGAAAGCTCATGCCGCCCGACCAGATGGCCGGGATTTCAGTCCAGTGTTCGAGGTAGTAGGCCGGCTTGTAGAACAGCACATAGCCCAGCCGCCCGCCCAGCACCACGCCCAGCACGCCGTAGAACAGCAGGTCGTCGATCTGCTTCGCGTCCAGCGATGGCGCACCGGCCGCGGCCAGCCGCTTCGCATGCACGCGGCCGAGCAGCATGAAGGCGACGAAGGCGACCAGATACATGAGCCCGTACCAGCGCACGGCCAGCGGGCCGATCTTGAAGGCGATCGGGGAAATGGTCGGGTGGATCAGGTAGTCGTGGATAGGCACGGAAGAGGAGAGGTGGCTGTGCGGTCCGACAGTTTAACTTTGCCGGGCGGGTGCGTTCGTTTCCTGGCCCGCCGCTATTTCAGCCAGCCCTTGCGGCGGAAGTACCAGAACGGCAAGGCCACGCTCAGCGCCATCAGGCCGAGCGAGAACGGGTAACCCCAGCGCCAGCCCAGTTCGGGCATGTGCGCGAAGTTCATGCCATAGACGCTGGCGATCAGCGTCGGCGGCAGCATGGCGACCGACGCGACCGAGAAGATCTTCACCACCTTGCTTTGGTTCAGGTTGATGAAGCCGATGATGGCGTCCATCAGGAAGTTGATCTTGTCGAAAATGAAGGCGGTGTGGCCGTCCAGCGATTCGATGTCGCGCAGGATCTGCTTCACCTTGTCGGTCTGCGCCTTGCCCAGCCGGTGCTCGCGCATCAGCCACGACAGGGCGCGTCGCGTGTCCATCAGGTTGCGCCGTATGGTGCCGTTCAGGTCCTCGTTGCGGGCGATGCGGGTGATGCTGTCGGCCGCTGCGTCGTCCGAGCCGCGCTGCTCGCCGAGCACGCGGGCGCTGACCGATTCCAGTTCGGTGTAGATGTGTTCCAGTGCATCGGCGGACTGTTCGACGTCCAGCGCGAACAGTTCGATCAGGATGTCGGTCGGCTGCGCAAGCTTGCCCGGCTGCGCGCGGTTGCGCATGCGCAGCAGGCGCATGATGGGCAGTTCGTCGTCGTGCAGGCTGATCAGCATGTGCGGGCCGATCACGAAGCGCAGCGCCTCGGTCACGTACTCGTGACCGCGCCCGATCAGGAAATCGGCGCGCAGGTTCAGATTGCCCTGTGCGTCGACGAACACTCGCGCGCTGGCCTCGATGTCGGCGTCGTCATCGGGCGCCTCGACGTCGATGCGGAAGCGACGTTGCAGCCATCGCTCCTCGTCGCCGTCGAGATCGAGCGCGTCTATCCAGACGATGTCCTGGTCGGGCACCGCGTCGTGCAGCGCTTCGGCGGCGCGGGTGAGTCGGCCGTCCTGCAGCGTGTAAACGTGAATCATCGGCAGACATCCGGGTGGGGCGGTTCGAACCGGGAAGGGCGGTGCCGGCGGGCACCGCTAAGGCGGATGTTAGCGGTCGCGACTTCCATGTCCGCAACTTTCGTCGATCAGCTCCTTGCCCCGAACAGCGCCGTGCCGACGCGCACGATGGTGGCACCTTCGGCGATCGCCGCTTCGAGATCCTGTGACATGCCCATCGAAAGTGTGTCGAGACGGTGTCCGCGCGCGTTCAGATCGTCCTTCAACTGCCGTAAATGCGCAAAACGGCGACGCTGGAGGGCGACATCATCGGTCGGTTCGGGAATGGCCATCAGGCCGCGCAGTGCGAGTCGCGGCAGTGCCGCGATGGCGTCGGCCAGCGCCGCGACCTCGTCCGGAGCAACACCGCTCTTCGAGGTCTCGCCGCTCACATTGACCTGTATGCACAGGTTCAGCGGCGGCCGATGCGGGTCGCGCTGTTCGGACAGCCGCGCGGCGATCTTCTCGCGGTCCACCGAATGCACCCAGTCGAACCAGGTCGCGACCTGACGCGTCTTGTTGCTCTGCAGCGGTCCGATGAAATGCCAGTCGAGCGCGAGGCCGGCTTCTTCGAGGCGCTGCGCCTTGTCGCAGCCTTCCTGCACGTAGTTCTCGCCGAAGGCGGTCTGACCGGCGGCATGCGCGGCGATGATGTCCGCATCCGGCTTGGTCTTGCTCACCGCCAGCAGAAGAATGTCTGCGGGGTCGCGGCCGCAGGCGCGGGCGGCGTCGGCGATACGGTGGCGAATTGCTTGCAGGTTGTCTGAAATGCTCATCATAATGCCCTGAATTTCTTCGAATTATATTCGGCACAACACCCCATTCATTGCCCGAGGCCCGTCATGGACATCACCGAACTGCTCGCGTTTTCCGTCAAGAACAAGGCGTCCGACCTGCACCTCTCGGCCGGTCTGCCGCCGATGATCCGCGTGCATGGCGACGTGCGCCGGATCAATCTGCCGCCGATGGAGCACAAGGATGTGCACGGCATGATCTACGACATCATGAACGACACCCAGCGCAAGGTGTACGAAGAGCACCTTGAAGCCGACTTCTCGTTCGCGGTGCCCAATCTGGCGCGTTTCCGGGTCAACGCCTTCGTGCAGAACCGGGGTGCGGGCGCGGTGTTCCGGACCATTCCGTCCAAGGTGCTGACGCTGGAAGACCTCAAGGCGCCGAAGATTTTCCAGGACATCGCCAACACGCCGCGCGGCATCGTGCTGGTGACCGGCCCGACCGGCTCCGGCAAGTCGACCACGCTGGCGGCCATGGTCGATTACATCAACGAAAACGAGTACGGCCACATCCTGACCGTCGAAGACCCGATCGAGTTCGTGCACGAATCCAAGCGCTGCCTGATCAACCAGCGCGAAGTCGGGCCGCACACACTGAGTTTCTCGAACGCGCTGCGCTCGGCGCTGCGGGAAGACCCGGACGTGATTCTGGTCGGTGAAATGCGCGATCTCGAAACGATACGGCTGGCGCTGACCGCGGCCGAAACCGGTCACCTGGTGTTCGGCACGCTGCATACCTCCAGCGCTGCGAAAACGATCGACCGTATCGTCGACGTGTTCCCGGCCGAGGAAAAGGAGATGGTGCGGGCCATGCTCTCGGAGTCGCTGCGCGCAGTCATTTCGCAGACGCTGCTGAAGACCAAGGACGGTACCGGCCGGGTTGCCGCGCACGAAATCATGGTCGGCTCGCCGGCCATCCGCAACCTGATCCGCGAGAACAAGATCGCGCAGATGTATTCGGCCATCCAGACCGGTCAGAGCCTGGGCATGCAGACGCTGGACCAGAACCTGCAGGAACTGGTGCGCCGCAACGTCATTTCGCCGGCCGAAGCGCGCACCCGTGCGCAAAACAAGGACATGTTCGCCGGCTGAGTGCCGCGCCTGCCGCTACACTGACAACGACAACCGCCGCGGAGAGCGCAGATGGAAAGAGATCAGGCCCTCAAATTCATGTACGACCTGCTGCGCCTGATGGTGACCAAGCGCGGTTCCGACCTGTTCGTGACCGCCGGTTTTCCGCCGGCGATCAAGGTGGACGGCCGCATCGTGCCGCAGTCCAACCAGTCGCTGACGCCGCAGCACACGGCCGAACTGGCGCGCGCCATCATGAACGACCGGCAGGCGGCCGAATTCGAGGCGACCAAGGAGTGCAATTTCGCGATCTCGCCGGCCGGCATCGGCCGCTTCCGCGTCAATGCCTTCGTGCAGCAGGGCAAGATAGGCTGCGTGCTGCGCACCATCAACGCCAAGATTCCGACGCTGGACGAACTGGGCCTGCCGCCGGTGCTGAAGGACGTGGCGATGACCAAGCGCGGTCTGGTCATCTTCGTCGGTGGTACCGGCACCGGCAAGACGACCTCGCTGGCCGCACTGGTCGACTGGCGCAACACCAACAGCTACGGCCACATCATCACGATCGAGGACCCGATAGAGTACGTGCACGACCACAAGAACTGCGTGGTGACGCAGCGCGAGATCGGGCTCGACACGGCGGACTGGGAAATCGCGCTGAAGAACACGCTGCGGCAGGCGCCGGACGTGATCCTGATGGGCGAGATCCGCGACCGCGAAACGATGGAGCACGCGATCCAGTTCGCCGAAACGGGTCACCTGTGCCTGGCCACGCTGCACGCCAACAGCTCCAACCAGGCGATCGACCGCATCATCAACTTCTTCCCGGAAAACAAGCGCGAACAGCTGCTGATGGACCTGTCGCTGAACCTGCGGGCGATGATTTCGCAGCGTCTGGTGCCGCTGAAGGAAGGCAAGGGCCGGGCGGCAGCGATCGAGGTCATGCTGAATTCGCCGCTGATCGCCGACCACATCTTCAAGGGCAATGTCGGCGAGATCAAGGACGTGATGAAGCGCTCGCGCGAGCTGGGCATGCAGACCTTCGACCAGGCGCTGTTCGACCTCTACGAGGCCGGCCGCATCAATTACGAGGACGCGCTGCGCAACGCCGACTCGGTCAACGACCTGCGCCTGCAGATCAAGCTGAACAGCAAGGAAGCGCAGGACCGCAACCTGAACGTGACGTCCGGGCTGGATCTGGTCTGACCGGGCGTCGATGCCGCAGCAGGTCTCTGTGGGCGCGGTCTTCTGACCGCGACAGGACCGCCGCTCACGCAAACGTCCGATGTTTCGGGCGCCGCGGTCGCGGTCAGGGGACCGCGCACACGAGAGCAGGTAACTTGCTCCCTCAGCGCACCACCAGCACCGCACACGGCGCGTGGTGCAGCACGTTGCTGCTGACCGACCCCATCACGATGCGCTTGGCCAGACTCAGGCCACGCGTGCCGAGGATGATCAGTTCGGCCTTTTCCTCTTCCGCGATATCGACCAGAACGTCGGCCGGTTCGCCCATCGCGAGCCGGGTGCGCGCCGTCACGCCGCGGGCCGCCAGTTCGGCCGCGACCTTGTCGAGTGCCGCGCGTGCATGGTCGATCTCGGCCTGGTCCACTTCCACTGCGGTACCGCGTATGCCCAGCGCGGGGCCCCGTACCACCGACACGATGACCGCATCGAGCGGACCGTTCAGGATCTGCAGCTGATCGATCGCCTTGTGCGCGTGTTTCGAACCGTCGTAGGCCACCACCACTTTCATTGTTCTCTCCCGATAGGTGACGCACGTCGGTGCGCCGGCCTGTGCATTATTCGGGGCGGCCACGGCGAGCGGCAATTCTCAGGAGGGAGTAATCCCTAATGGGTAGGGATGGCGGGCCGGCGGTTCAGCAGCCGCACTGGCGGATCACCGGACGCACTGCCAGCAGTTCCAGCGTCTCGTCGATGCTCAGTCCGGATTCGAGCAGCGCGGCGCCGTCGAAACACCAGGACAGGTCGGTGTTCGGTTCCAGCACGGCCAGCCCGGTCGTGCTGTCGAACACCTCGTGCTGCCAGAAGTTGTGTTCGCTGCGGCTGCGTACCTGGTAGCGCTTGTCGCTCATGCGTGCATGCTCCGGTAGCGCAGCCAGGCCAGCCAGCCGACGAAGACGAAAGCGGCCATGCCGGCGGCCAGATGCAGCGGTTCGCCCCACAGTACCGGCACCACCAGGCCGGCGGCCATCGCGTTGGTAAGCGACTGTGCGAAGCCCTGGCACGACGACACCATGCCGCGCGCGCGCGGGAACAGCTCCAGCGCCAGCAGCGACAGTATCGGCATGGCCAGCGCCTGGCCGATGTTGTACAGCGCGATCGGCAGCACCGCCCAAGGCAGGCTGGCCGGGGTGAGCACATTCAGCATCACGTTGCCGACGGCGGCCGCCAGCATGATGGTGTACGCCATCTTGAGCTGCAGTTGCGGCGCCATCTTGCCGGCCAGCCGGCGGCCCAGCCAGGAGCCGGTCATCATGCCGCCCACCGTCGGGCCGAACAGCCAGGCGAAGCCTTGGGGCGACACGCCCAGGTGCTCCATCAGGAACACCGGCGCCGACATCACGTAAAGGAAGAAACCGGCGAAGTTCATCGACACCGCGATCACCAGCGCCAGCAGCGCCGGGTGGGCGAACATGTGGGCGTAATCGCGCGCCAGCTTGACCGGATGCAGGCTGCGCCGGTGATCCGGGTCCAGCGTTTCCGGCAGGCGCAGCAGGCAGAGCAGCCACATCAGCGCCGAATAGGCGGCGAGAAACCAGAACACCGCACGCCAGCCGAACAGGCCGAACACCCAGCCGCCGATGATGGGGGCAGCCGCCGGCGCCAGCGCGAACAGCAGCTGTATCGTGCTCATCAGGCGCTGCGCCTGCGCGCCCTCGAACAGGTCGCGCACGACTGCGCGGCCGACCACCATGCCGGCGCCGGCGCACATGCCCTGCAGCGCGCGGGCGATCCACAGGTGCTCGATCTGCGTGGCCAGCGCGCAGCCGACCGAGGTCAGGAAGAACATGACCAGCGACCACAGCACGACGCGTCGCCGGCCCAGCGCGTCGGCGACGGCGCCATGCCACAGCGTCATCAGCGCGAAGAAGCCGAGGTAGATGGTGAGCGACTGCTGCACTTCGAGCTTGGTCGCGCCCAGATCGGCACCGATCGCCGGAAAAGCCGGCAGGTAAGTGTCGATCGCGAACGGACCGATGGCGGACAGGCCCGCCAGCAGGAAGGCCAGGCTGCGCGGCGAACGGCTCACTGGGCGGGGGCGGCCGCTGGCGGCGCGGTGGCCGGTACGGCCGGCAGTGCTTCGAAGGCGCGGCGCTCGGCGTCCGGCATCTCCACCACGCGCACGTCGCTGACGTAGTACTGCGTCTCGCCGAAGCAGGAGGTGGGCACGCCGATGTGCTGCGCGTAATGCAGCGACACGCGCTGGCCCATGCTTTCGTTCAGCTTCTGCGCCACTTTCTCGTCACGCACCGAGAACTCGAACTTCTCGGTCAGCGTGCCGGGCATGGTGACCATCGCCAGTTCGCCTTCCCAGGTCTTGCAGAACCAGCCCTTGCTGCTGAATTTCTGTACGTAGCCGGCACGTTCGCCGGTGGAATAGCTCCAGTTCAGCACCAGCCAGGTGTAGCCACCGAACAGTGCCAGCAGCAGTGCGAGGACGGAAAAGATGCGCATGCCGTTCTCCGGGAAGGGTCGCGGGTGAAATTACAGGCCGAGCCGCTGCCAGATGGTCGAGGTGAGCCCCGCCTGGTTCAGCGTGTAGAAATGCAAGCCCGGTGCGCCGCCGGCCAGCAGCCGTTCGCACAGCGTAGTCACGACGTCCAGGCCGTAGGCCCTGACCGATGCGGCGTCGTCGCCGAAGCCTTCGAACTTGCGCTGCATCCAGCGCGGGATTTCGGCTCCGCAGGCTTCCGAGAAGCGCGCGATCTTCGAGAAGTTGGCGATCGGCATGATGCCCGGGTAGATCGGCGCCTCGACGCCCATCGCGCGCGCGTCATCGACGAAGGCGAAGTAGGCGTCGGTGTTGTAGAAGTACTGGGTGATGGCCGAGTCGGCACCCGCCTTCATCTTGCGTACGAAGTTCTGCAGGTCCTTGGCCGCGCTGCGCGCCTGCGGATGCACTTCCGGGTAGGCGGCCACTTCGATGTGGAACCAGTCGCCGGTTTCGGCGCGCACGAACTCGACCAGTTCGTTGGCGTAACGGAAATCGCCCGGATCGACCACGCCGGACGGCAGGTCGCCGCGCAGCGCCACCATGTGGTGGATGCCTTCTTCCTTGTAGCGCTCCAGCGTCTGCCGCAGGTTGTCGCGGGTCGAACCGATGCACGACAGATGCGGCGCCGCGTTCAGGCCTTCGGCCTTCATTTCGAGCACGGTGTCGAGCGTGCGGTCGCGCGTGGTGCCGCCGGCGCCGTAGGTGACCGAGAAGAAGGACGGGTTGAGCTGGCGCAGCTGACGGCGCGTGGCGCGCAGCTTTTCCGCACCCTCTTCGGTGGCCGGCGGGAAGAATTCGACGCTGCAGATGCGCGTGGGGTTGTCAGTCATGGTGGTCGGTCGCGTCGCGCCGGGCCGCGTACAGGAAGAATTCGCGGTTGCCGTCGCCGCCCTTGATCGGGCTGTCGAAGTAATCCAGTGCGCTGAGTCCGTTTGCTTCGGCAAACGTCCGCATGCGCACCTCCAGGGCCGGGTATTGTGCCGCATCGCGCACGATGCCGCCTTTCCCCAGTGCATCCGGGCCCAGTTCGAACTGCGGCTTCACCAGCGTGAGCACGCGTCCGCCGGGCGCCAGCAGCGCTGGCCACTGCGGCAGCAGCAGCGTCAGCGAAATGAAGCTGGCGTCGCACACCAGCAGGTCGAAGCCACCGGCCGCCATATGTATACCCAGCGTGGCGGCGTCCAGCGTGCGCGCATTCAGGTGTTCGATGCAGACGATGCGCGGATCGCCGCGCAGCCGCGGGTTGAGCTGACCGTGACCGACCTCGACCCCGACCACGCGTGCGGCACCGCGCTGGATCAGGCAGTCGGTGAAGCCGCCTGTGCTCTGGCCGACGTCGAGGCAGGTCAGGCCGGCGACGTCCAGACCGGCCCGGTCCAGTGCGCCGGCCAGCTTCAGCCCGCCACGCGACACATAGCGGTCATCGTCCGACACCTCGACCTGCACTTCGGCACCGTCAGGGATATCCTGGGCCGGCTTGGTCACTACCGTCCAGCCGGCACCGACAGCGACGCGAACCCGACCGGCCGCGATGAGCGCCTGGGCAACGGTGCGGGAACGGGCGAGGCTGCGGGCAACGAGGGTCTGGTCGGCTCTCATGGGTGTTCGACAGGGGCGGAGCGCGGATGAGAACCGAGAACGGCCGCCGCAGCAAGCGTGTTCACACCTCGACCGGATCCACATCGACGTGCCAGCGCAGGCCGCGGGCGACGCGCAGGCGGTAGAGGTTGGCGACCCAGGGCAGCAGCAGCGTACGCAGGGCCGGACGGCTGCGCGATTCGACCACGAGCTGGGCGCGTTCGCGGTTGGCGCGGCGCACCATGCGCATCGGTACGACGTCGTAGATCTGCACGCCATCGACAGCCAGCGCCAGCGCGGCGCGGCGCGCCGCTTCGAGAAAGTCGAGTGCGGCCTGCAGTTCCGGCGCGTCGGCGCTCAGCATGAGCTGGAAGCCGTGCGGCGGCAGGCCAAGCGCGGCGCGTTCCGTCAGCTGGCTGCGCGCGAAGCCGTCGAAATCGTGGGCCTTCAGTGCGGCGAACAAGGGGTGTTCGGGCTGCGCGGTCTGGATAAGCACCTCGCCGGCGGTGTCGGCCCGACCGGCCCGACCACCGACCTGCATCAGCTGGGCGAACAGCCGCTCCTGCGCGCGGAAATCGGCGGCGTGCAGCGAGGCGTCGGCGCCGATCACGCCGACCAGCGTGATGCCGGGAAAGTCGTGGCCCTTGGCCAGCAACTGGGTGCCGACCACCAGATCGACCTCGCCGCGGCGGATCAGGTCCAGCTGTTCCTGCCAGTGCTCGCGGCCGCGTACGTTGTCGCGGTCTATGCGCAGCAGGCGTGCGGTCGGGAAGCGGCTGGCCAGCGTTTCCTCCAGCCGCTGGGTGCCGCGGCCATAGCCCTGGATGTCCTGGTTGCCGCATTTCGGGCAGGCGTGCGGCACCGGGCCTTCGGCGCCGCAGTGGTGGCAGCGTAGCCGGCGGTCGGCGGCGTGCAGCACCAGGTTGGCGGTGCACTGGGTGCAGCCGGCGGCCCAGCCGCAGGCCGGGCAGCTCAGCACCGGTGCGTAGCCGCGGCGGTTGATGAACAGCAGTGTCTGTTCGCCACGCCCCAGCCGGCTTTCGATGGCCCGCAGCATGGGCTGGCTCAAGCCGTCGGTGGCGCGGAAAACCCGCGTGTCGACCAGATGCACCTCGGGCAGGCGGGCGCTGCCGGCGCGCGTGGTCAGTCTGAGCCAGCGGTAGCGGCCGTCGATCGCGTGACGCAGCGTCTCCAGCGACGGCGTGGCGCTGCCCAGCACGATGGGGACGTCTTCGTTGCGGGCGCGCCAGATGGCGACATCGCGCGCCGAATAGCGCACGCCCTCGGTCTGGCGGAACGACGGATCGTGTTCTTCGTCGAGCACGATGCAGCCCAGTCGCGGCAGCGGCGCGAACACGGCCAGCCGGGTGCCGAGCAGGATGTCAGCCTCACCCGACTGCGCCGCCGCCCAGGCCATCGCGCGGGCGCCGTCGCTCATTTCGCTGTGCATCACGTGCAGGCAGGCGCGCGGGAAGCGGGCGGCGACGCGCGCCTGCAACTGCGGCGTCAGCGCGATTTCCGGCACCAGCAGCAGGCACTGCCGGCCGGCGGCGATCTGATCCTCGATCAGTCGCAGATAGACCTCGGTCTTGCCGCTGCCGGTCACGCCGTGCAGCAGGCTGGCGGCGTAGCCGGCGGTCGATTGCAGGGCGGCCAGCGCCGCCGCCTGGTCGGCGCTCAGTACATGTGCGGCCTCGGCTGGCGCCTGCGGCAGGGCCGGCTCGATCAGCCCGTCGGCCAGCAGGCGTTCGAGGGCCACGGCGGCGCGCGATGACAGAGCGCGCAGTTCCGCCTCGTTCAGGTCGCCGGCCTCGGTCAGCGCGGCGAGCAGCTTGCGGCGGACGTCGCGCGTCGGCAGCGTGTCGAGCGCGGCGGTGCCGGCCGGGGTGGCACGGAAACGCCGGTTGGCCCGCTCGGCACGGGTCGCGCTGATGGCCGGCGGTGCCGCCATCGCCGCCACTTCGCCTATCGGTTGCTGGTAGTAGTGGGCGACGAACTCGACCAGCGCCCGCCAGCTGGCCGGCAGCGGCGGGCTGCCGCGGTCGATGTCGAGCAGCGGCTTGATGCGCGCAGCGTCGACCTCGCCCGCTTCGCGCCAGCCCCAGGCGATGCCCCACAGTTCGCTGCGGCCGAAGGGCACGCGCACACGCTGTCCCGGTTCGGCATCGGGAAAGGCCGAGGCGTCATAGTCGAACAGCGTGGGAATCGGTCGCGAAAGCGCGACCTGCAACAGATGCGACGGCAGAATTGCTGCGGTGCTTTCCAAGCGCTGATGCGGGCTTTTAATGGATTCAGTGACTTGCGGCATGTCGTTCAACAAGACTGGGTGCTTGTGTCCGCAACGCACTCATCCGGCAAGGTTTTGAGTGCCACAAAAGCTGTGGATAACTTTGTGGGAAACTTCGTGTCCGTCCGTCACGAACCTGACATCAACGGCCACCAAATTTTCCGCCAGGCGTCAAGAAAAAAATACTTCCTTGCTTATCAGTGACTTGCGCGGAGGGCTCTTGTAGTGGACCGGCCCTTCGGCTTGTAGTCGGCCTGAGCGGCCGACTGTGCATAAGTCAACCCCTTGCGGTGGCCGAACTGTGCGGAAAAAGCCGGCGGAACGTGCCGGCTGCCCGGTTCAGCCTGCCCGCAGAGCGCGGCTGTGGCGGTGAACTTCCTCCACCAGCGCGGCGACGTGCTCCGGCGGCGTGTGCTGCGAAATGCCGTGACCGAGGTTGAACACGTGGCCCGGATGATTGCCGTAACTGTCGAGAATCCGTCGCGCCTCGCGACGGATGCCCTCCGGGTGTGCGAACAGGGCGGTCGGGTCGAAGTTGCCCTGCAGCGCCACCTTGTCGCCGACCCGCTGGCGGGCCAGTCCGATATCGGTGGTCCAGTCCAGGCCCAGCGCGTCGGCACCGGCTTCGGCCTGCGCCTCCAGCCACTGACCGCCGCCCTTGGTGAACATGATGACCGGCACGCGCTGGCCGTCCTTTTCCCGCTTCAGGCCGGCGATGATGCGCTGCATGTAGGCCAGCGAGAATTCGCGATAGCCGTGCGCCGACAGCGCGCCGCCCCAGGAGTCGAAAATCATCACCGCCTGCGCACCGGCTTCGATCTGCGCATTCAGGTAGACGGTCACCGCTTTCGAGGTCACCGACAGCATGTGGTGCAGCAGTTCCGGGCGGTCGAGCATCAGCGTCTTCAGGTGCCGGTAGTCGTCCGAGGCGCCGCCTTCGACCATGTAGCAGGCCAGCGTCCACGGGCTGCCGGAGAAGCCGATCAGCGGCACCCGACCGTCCAGCGCGCGGCGGATTTCACTCACCGCATCAATGACGTAGCCCAGTTCGGCGGTCGGGTCGGGCGCAGCCAGCGCGCGGATCGCGTCTTCCGAACGCAGCGGGCGCTCGAATTTCGGGCCTTCGCCCTCGGCGAAATACAGCCCCAGACCCATCGCGTCCGGCACCGTCAGGATGTCGGAAAACAGGATGGCGGCGTCGAGCGGAAAGCGCTCCAGCGGTTGCAGCGTCACTTCGCAGGCCATGGCCGGCGACTTGCACAGCTGCAGGAAGCTGCCGGCGCGACGGCGGGTCGCGCAGTACTCGGGCAGGTAGCGGCCGGCTTGGCGCATCAGCCAGATCGGCGTGTAGTCGGTGGGCTGGCGCAGCAGCGCGCGCAGGAAGGTGTCGTTGCGGAGTGCGGACATGGGAAATCCTTGAAGTGCAGGGCGCAAGGATAGCCGATGCGCCCGCCTGCCTGCCCGGGCAGGCGACGATCGGACCTATTTGCGCCAGAAACCGGGGGTGAAGATGACCAGCACGGCGAACACCTCCAGCCGGCCGAGCAGCATGGCAAAGCTGCAGATCCAGGTCTGCAGGCCGGTCAGCCCCTGGTAATTGCCGGCCGGTCCGACCTCGCCAAGGCCAGGGCCGATGTTGTTGATGCAGGCGATCACGGCGGTGAAGGCGGTGATGAAATCCAGACCGGTCAGCAGCAGCGCGAACACCATCAGCGCGGCGCTCATGAAGTACAGGAAGATGAATCCCAGCACGGACTGGGCGACGTGCTCGGACACGGCGGTGCGACCGATCATCAGCGGGCGTACCGCCGCCGGGTGGATCAGTTTCAGGATTTCGCGCTGGCTCTGACCGAACAGCACCAGCGTACGCACCATCTTGATGCCGCCGCCGGTGGAGCCGGCACAGGGAATGAGACCGCCCAGAAAAAGCATGAGCAGTGGCGCGAAGATCGGCCACTGCGCGAAATCGGTGCTGGCATAGCCGCTGCCGGTGCCCAGCGACACCAGATTGAACAGGACCATGCGTGCCGAGGTGCCCACGTCGTCGTACACGCCCTCGGCGAGCAGGAAGATCGTGAGCCCGGCAAAGGCGAGCAGCATGATGGTGAGGTAGGCGCGTGCTTCGGCGTCGCGCACATAGGGACCGATGGACAGCCGCCGGACGGCCAGGAAGTGGGTGGCGAAATTGATGCCGGCCAGCAGCATGAAGAAGCTCAGCACCAACTCGATCAGGACCGAATCGAAGGCCCCGACACTGGCGTCTCGTGTCGAGAAGCCGCCCAGACCCATCGCCGAGAAGGAATGGCAGACGGCGTCGAACCAGTCCATGCCAGCCAGACGCAGCGACAGCAGGCACACGGCGGTCATGCCGACATAGACGAGGTAGAGTGCCTTGGCGGTATCGGTGATGCGCGCGGTGAGCTTGCTGTCCTTCATCGGCCCCGGCGTTTCCGCCTTGTACAGCTGCATGCCGCCGACGCCGAGCAGCGGCAGGATGGCGACAGCGAACACGATGATGCCCATGCCGCCTATCCAGTTCAGCAGGTGGCGCCACAGATTGATCGACTGCGGCGCATGGTCCAGCCCGGTCATGACCGTGGCACCGGTCGTGGTCAGGCCGGACATCGTTTCGAAGAACGCGTCGGTAAAGCTCATCGTGTCGTAGGACAGCATGAGCGGCACCGCGGCGATGGCCGACATCAGCACCCAGGACAGCGTAACCAGCAGGAAGCCGTCGCGCGGCTTCAGCTCGCGGTAGTGGCGTCGCGTCGCCATGTAGAGCAGTACGCCGCCGGCCGCGCTGATTGCCATGCTGTCGATGAAATGCCACAGCATGCCGTCGTGGAACACCAGCGAGCAGGCGATCGGCGCCAGGTAGGTCAGGCTGAACACCGCCAGCAGGCGGCCCAGCACATTCAGTACGGCCAGCATCAGAGAAACCCGAATCCGACCTGGAACAGCCCCTCGACCCGTGCCACCACACGCTTGGTCGAGCAGAACACGATCACGTGGTCCTCCGGCTCGATCACCGTGTCGTGGTGCGGCATGATCACCTGCTCGTGCGTCTCGCGCACGGCCAGATCGGTCACCTCGACCCTGATCGGTTTTTCCGAGTGACGCACGATGGCGCCGATCATCGCGCCCTCGGGCAGCTTGATCTCATCGACGCGCCGACCGACCACCTTGGACGTCTTGCGGTCGCCGTGCACCACCAGTTCGAGCGCTTCGGCCGCACCGCGGCGCAGGCTGTGCACCGCCACCACGTCGCCGCGGCGCACGTGCGCCAGCAGCGAGCCGATCGACACCTGTGCCGGCGAGATGGCGATGTCGATGGCGCCCGCCTGCACCAGGTCGACGTAGGCGCGGCGGTTGATCAGCGCCACCACGCGGCGCGCGCCCATGCGCTTGGCCATCAGCGACGACATGATGTTGTTTTCGTCGTCGTTGGTCAGCGCCAGGTACAGATCCATGTCGTCGACATTCTCCGCCTCGAGCAGCATCTCGTCGGTGGTGTCGCCGGCCAGCACCAGTGTCTTGTGCAGGCTGCCGGACAGGAATTCGGCGCGCGTGCGCGAGTGCTCGATCAGCTTCAGTTCGTAGCGGTTCTCCAGCGACGAAGCGAGGCGGTAACCGATGTTGCCGCCGCCGGCGATCATGATGCGGCGCATCGGCTTGTCCAGCCGGCGCAGCTCGGCGGTGACGGCGCGGATGTGCTCGGTCGCGGCAACGCAGAACACCTCGTCGCCCGGCTCGATCACCGTGTCGCCATCGGGGATGATGGCGGTGTCACGCCGGTAGATGGCGGCGATGCGGGCGTCGATGTCGGGCAGGTGCTCGCGCAGCGCCTTGATCTGGCGCCCGACCAGCGGCCCGCCGCCGACCGCGCGAACCGCCACCATGCTCACCCGGCCCTTGCCGAACTCGATCACCTGCAGCGCTTCCGGGAAGGCGATCAGCCGCTTCAGGTAGTCGGTGACCTCCTGTTCCGGACAGATCGAGAAATCGACGGCGAAGTTGTTGTCGTCGAGCAGCTGCGGGTAGTCGGCGTAGTCGATCGAGCGCAGCCGGGCGATGCGGGTGGGCAGGTTGAACAGCGTCTGCGCGATGCGACAGGCGCACAGATTGGTCTGGTCGGACGCGGTGACCGCGATCAGCAGATCGGCGTCGTCGGCGCCGGCCTGACGCATGACCGCCGGGCTGGCGCCATTGCCGGCCACCACGCGCAGGTCGAGACGGTCCTGCAGCGCCTGCAGGCGCGGGACGTCGGTATCGACCACGGTGATGTCGTTGGCCTCCGACACCAGGTTTTCCGCCACCGAGGAACCGACCTGTCCTGCCCCGAGAATGATGATCTTCACGCGCCTGCCCGCTGTGGAAAGTCGCGGAAGTGTAGCGTCAAGTGTGGCGGCGCAGCACGATCTGCGTCAGCCGGCGCCCAGCATGCCTTCGCGCTCGATGAAGGCGATGATGGCGTCGAGGTTGTGACCGGTCTTCATGTTCGAGAACAGGAAGGGTCGCTCGCCGCGCATCTTCTTCGCGTCGCGTTCCATTACGTCGAGCGAGGCGCCGACCATCGGTGCCAGATCGATCTTGTTGATGATGAGCAGGTCCGACTTGCAAATGCCGGGGCCGCCCTTGCGCGGAATCTTGTCGCCGGCGGCGACGTCGATCACGTACAGCGTGAGGTCGGACAGTTCGGGCGAGAAGGTGGCGGCCAGGTTGTCGCCGCCGGATTCGATCAGGATCACTTCCAGCCCGGAAAAGCGCGCGCTCAGACGCGCCACCGCTTCGAGGTTGATCGACGCGTCCTCGCGTATCGCCGTGTGCGGGCAGCCGCCTGTCTCCACGCCGATGATGCGTTCCGGCGGCAGCGCCTCGTTGCGCACCAGGAACTGCGCGTCCTCCTCGGTGTAGATGTCGTTGGTGACCGCGGCGATGTTGTAGCGGTCGCGCAGCGCGCGGCACAGCGCCAGCGTGAGGGCGGTCTTGCCGGAGCCCACGGGGCCGCCGATGCCAACACGCAGCGGCGGGCGGGGAGTGGAGGTCGTCATCGTCTTCCTTTCAGAGTGGTCGGGCGCGCCGGGCAGGCGGGGCATCCTCGAAGATCATGGCCGGTCTCGGATTCACGAGCGGAACAGGCGCGAGTACTGGGTTTCGTGCAGGCAACTGGCGATGGCGAGGCCGGGTGCGAAATTGCTCCAGTCCTCGCGCGGCAGGGCCAGCGCGGTCGCCACGCGCGACGGGATCATCGCCCCGAGCGACATCAGCAGCCGCTGCCCTGCCGTCTGCCCGAGCGGGACCGCCTTGATCGCCGCCATCACCTGGTTCTCCGCCCAGGCCCAGGCCCAGGCGGTCAACGCCGGCTCGATCGGCACGCCGAGCGCCACCGCGGCGCCCGACCACGCAGTCGGGAAGGCGACGTCGCCGATGTCCGCAAGCCGTGCCGCGACCGCGCTGCATTCCGGCAGCGCCTTCAGCAGCTGGAGGCAGGAATAGCCCATCTGCACCGTCTCGGCGCGCAGCTCGGCCGCTTCGCGGCTGCCCAGGTAGTCGTCGTTCAGATCGATCACCGCCGCGATGTCGCCAGCCGCCCAGGCGCGCATCTGCTCGGCCAGCAAGGGCAGTTCGAACGAGGCGATGCTGGCGTCGAACACAGCGGCGATCCAGTCGCCGGCGTCCGCTTCGGTCCGGATGGCGCCGCAATCGACCTGCCATTCCAGCCCCTGCGAATAGCTGAAGGCGCCGACCGGCAGCGTCGGGCTGGCCAGCTGCAGCAGGCGCACCAGCGCGAGCGGATTCATGCGCCACCCGCGAACAGGTGCAGCTTGGCGCCGGTCTCTTCGGCGTGCGCGTGCGTGTGGTGGGCCGGGTGACCGCCGTAGGCACCGGCCTCCGGCTCGAACGGCGCCTGCGTCTCGCGCACGTCGAGACCCAGGCCGACCAGCATCTGCGCCAGCACGTGGTCGGCCGCCAGCCGCAGCAGGCCGGGCTGCACCTCGACCGCGACATGGCGGTTGCCAAGGTGGTAGGCGGCGCGCGCGATCAGCAGCGCGTCTGCGCTGCGTGCCTCGATCACCCGCTCTGGCGTCGGGCGCACCGCAACGACGCGTCCGTCCTTGCCGGCCAGCAGATCGCCGCCGCGCAGTATCGTGCCGCGCGGCAGGAAGAGCCCGACCTCCTCGCCGGAATCCAGGCGCGTGCGCAGCCTGCACTTGGCGCGCAGTTCGAAGGTCAGCGTCAGCGTTTCGGCCGGCACGGCGTCGGCCGGCGCGAAGGTTTCGATCAGCAGCATGTCGTGTGCGGGCGGGGCCCGCAGGTTCAGAACAGGAAATAGCGCTGCGCCATCGGCAGAACGTCGGCCGGTTCGCACACCAGCCGCTCACCGTCGGCGCGCACTTCGTAGGTTTCCGGGTCGACGTCGATCTGCGGCTGCCAGCCGTTCAGCACCATGTCGGATTTCGAAATGGCGCGCGTGTTGCGCACCGGTTCCAGCCGTTTGGCGAGGCCCAGGTCGCGTACGGCCGGGTTGTTCAGCGCCGCCTGCGACACGAAGGTGAGCGAGGTCTTCAGGCCGCCGGCGTAGCTGCCGAACATCGGCCGGTAGTGCACCGGTTGCGGCGTCGGGATCGACGCGTTGGGGTCGCCCATTGCAGCGGCGGCGATCATGCCGCCTTTGAGTATCAGGCTGGGTTTGACGCCGAAGAAAGCCGGGCGCCACAGCACCAGATCGGCCAGCTTGCCCGGCTCGACCGAGCCGACGATGTGGCCGATGCCGTGCGTGATCGCCGGGTTGATCGTGTACTTCGCGATGTAGCGGCGTACGCGGAAATTGTCGGCGGCCGGCGAGCGGCCCTCCGGGTCGCTCAGCGTGCCGCGCTGGATCTTCATCTTGTGCGCCGCCTGCCAGGTGCGGATGATGACTTCGCCGACGCGGCCCATGGCCTGCGAGTCGGACGACATCATCGAAAAGGCGCCGACGTCGTGCAGGATGTCTTCCGCCGCGATCGTCTCGCGCCGGATGCGGCTTTCGGCGAAGGCCACGTCCTCGGCGATGGCGGCGTCGAGGTGATGGCACACCATGAGCATGTCGAGGTGCTCGTCGATGGTGTTCACCGTGTACGGCATGGTCGGATTGGTCGATGACGGCAGCACGTTGGGCAGACCGGCCGCACGCAGGATGTCCGGTGCATGACCGCCGCCCGCACCTTCGGTATGGAAGGTGTGGATGGTGCGGCCCTTGAACGCGTCCATCGTCGTTTCGACGAAGCCCGATTCGTTCAGCGTGTCGGTGTGGATGGCCACCTGCACGTCCATCTCTTCGGCCACCGACAGGCAGGTGTCGATTGCCGCCGGCGTGGTGCCCCAGTCCTCGTGCAGCTTCAGGCCGATCACGCCGGCCTCGATCTGTTCGCGCAGCGGCGCGGCCTGCGATGCGTTGCCCTTGCCGAGAAAGCCGAGGTTCATCGGAAAGGCGTCGGCCGCGGCCAGCATCGAGTGGATGTGCCAGGGGCCGGGTGTGCAGGTGGTGGCGAAGGTGCCGGTGGCCGGTCCGGTGCCGCCGCCCAGCATGGTCGTGACGCCCGACATCAGCGCCTCTTCGATCTGCTGCGGGCAGATGAAGTGGATGTGGCTGTCGATGCCGCCGGCGGTGACGATCATGCCCTCGCCGGCGATGATTTCGGTGCCCGGGCCGATGACCAGCGTGACCGCCGGCTGGATGTCCGGGTTGCCGGCCTTGCCGATGCCGGCGATGAAGCCGTTCTTCAGACCGATGTCGGCCTTGACGATGCCCCAGTGGTCGACGATGAGCGCATTGGTGATGACGGTGTCCATCACCTCCGCCGCGCAGCGCTGGCTCTGACCCATGCCGTCGCGGATCACCTTGCCGCCGCCGAACTTCACTTCCTCGCCGTAGACCGTGTAGTCGCGTTCGACCTCTATCCACAGTTCGGTGTCGGCCAGACGCACGCGGTCGCCGGTGGTCGGGCCGAACATTTCCGCATAGGCCTGCCGGCTGATGCGCGTGCTCATGCGTCGATCAGTCCTTGAACATGCGACGCGCGGCCTTCGCGCGCCGGCGCATCATCAGCCCGCCGAGGCCGCCGATGAGCGCTGCCGCGATCAGCAGCGCCACGTGATCCGGCTCGCTCATCAGGTGCAGCAGCGCGTCGCCGACGTTGCCGTGGTGCTCGCCCGGGTGGGCCCACGCGACGCTGCTCCATGCCAGTGCCAAAGTCATCAGTGCCTGCATCATTGCTGTTCTCCCTGTGTGTCGAGCGGGCCCTGTACCCGTCCCTTGAATCCGAAAACCCTGCGTTCGCCGGCCAGCGCGACCAGCTTTACCGTGCGCATCTGTCCCGGCTCGAAGCGCACCGCGGTGCCGGCCGCAATATCGAGACGGAAACCGCGCGCCGCGGCGCGGTCGAACAGCAGCGCGTCATTCGTTTCCGCGAAGTGATAGTGCGAGCCGACCTGCACCGGCCGGTCGCCGCTGTTGCGCACGTCCAGCGTGACGGTGTCGCGGCCGGCGTTCAGTTCGATGTCGCCATCGGCGACCTGCATCTGTCCTGGAATCATCGTGGTCCTTCCCGCGCCGGTCAGCCCGAACGCGCACCAAAACGGTAATCGCGCCCGGCCTTGGTGCCGTCCGTCATCGTCTCGCCGTCACTGCGGCGCTCCAGCATTTCGCGCACCAGCAGCAGGCTGACCAGCAGTTCCTCGTCATCCGTTCGTTCCTCGATGTCGGCCAGCGTACGGGTGCGGTAGTCGAGATCGGTGCGCAGCGCGTCGAGGTTCACCGACTCGCCCAGGCTGCGCCGCACGCCCAGCTTGAAGCGCGCGAGGCGGCGCGCCAGTTCCATGTCGTCGTCACTCATGGGCGGCTCTCACGGTATCGGGTGATGAACGGTGACCAGCTTGGTGCCATCCGGGAAAGTGGCTTCCACCTGTATGTCCGGAATCATCTCGGCTACGCCTTCCATGACGTCGTCACGGCTGAGCAGCGTCGTGCCGTGGCTCATCAGTTCGGCCACGCTGCGGCCGTCGCGCGCACCTTCCATGATGGCGGCGGTGATGTAGGCGACCGCTTCCGGGTAGTTGAGCTTCAGCCCGCGCGCACGCCGGCGTTCGGCCAGCAGGGCGGCGGTGAAGATGAGCAGCTTGTCCTTCTCGCGCGGTGTCAGTTCCATTTTTCTTCTGTGCGTGTGCCCGTCAGGTGTTCCAGATGCGCGGCGTCTGCGCGGCTCGGCCGGTCATGGCCGGCCGTATCAGCGCCCACAGATGCACGAACCATGCCCGCGCCGCCTGCGTGCAGTCGCCGCGGTAGCGGGCGAGCAGCAGGCCGGGCAGCCGGGTCACGCCGGACTGGCCCTGTGGTGCGGGGACGGTGCGACAGGCGGCGAGCAGTGTGGCGTCGGCGTCGATGCCGGCGGCGACCAGCGTGCCGAATACCGGCGCGCCGGCCAGACCGGCGGCCGACTGCAGCAGTGGCGCGCCGGCGGCGAGCCGCGCCTGTTCCAGCCACAGCGTGCGGCCGTCGCGGGTGATGCGGGTGTCCAGTGCCAGTTCGCCGCGCTCGAAGCGTTCGCCGCTGGCGGTGCGGCCCAGGCACCACAGATCCATGCCGACGAAGCGGCCGTCGCTCGCGAGGTCGATGTGGTTGCGTGCGTGCGCTCGCGCGCCGTCGAACACGATGGCGTCCTGCGGCAGCCATTCGACGACGGCGCCCGCGCCGACGCGCAGGTGCAGGTCCGAGCGCGCCTGCGGACCGGCACTGCGGTACCACTTGGTGGCGCCCGGCGTGGTGATCAGCGCGTGCGCGCCGGGGCCGGTGTCGAGTTCGACCTGCAGTGCGTCGCCGCCGGCGATGCCGCCCGGCGGGTGCAGCAGCAGCGTATGGCAGACCGCGTCGCCTTCCGGATAGAGCGGCTTCTGCACGCGTAGCGGGCCGCTGTGCTCGCGCCGCGCCAGCACGGTGCGTCCGTCGAGTGCGCGGTAGCCGAGCGCGATGCGGGCTTGCCAGCCGGCGTCGCTGCCGGCGTCTGGTATCGGGGTG
This sequence comes from Methyloversatilis sp. MC4-4, assembly GCF_049843555.1. Lineage (GTDB taxonomy): Bacteria > Pseudomonadota > Gammaproteobacteria > Burkholderiales > Rhodocyclaceae > Methyloversatilis > Methyloversatilis discipulorum_B. The sequence goes on from NZ_JBBHZK010000005.1 coordinate 256,132, forward strand.
TGCATGAGGACGTGTCAAAAATCGCGGCACGGCCGGAACCGGCCACCGCTTTGCCGACACAAAGCACGACGTGTGCCGAACACCACAGCCTACGCCGATTGCGAGGAGCTTCGATGACCTGTCCGACCCCTGTCTGCAGACTGTGCGCGCCGCTGCTGGCGCTGCTGCTCTTCTGTGCCACGCCGGTTGCGGCCAGCGACGACGCACCGGCCGGCCTGCTCGACCGCGTGCCGGTGGCGGCGCGCACCGTGTTCCAGCTGTACGCGAAGAGCGAGCGCGGCACGTCCAGCGGCTCGGCGGTGATGGTCGGCCCCGGTCTGCTGGCGACCAGCTGCCACGTGCTGAACGACGCCACGCACGCGGTCGTCGTGCAGACCGGCGAGGCGCTGCAGGTATCGCTGGTCGCCGCCGACTGGCGGCGCGACCTGTGCATCCTGAAGTCGGACATCATCACCACGCGCGCGGCGCCGCTGATTCCGGCCAGTCAGGTGCGCAAGAAGGACGTCGTGTTCAGCCTCGGCTTCACCGGCGGCCGCTTCGCCTACGACCTCGGTGAGGTACGGCAGCTGTACGGGATGGACGGCAGCCGCGTGCTGCGCGGCAGCGCGGCCTTCGCCGCCGGCGCCTCGGGCGGCGGCCTGTTCGATGCCGAAGGACGGCTGGTTGGCATCCTCACCTTCTACAAGCTGAGCAGCGACAAGAGCATGTTCTTCGCCATTCCGGCCGACTGGGTGCCGGAGGTGCTGGCGCGCGGCGTGCAACCGAAGACGGCAGACGCGCGCCCGTTCTGGGCCGACGCCACCGATGCGCGTCTGCCCTTCCTGCAGGCGGTGCAGTACGAACACGAAGGTCGCTGGGACGCGCTGGCGCAGCACGCGCAGCTGTGGCTGGCGCGCGAGCCGGACGCGCCGGAGGCGCGCGATACGTTGGAACAGGCGCTGGCGCGCGCGGGTGGCGTGCCGCGCTGATCAGCGCGGCAGCCTGGCCAGGTAGAGGCCGCCCTCCAGCTTCTGCACGATGCCCTGGCTGCCCAGCGGTGCCCACGTCAGTGCGTGCGCCTTCGCGTCGTAGCCGATGCGCTGTGGCGAGGCCGGCGTGCCGACAACGAGACGTCCGGGGATGTCGTCGGCGCGCACGCCGTCGCGGATCAGCGCGGCCTGCAGCGCCACCATGCGGCCGACCGCCTGCGTGTCATACAGGCGCAGCAGGTAGTCGCCGTAGTCGGTGGTGGCCAGCGTCAGCAGCAGCCGGCCCGCCGGGTTGTACAGCACGCGCGACAGGTCGCCGTAGTCCGCCGCGTCCTGCAGGAAGACGCGGTTCTGCGCCTGCAGCGCCGCCAGCCGCGCGTCGTGCGGACCGGCCAGCGCAGCGTCGAGCGCTGCCGCGTGCGTCGCCCAGTCGTTGAGCGTCGCGTCGCGCTTGTAGAAGGCGGGCAGCAGCAGCTGTTCGAGCAGCGACGGTGATTTGCCGTCGGCGAACACGGCGTTCGCCCGGCCGCTGGGCAGTGCGTTCATCGTGGCGGCCATCCAGCTCGCTTCCTGCCGGATGGCGCCGCGCAGATCGAGTTCGGCGTCGCTGGCGTCGGCCAGCAGCGGGGTGAGCTGTGCTGCGTCCTTCACCGCGTCCGGCCAGCGATGCAGCCATTCGCCGAGCACCGTCAGATGCATGCGCAGGTGGCTGGTGCCGACCATCTTCTGGATCAGCGACGCGTCGGGCGCGGCCAGCAGGCGGCGCAGGAAGGCGGTCTGTGCGGCCAGGATGTCGAGTGCGCGTGCGCTGTCGTCGTTCTCCATCGCCACCGTCGCCTCGGCCAGCCTCAGGCGCAGCAGACCGGCAAGCGGACCGTAGCCGGTGAGCGGGGCGTCAGGGTGCGCCAGCATCTGCGCCTGGAAGCGCGGCTGCGCGATGAGGGTGTCCAGCCGGTCGAGCGCGGCACGGTGCGCGTCGGACAGCGCGACGATCTGCGCTGCCTGCGCCAGCCAGCGCTCGACGCAGGCGCCGTGCGCCGGATCGCACAGCGCCTGCGTGTCGGGCAGCGGCAAGGCGTCGGCCGGCAGTTCGGGCGGCTGATACGGGCCGGCGTCGGCGCGGGCGAAGTGCTCGCGCGCGTGCGCGAGCCGCGCACGACCGAAGGCCGCACTGTCGCTGCCGGCCGGCGCGCGCAGGCCTTCGAGCAGCAGCGCGCCATTGCCGGTTTCGTCGATGGCGGGAGGCGTATCGAGCAGGGCCTGTGCCGGCGCGCTGCGCGTGGCGTCCGGCAGCAGCCAGGCGATGGCGATCAGCACCACCAGCAGGGTGACGGCCGCCACGATGCCGGCGACCAGGGCGCGCAACAGTCGCTGTGCGACCGAGCGGCGATGCGGCGTAGAGGTCTTCATCCGGTCCGGTCCCTGAATGTATGGACGGATTCTATGCCAGCCCGATGCCGCTGATGCCGCGCCGCCCTCAGTCGTCCAGCCCGAACAGCGCCTGGATCGCGCGCAGTTCCTCGGCCGACTGCGCCAGCGCATCGACGCAGACCGGGTCCAGCTTGCCGTCGTCGGCCATGCGACGCAGTTCGGCCAGCGCGTCCTCGTTGCTCCACGGTTTCTTGTACGGTCGCTCCGAGGTCAGCGCGTCGAGGATGTCGGCAACCGCGACGATGCGCGCTTCGAGCGGGATCGCCGCGCCACGCAGGCCGCGCGGGTAACCGCTGCCATCCAGCCACTCGTGGTGGTGGCTGACGATGTTGCGCAGGATGGACAGATAGGGCGTTTCGGCCAGACCTGCTTCGTGCATCACTTCGTCGATCAGCTGCACGCCCAGTTCGACGTGGCCCTGCATCCTCATCCGCTCATCCGGGGTCAGGCGGCCGGGTTTCAGCAGTACGTTGTCCGGAATGCCCACCTTGCCGATGTCGTGCAGCGGTGAGAACAGATACACGTGCTCGATGAACTCGTCGCCGACACCGAAGTGCGCGGCGACGCGCTGCGCGATCAGCCGGCTGTAGCTGGACATGCGGTCGAGATGGCGACCGGTTTCGATGTCGCGCAGATGCGCCAGCCCGCGCGCCACCTTCACCATGCCTTCGACCGCGTGCGACAGGCTGAACACGTTCAGCACCGACAGCCGACACAGCTGCACGTAGATCTGCAGTTCGTCCGGCAGGCGGCCGTCGAAGGCACCCGGCTTGCGCGAATCGAAGAACAGGAAGCCGAGCAGCGTGCCCGACTGGTAGAGCGGCACCGTGTAGCTGCTGCGATAGCCGTGTGCCAGCAGCCAGGCGGTGTGTTCGCCGTGCGGCAGCGGCAGCTGGGTGAAATCGTGGATGACGCGAGATTCGCGCTTGCCGGCCAGCTCGAGCAGCGACGGCACCTGTGCCAGCGGCCGCTCGTACAGCGACAGCGGATCGGTCACGTCGCTGCTGTTCACATAGGTCTTCAGCACGTCGTGACGTGCGTCGTACAGCGCGATCGCAATGCGGTGCACCTGCGGATGGTGCTGGCGCACGCGTGCGTGCAACCACTGCATCTGGGCGGTCAGCGATCCGCCGCTGTCATCGTCTAGGGTTTCAAATGAAACCGTGTCATTCATGGCCATGCTCCGGAATGCGCGGTGGCCGTGGCGCCGCGTTCTCGTTCGTCGTCTGAGTCGGCCGCGCGTCGTGTGCGCGTCGACGTGCGCAGCCTACACCGTGCGCTGTGCATCTGTCATGCCGGGTGCGGGTGAAACAATTGTGTCAGCGTGCGCGCTGCAGATGATGCGGCAGGTCGACGTCGTGCAGCACGCCGTCGTCGCCGGCTTCGATCAGCTGTACCGGATGCGTGCGCAGCAGTTCGCGCGCGCCGCTGTCGCCGCGCAGGGCCGCCAGCGCCGCACCGTGTGCCGCGCCGAAACCGACCGGGTGTCCGCGCTGGCCGTCGCAGGCCGCGGCGGCGATGCGCTCCGGCTGGTCGATGGCGGCAGCGACCGCGCGGATGGTGGCGACCGGCAGCCAGGGCATGTCGGCCAGCGCCACCAGCCAGCCACCGGCGCCGGCGCTGTCGCGCACCGCGTGCGCGAGCGCGCTGCCCATGCCCGCTTCGGCGTCGCGGCTTTCCAGTACACGGCAGCCGGCGTCGTGCAGCACCTCGGCCAGTACGGCGTGGCCGGGGCGGATCACCGCGATGCTGCCGGGCAATGCGGAGCACAGCGCGCGCGCGGCGTGCCAGGCGACGCTGCGACCGTCGGGCAGCGTGGCCAGCAGCTTGCTGCGGTGGCCGCTCGGATCGAAGCGCCGGCCGTAGCCGGCGGCGAGCAGGACGCCCTGGATCATTGCCTGACCGGCGGACGGCCGGGGTACGGCGTGCCGGCGCGCCGGACCGACGACGGAGGGGGGTGTCGTCTGCCCGGCGGCCGTACGCCGTTCGTGGTCGCGCCCGCCGGGGCGGGCGCGAGATTCAGTTCGGACCGAGCGTGCACGACGACAGCGTGTCGGCCGCGATGTCGAGCGCGGCCTTGGCGTCGCGCACGTTCAACAGACTGTCGGCGGCGGCGCCGTTCTTCATCGCCACCAGTTCGGCGGCGATCGACACCGCGATCTCGGCCGGCGTGCGGCTGCCGATGTACAGACCGGCCGGGCCGCGCAGGCGGTCGATCTGTGCCTCGCTGAGGTCGAATTCCTTCAGCCGTTCGCGGCGCACATCGTTGTTGCGGCGCGAGCCGAGCGCGGCGACGTAGAAGGCGGGCGACTTCAGCGCCTCCATCAGCGCCAGATCGTCCAGCTTCGGGTCGTGCGTCAGCGCGATCACCGCGGTGCGCGCGTCCGGCTGCATCGCCATCACCACGTCGTCCGGCATGTCGCGCGTCAGCGTCGTGCCCGGTACCGCCCACTCTTCGCTGTACTCCTCGCGCGGGTCGCACACGGTGACCGCGAAATCGAGCGAACTGGCGATGCGCGCGAGGCTGCTCGACAGCTGGCCGGCACCGATCAGCAGCAGTCGGTAGCGTGGGCCGAACACGCTGATCAGCGTGTGGCCGTCGAAATGCAGCGCCTGGTCGGCGTGGCCGGCGTGCAGCGTGGCGCGGCCGCTGGCCAGATCGAGGCGGCGTGTGAGCAGTTCGCCGCGACCCAGGCGGGTCAGCAGATCGTCCAGCGCGCCGGCGTCGGCCAGCGGTTCCAGCACCAGTTGCAGCGTGCCACCGCAGGGCAGCCCGAAGCGGCGTGCCTCGTCGGCGGTGACGCCGTAGCTGACCGAGTGCGCCTCGGTCGGCAGGCCGTCGCGGCGCAGCCGGTAGATGAGGTCGTCCTCGATGCAGCCGCCGGACACCGAACCGACCGCGCGGCCGTCGTCGCGCAGCGCCAGCAGCGCGCCGGGCGGGCGCGGCGAAGAGCCCCAGGTGCGCACCACGGTCGCCAGCATGACGCGGTGGCCGTCGCGCAACCAGTCGCGGGCGCGGGTCAGTACTTCGAGATCAAGGCTGTCCATATGTCATTCCTTCATGACGCGGGCGGCGCGCGTGCGCGGCCGCCCGCGGGGGCGATGCGCCGGTCAGGCCTGGAGCTGTTCGCCGATCGGCAGCGTGTGGATCACCTTGCCGGTCGCCGCACGCAGCGCGCTCGCCAGTGCCGGGGCCAGCGGCGGCACGCCCGGTTCGCCGACACCGGTGGGCGCGGCGGCCGACTTCACGATATGCACCTCGACCTTGGGCATTTCGTTGATGCGCAGCACCGGGTAGTCGTTGAAGTTGGACTGTTCGACCACGCCGTCCTTCAGCGTGATCGAGCCGGTCAGCGCGGCGGCCAGCGCGTAGCCGATGCCGCCTTCCATCTGCGCCTTCACCACGTCCGGGTTAACGACCACGCCGCAATCGACGGCGCAGACCACGCGGTCGACCTTGAAGCTGCCGTCCTTCTGCACCGTCACCTCGACCACCTCGGCGACGAAGCTGTTGAACGATTCATGCACCGCAACGCCGCGGCCGCGCTTCGCGCCATCGGCGGCGGGCGCCAGCGGCTTGTTCCAGCCGGCCTTGTCGGCGGCCAGCTTGAGCACGCCGGCATGGCGCGGGTGCTTCTTCAGCAGCGCCATGCGGTAGGCGACCGGGTCCTTGCCGGCGCTCAGCGCCAGCTCGTCGATGAACAGTTCGGTCGCGTAGGCGGTATGGGTCGAGCCGACCGAACGCCACCACTGCACCGGCACCTTCACGTCGGCGTTGGTGGTGTGCAGGTCCACGTTCAGATTGGGAATGGCGTAGGGCAGCGTGGACGCGCCCTCGACCGAGGTGATGTCGACGCCGTCCTTGACCAGCATCGGTTCGAACGGCGAGCCGGCGATGATGGACTGGCCGACGATGCGCTGCTGCCAGGCGACCGGCATGCCCTTGGCGTCGAGCGCGGCGCGCACGCGGTGCAGGTAGATCGGGCGATAGAAGCCGCCGCGCATGTCGTCCTCACGGCTCCACACCAGCTTGACCGGCGCGCGGCCGTTGATCGCCTTCACGATCTGCGCGGTTTCGAGCAGGTAGTCCGACTGCGGGTTGGCGCGACGGCCGAAACTGCCGCCGGCATACACCATGTTCAGCTTCACGCGGTCGGCTTCGATGCCCAGCGTCTTGGCGAGCGAGAACTGATCGACCGTGTGCAGCTGTTCGCCGTTCCACACCTCGCATTCGCCGTTCTCCAGCTTCATGACGCAGTTCAGCGGCTCCATCGACGCGTGCGCCAGGTAGGGGAACACGTATTCCGCCTCGATCACCTTGCCCGCCTTGGCCAGCGCGGCCTCGGCGTTGCCGTCGTTGCGTGCGTTCAGCCCGGGCGTCTTCGCGCGTTCGCGGTAGTCGGCGACGATGGCGTCGCTGCTGCCGCGGTAGGCCTGCGCCTCGTCCCATTCGACCTTCAGCGCGTCGCGGCCCTTCTTCGCGGTCCAGTAGTCGGATGCGAGCACCGCCACACCGTTCGGGATGACGACGACGTCATTCACGCCCTTGATCGCGCGGGCCGCCTTGTCGTCGACCGACTTCACCCGGCCGCCGAAGCGCGGCGGGTGGGCGACCACGGCGACCAGCATGCCCGGCAGCTTCACGTCCTGGGTGAAGGTGGCGCGGCCGGTGGTCTTGGCGACGCTGTCCACGCGCGGTGCGCTGCGACCGATCAGCGTGAAGTCCTTCGGATTCTTCAGCTTCACGTTGGCCGGCACCGGCAGTTGCGCCGCTGCCTCGGCCAGTTCGCCGAAGCCGGCCTTGCGGCCGCTGGCGGCGTGCGACACGACGCCGTTCTTCACCGTGATCTGCGACGCCGGCACCTTCCACTGCTGTGCGGCGGCGGAAACCAGCATGGCACGTGCGGTGGCGCCGGCGCGGCGCATCTGTTCGTAGGAGTTGGCGATGGCGGTGCTGCCGCCGGTGCCCTGCGCCTTCCAGAACAGGTTGCTGTAACGCTTGGCGTCCGCGGGTGCGCCCTCGACCGTCACGCGCGACCAGTCGGCATCCAGCTCCTCGGCCACCAGCGTGGCCAGGCCTGTGTACACGCCCTGACCCATTTCGAGGTGCTTCGACACCACGGTGACCGTGCCGTCGGTGCCGATGCGCAGGAAGGCGTTCGGCGAGAACTCGCCGTCGACCATCGCGCTGCCGGCGTGACCGGGGCCACCGACCTCGGCCAGTGCAACGGTCGGCGCGACGATGGCGAGTGCCAGCCCGGCGCCGCCCTTGAGGAAGCCGCGGCGGGTGGTCTGGAATGCATTCTCGATGCGGAAATTCATCTGTGCGCTCCTCAGGCCAGTGACTTGGCGGCTTCGTGGATGGCCGCGCGGATGCGGACATAGGTGGCGCAGCGGCACACGTTGCCGCTCATCGCGGCGTCGATGTCGGCGTCGGTCGGCTTCGGGTTCGAAGCGAGCAGCGCGGTGGCCGACATGATCTGACCGGACTGGCAGTAGCCGCACTGCACCACGTCCAGCTTCTGCCAGGCGGCCTGCACGGCGGCGCCGACCTTGGCTTCGCCGACCGATTCGATGGTGGTGATCTTCTTGCCGGCGACGGCCGAGATCGGCGTCACGCAGGAGCGCGTGGCCTGGCCGTCGACATGCACCGTACAGGCGCCGCACATGGCGATGCCGCAGCCGAACTTGGTGCCGGTCATGTTCAGGCCGTCGCGCAGCGCCCACAGCAGCGGGGTGTCGTCGGGCAGGTCGACCGCGACGTCGCGGCCATTCAGGTTGATCGTTGCCATGGTTGAGCCCTCATCGATGGCGGTCGGGCCGCCGGTGGTGGTTGGAATGCGCGGGCAGTGCCCGCAGTTCAAATGGAAATCAGGTCGTCTTCAACTGCCCGGCGATGGGCAGCGTGCGCACGCGCTGGCCGGTGGCGGCGAACACCGCGTTCACCACGGCCGGAATCGCCACCGAGGTGCCGGGTTCGCCGACGCCGCCCGGCGCTTCGGCGCTGGGCACGATGTGGACGTCGATCCGCGGCGCTTCGTTCATCCGCATCATGCGCACGTCGTGGAAATTGCTCTGCTGAACGCGGCCGTCAGCCAGCGTGATTTCGTTCCACAGCGCGGCGGTGAGGCCGAACATGATGCCGCCTTCCATCTGTGCGGCGACGGTGAGCGGATTGACCGCGAAGCCGCAGTCGATGACACAGGTGACGCGGCGCACGCGCACCTCGTTGTCGGTATTCACCTCGACTTCGGCGACCTGGGCGACACGGCTGCCGAACACGTGCATCAGTGCAATGCCACGGCCGGCGCGCGTACCGGCTGCGGCCTTCAGCGGCGTGCCCCAGCCGGACTTCTCCGCCGCCAGATCGAGCACGGCGCGCGTGCGGGCGTCCTTGACCAGCGCGCGGCGGTAGGCCACCGGGTCCTGTCCGGCGGCCGCAGCGAGCTCATCGATGAAGCCCTCGACCACGAAGCCGTTGCGGGTCGGTCCGACGCCGCGCCAGAAGGCGGTCGGCACCGCCGGCGGCTCCACCTGCTGGTACTCGACCTGCATGGCCGGGATCGCGTAAGGCAGTTCGACCGCACCATCGACCGCGTCCGGATCGACGCCGTCCTTGAAGGCCGGCGGGAAGAAGCGGGCCATGATGGACGAGCCGGCGACGCGGTGCGTCCACGCCACCGGCATGCCCTTCGCATCGATCGCCGCGCTGATGCGGTCGAGATAGGGCGGGCGGTACATGTCGTGCTGGATGTCTTCCTCGCGCGTCCACACGACCTTGACCGGGCTGCGCACCTGCTTGCCGATGGCCACTGCCTGCGCGATGAAATCGACTTCGAGCCGGCGACCGAAACCGCCGCCCAGCAGATGGTTGTGGATGCGTACCTGCTCCGGCTTCAGGCCGGCGGTCTGTGCGGCCACCGCCTGCGCGATGCCCGGCACCTGGGTGCCGACCCAGACGTCCAGGCCATCGGCCTTCAGGTCGACCGTGCAGTTGATCGGCTCCATCGTCGCGTGCGCCAGCATGGGCTGGCGGTAAATGGCGTCGACGCGGCGGGCGCCGGTCTTCATCGCGGTCGCCGCGTCGCCGGCCCTGTGGGCGATGGCGCCCGGACCTTCGGACGACTTTTCGAGGTGAGCGAAGATCTGCGCGGTGTCGAGCTTGGCGTGTGCGCCGTCCTTCCAGCGCGGCGCACAGGCGGCGAGGCCCTGCTTGGCGGCCCACATGTGGTCGGCGACGACGGCCACCGCGTTGTCCAGCTTCACCACCTGGCGCACGCCTTTCACCTTCTGCGCGGCCGCGTCGTCGACACCGGCCAGCGTGCCGCCGAACACCGGCGAGGCGGCGACGGTGGCCACCTTCATGCCGGGCAGTACGACGTCGATGCCGAAGCGTGCGCTGCCGTTCACCTTGCCGGCGGCGTCGATGCGGCGCACCGGCTTGCCGACCAGGCGGAAGTCCTTCGGGTCCTTCAGCGTTACGGCCGTGGGCACCGGCAGCGTGGCGGCGATATCCACCAGTTCGCCGTAGCCGGCGCGGCGTCCGCCGGCTGCGTCGATCACCGTGCCGTCGCGGGTGGTGAGCCTGGCGGCGTCGGTATTCCACTTCTTCGCCGCCGCCTGGACCAGCAGCGTGCGCGCGGTCGCGCCCGCTTCGCGCATCGGTTTCCAGGCGCCGCGTATCGAGGTCGAGCCGCCGGTGATCTGGGCGCCGATGATGGGGTCGGCGTACTTCGGGTCCGGCGGCGCGTGTTCCAGCTTTACCGCGTCCAGCGGCACGTCGAGTTCTTCGGCGATCAGCTGCGGGATGGCGGTGTAGGTGCCCTGACCCATTTCAACCTTGTGCATCACCAGCGTGACCACGCCGTCGCGGCCGATGCGGATGAAGGCATTCGGTTCGAAGCGTGCGCCCTCTGCAGCCAGCGCGCGTGCGCCCGGCAGGTTCAGTTCGATCAGCAGGCCGCCACCGGCGGCCGCGCCCAGCTTCAGGAAGCTGCGTCGGCTCAGGCCGGCGCTGGGGGCAATGATGTTCATGGGGATACCTCCGTACTGCGGAAACCCGCGGGCGAATCAAAGGCGGCGCATCGGGGCGAGGCGTCGTCGCGCTCGTTGACCGGGGCGGGGTGTGCCCGCGCTTTCGCACGACACAGTGCGAAACATAGTCGCTTTGTTTTTTTAGATCGACGGGGTAATCTTTCAAGCCATATGAAGCAGAACTTCAAACTGGAGCCCGCCATGCTGCCGGCGCTGAGCGCTTTCGAGTGCGTGGCACGGCATGCGAGCTTCACCCGTGCGGCGGCCGAACTGGGCGTGTCGGCATCGGCGCTGTCACAGAGCGTGCGCACGCTGGAACAGCGGCTGGGCGTGCGACTGCTCACCCGCACGACACGCAGCGTGTCGCTGACCGAAGAGGGCGAGCGCTTCTACGACGGCGTGCGCGTCGGGCTGGATGAACTGGGCGCGGCGCTGGACAGCCTGGCCCAGTCGCAGGGACGGGTCACCGGCACGCTGCGCATCAATATGCCGCGCCCGGCCTACCGGGTGCTGATCGCGCCGCATCTGGCCGGATTCGCGGTGCGTCATCCGGATGTGCAGCTGGAACTGGCGCTGGACGATGGGCTGGCCGACATCGTGGCCGAGCGCTTCGACGCCGGCATGCGCCTGACCGACACGATAGAGGCCGACATGGTGGCGGTGCGCATCGGCGGGCCCAACCGCATGATCACCGTGGCCGCGCCCGACTATCTGGCGCAGCGGCCGCCGCCGCAGTCGGTGGACGATCTCGGCCGCCACGAATGCGTGCGCTACCGTTACGCGTCGAGCGGTCGCACGATGCGCTGGATATTCCAGCGCGACGGCCGGCCGCTCGAGGTGGAGGTCGATGGTCGCTACATCGTCAACGACGCCGACGCCGAGATCGATCTGGCGCGCCGTGGCCTGGGCCTGGTGCAGACGCTGGATTCGCTGGTCGCCGACGATCTCGCGCGCGGCACGCTGCGTGCCGTGCTGAGCGATGTCGCGATGCCGATGTCGGCGATACACCTGTATTTCCCGAGCCGGGCGCAGATGCCGGAACGCCTGCGCGCCTTCATCGACTACTTCCAGCAGGCGAACGAGGCGCGCTAGGGTCTGTTGCCATTGAATCGCGGGCCGCGCAGCTTCGGCGTGCGCGCCAGCACCAGATTGGTCACCGTCAGCGCGCCGCCCGCCTTCAGCACGCGCGCGACCTCGTGCAGGCTGGCGCCGGTGGTGAGCACGTCGTCGATCACCGCGACATGCAGCCCGGCGACCTCGGCGCGCAGCGCGAAGGCGCCGCGTACGTTGCGCCTGCGCTGCGACCAGGCGAGGTCGCGCTGCGGCGGCGTGTCATGCAGGCGCTCCAGGCCGAAGGCGTCGAAGCGCAGCTGCGCACGTCGGGCCAGCAGGCGGCCGATCTCGACCGACTGGTTGAAACCGCGTTCGGCCAGCCGCCGCGGATGCAGCGGCATCGCCAGCAGCAGGTCGGCCGGCGGCAGGCCCAGCGACTGCAGCGCATCGGCGAACAGCCCGGCCAGCGGCAGCTGGGCGCGGAACTTCAACGCGTGGATCAGCCCGTCGGCCGGCTCGGCGTAGGCCCACACGGCCAGCGTCGCGTCGAAGGCGGGTGGATGCTTCAGACAGCGGCCGCACACCTGTGCCGTCGGCACCGGCAGCGCGCACACCGGGCAGTGCGCCGCCGGCAGTCGCGGCAGCTCGTCGCGGCAGCCGGCACACAGCAGCGCCTTGCCGGCAGGCAGGCCGCACAGCCTGCAGTCCTGCGGCAGCAGCAGGTCAAGGACACGGCGCGCCGTGCCGCCGATCACGCGCTGCAACATGAAGGGCCTGTTTTCGAAGAAAATGGCGGCTTCGCCGTTCCGGCGCATTCGCGTGCGCCCGTCTTGTACTCATGCACACCCAGGTCATCCATCTGCCGCCGTCCTCCCGTTCGCAAGCGCCCCAGCGCTGGACCACCGAACAGGTCGAGGCGCTGTACGAACTGCCGTTTGCCGATCTGATGTTCCGCGCACAGACGGTACATCGCGAGAACTTTGATGCCAATGCCATCCAGCGGTCCACGCTGCTGTCGATCAAGACCGGCGGCTGTCCGGAAGACTGCGGCTACTGCCCGCAGTCGGTGCGCTACGACACCGGCGTCACCAGCCAGGAGCTGATGCCGATCGACGAAGTGCTCGAAGCGGCCCGTGCCGCGAAGGATGCCGGCGCCACCCGCTTCTGCATGGGCGCGGCCTGGCGTGGTCCGAAGGACCGCGATGTCGAGAAGGTGGCCGAGATGATTTCGGCGGTGAAGGGCCTCGGCCTGCAGACGTGCGCCACGCTGGGCTTGCTGCGCGAGGGCCAGGCCGAAAAGCTGAAGGAAGCCGGCCTCGACTACTACAACCACAACATCGATACCGCGCCCGACTACTACGGCGAGGTGATCGGCACGCGCACCCAGGAAGACCGTTTCGACACGCTCGAAGCGGTGCGCGAAGCGGGCATGAACGTGTGCTGCGGCGGGATCGTCGGCATGGGCGAATCGCGCCGCGCGCGCGCCGGCCTGATCGCCACGCTGGCGTCGATGGACACGCCGCCGGAATCGGTGCCGATCAACAATCTGGTCAAGGTCGAAGGCACGCCGCTGGCCGATACGCCGGACCTCGATCCGTTCGAGTTCGTGCGCACCATCGCCGCCGCCCGCATCACGATGCCGAAGAGCTATGTCCGCCTGTCGGCCGGGCGCGAACTGATGAGCGACGAAATGCAGGCGATGTGCTTCCTCGCCGGCGCCAATTCGATCTTCTACGGCGACAAGCTGCTCACCACCGGCAATCCGCAGGCAGAGAACGATCGCCGTCTGTTCGAGCGACTGGGTATCCGTTCGACGTGAGCGCCGCTCGGCCGCCCGAAGGCGCTCAATCCTCCCTCGGGGAGGTGTCGCGCAGCGACAGGAGGGTCGTCTGATGCCTCAGGGGGTGGCGATGACCTCTTCCGTACCGCCAGACTTTGCGCTCGACGCCCGTGCGGTCGCACGCGGCTTCGAGCGTGCCGCCGGTCGTTTCGACAGCGCCGCGGTGCTGCACCGGGAAGTCGCCCGCCGGATGGCCGAGCGGCTCGATCTGGTCACGCTGAAACCGCATCGCCTGCTCGATCTGGGCTGCGGCAGCGGCGCTGACCTGCAGCCCTTGCGCGCGCGCTATCCCGACGCGCTGATGACCGGTCTCGATCGTTCGGCGGCGATGCTGGCACAGGCGGCCACCCGCACGCCGCGCTGGCGCCGCTGGCTGCCCGGCGTGCTGGGCGGCAGCCAGACCGCAGTCGTGCAGGCCGACATCGCGCGGCTGCCGATCGCTCCGCGCAGCCATGACATGGTGTGGTCCAACATGGCGCTGCACTGGCTGCCCGATCTGCCGAGCGCATTGCGCGAGGTGCAGCGCACGCTGCGTGTCGGCGGCCTGTTCATGTTCTCGATGCTGGGTCCGGACACGCTGCAGGAATTGCGCGCAGCGCTGGTCGAGGCCGGCCTGCACGGCCGCGTGCACCGCTTCATCGACATGCACGACGTGGGCGACATGCTGGTCGAGGCCGGCTTTGCCGAGCCGGTGATGGACATGGAGCACATCACGCTCACCTTCGCGTCGCCGGCCGATCTCTATCGCGATCTCGCCGACACCGGCAGCTTCGGTGCGCTGGCAACGCGCCCGCGCGGGCTGCTGACGCCGCGCGCGAGGTCCCGGCTCGACGCGGCGCTGCTGCGCAGGCTCGACGACGGCCGTCTGCCGGCAACCATGGAAATCATCTACGGACACGCCTGGCGCGGCGAGCCGAAGCAGACCGAAGACGGTCGCGCCATCATCAAGTTCGAGCGCGGAGGTCGGCGATGAACGAGAAGTCGGCTGCCCGGCTGAGCAGCAAGCGGCGCACCTTGAAGCCGCGCAACCCGCTGGCGACGGCGGCGCTGATGCGCAAGGGCGGCGAGCACGCGCGTACCGACAAGAAGGCCGGGCGCGCCCGCCAGAAGGCGGCCTGGCTGAAGTCGCGCGACGAGTGAGCGTGCGCACCGGCAGCACCGCGCGCCTGACGCTGCTGATGTGCGCGGCCGAGGTGCTGGGCATGACCAGCCTCGCCGCCTACCCGTCCTTCCTGACCGAACTGTCGGCGCTGTGGTCGCTCAGCGGCGCCGAGGCGGGCTTCATCGGCGGCGCCTTCTTCTTTGGCTACATGGTGGCCGTGCCCTTCCTGTCAGGCGCCACGGACCGCGTCGACGCGCGCCTCGTGTTCGTGCTGTCCAACCTGCTGATGGCGCTCGGCATGATCGGCTTCGCCTTCGCCGCGCACGGGCTGTGGAGCGCGGCTTTCTTCCAGGCGCTCAGCGGCGCCGGGCTGGCGGGCTGTTACATGCCCGGCCTTCGCGTGCTGGCCGATCGCGTGCCGCACGACGCCGGTACCCGTCACATCGCCTTCTACACGTCGAGCTTCAGCATCGGCACCAGCGCCGCGCTGCTGCTGGCCGGCGTGCTCGGCCGCCATCTCGGCTGGCACATCGCGGTGGCGCTGATGGCCATCGGCCCGCTGCTCGCCGCCGCGCTCGTCTGGCTGAACGTCACCCATGTCGCGCCGCCGGCCGCGCACGAAGCGCGCTGGCTGCCGCGCTTCGGCCCGGTGCTGGCGCATCCACGCGTGCGCAGTCTGGTCAGCGGCTATGCCGTGCATTGCTGGGAACTGTTCGGCCTGCGTTCCTGGCTGGTCGCCTTCATCGCCTTTGGCTGGACGCTGTCGGCGAGCACGCCCCGGCTCGCGCCGACCGAGGCGGCGGCGCTGGTCATGCTGCTCGGGCAGCCGGCCAGCATACTGGGCAACGAGGCGGCCAGCCGCTTCGGACGCCAGCGCTGGATCGTCTGGATGATGATCGCCTCCGGCCTCATGTGCTGGGTCGCCGGAGCCGCGGCCGGCGGACCGTGGTGGCTGCTGCTGATCCTGCTGTCGCTGTACAACGTGACCGTGATGGCCGATTCGGCCTCTCTCACCGCAGGGCTGGTGCACGCCGCGCCGGTGGCGCAGCGCGGCGCAGCGATGGCGCTGTACTCGCTGGGCGGCTTCGGCGCCGGCTTCGTCGCGCCGCTGGTGTTCGGTGCCGCGCTCGATCTCGGCGGCGGTGCGACCGTCCCGCGTGCATGGATGTTCGGCTTCGGCACGCTGGGCGCCGGTTGCCTGCTGTGGGCGATGCTCGGGCGGCGGGCGGCATAGTTCCTTCGGACCATCGATGCGGGGGCGTGCAGCCACGCGACGGTCATGCTGGCGATCTAGTCTGATGTCTTTCGGCGTCCAGGGTCCGCACGCCGCGGGTCCATGGGCTACGCTAGCCATCTCGACCGGATTTCCACATGTCATCGAAAATCGTTCGCCCGGTGCTGCCGCGCACCCTCGTTCTCGCGCTTGCCGCCGCCGGTCTGCTCAGTCAGCCGGTACTCGCCGACAGCACGCCGCAAACGCTGCCCTTTGGTCAGGACTGGTCGAACATCGGCCTCATCGTCGGCAACGACGACTGGTCCGCGGTGCCGGGCGTCACCGGTTATCGCGGTGACAGCCTGACCGGCGCCACGGCTGCCGATCCGCAGGCCATCGTCGCTGACGGCAACGGCACGCCGGTGGACGTGAATGCCAACCAGACAACTCCGGACACCTTCACCACCGGCGGTGTGACCGAATTCCATCTGGCCGATCCGGTGGTCGCGCTGACCGGTTCCGGCACGGCCGACGCGCCCTTCCTGCTGCTGTCTCTCGACACCAGCGGCCGCAGCGGCATCACCGTGCGTTACGACCTGCGCGATCTCGATGGTTCGACCGACAACGCGGTCCAGCCGGTGGCGCTGCAGTATCGCGTCGGCAACAGCGGCAACTTCATCAACGTGCCGGCGGCCTTCGTCGCCGATGCGACCGAAGGTCCGTCGCTGGCCGGCAAGGTGACGCCGGTGTCAGTGACGTTGCCGGCAGCGGCCGACAACCAGCCGCTGCTGCAGCTGCGCATCATCACGACCAATGCGGTCGGCAACGACGAATGGGTGGGCGTCGACAATATCGTGGTCGATGGCAGCAACGGCGGTGGCGTGAATCAGCCCATCGTCACCCGCTGCCCGGCGCTGAGCCTGCAGGCGGGCGAGGGCGGCGGCGTGAATGTGTCGGCCAGCGATGCCGACAGCACGGTCAATGCGCTGAGCCTGATCGGCAGCCTGCCGGCCGGCATCACCCTGGGTGCGCTGACGCCCGCCGCCGGCGACGGCGCCAGCGCGTCGGCCACCGTCACCGTCGCTGCGGGTACCTCTGCCGGCAGCTATGCCATCGGCCTGCGCTTCGCCAACGACGACGCACAGAGTGCCGACTGCACGGTCGACATCACCGTCGCCACGGCGGCGGCGATCACACCGATTCCGGCCATCCAGGGCAGCGGCAGCGCCAGTCCGCTGAACGGCCAGACGGTCACCACAGAGGGCGTCGTCACCGCGGTGTTCCCGGGGCTGTCCGGCTACTACCTGCAGGACGAAGCGGGCGATGGCGACGTCGCCACCTCGGACGGCATCTTCGTCTACGCGCCGGGCAATACCGCTCAGGTCGGTCAGCGTCTGCGCCTCAGTGCTGGCGTGACCGAGTTCAATACGGTGACCGAACTGGTGTCGCCGACCGCCGTCCAGGTGCTGGGCAGCGGCGTGAGCGTGCAGCCGACCGACGTCGTGCTGCCGGAAGCGTTCGAAGGCGAGCTGGAGCGCTACGAGGGCATGCTGGTGCGCATCGTGTCCCCGCTCACCGTGTCACAGAACTACTTCCAGGGGCGCTACGGGCAGGTGACGCTGTCTGCCGACGGGCGTCTGGAAATCCCGACCAACCGCCATGCCGCGGGCACTGCCGAAGCGCTCGCGCTGCGCGACGACAATGCGCGCCGCCGCATCGTGCTCGACGACGGTTCGACCGCGCAGAATCCGAATCCCATCCCCTTCATCGGCGCCGACGACACGCTGCGCGCCGGCGATACGGTGCACACGCTGACCGGCGTGATCGACCACGGCCTGATCACCGCTGCCAGCGACGGCCCGCGCGACTACAAGATCCACCCGACCGTCGTCCCGGTGTTCGAGCGCACCAACCCGCGTACCGCCGCGCCCGCGCCGGTCGGCGGCAATGTGAAGGTGGCCAGCTTCAACGTGCTGAACTACTTCACGACGGTGGATCAGGCCGGCGCTTCGTGCTTCCCGTCGGGCACGCGCAGTGACTGCCGCGGCGCCGACAGTGCGCTCGAGTTCTCGCGTCAGCGGGCGAAGATCGTTGCCGCGCTGCGCGCGATCGACGCCGACGTGGTGGGCCTGATCGAGATCGAGAACAACGGACAGACCGCGGTGAACGATCTGGTGTCGGCGCTGAACGCGGCCTACGGCGCAACCGTCTATGCCGCGGTCGGTGTGCCGACGGGTGGCAGCGGCACCGACGCCATCCGCCAGGCGATGATCTACAAGCCGGCGCGTGTATCGACGGTGGGAAGCGCGGTCAGCGACACCGCGCCCATCCACAACCGTCCGCCGCTGGCACAGACCTTCGCCGCCACCAACGGCGAGCGCTTCAGCGTCGTCGTCAATCACTTCAAGTCGAAGTCCTGCGGCGACGCGGCCGGTGTCGAGGCCGACCAGGGCGACGGCCAGGGCTGCTGGAACCCGCTGCGCGTGCAGCAGGCCGCCGCGCTGAACGCCTTCGTGCAGCAGCTGACGACGGGCAGCGGCGCCGCCGACGTGCTGGTGATAGGCGATCTGAACGCCTATGCCAAGGAAGACCCGGTCAATGCGCTGACCGCTGCCGGCATGGTGAATCTGGCCGCCGGCATCGATCTGGCCTACAGCTACACCTTCGACGGCGAGAGCGGTGCGCTCGACCACGCGCTGGCCACGTCTGCGCTGGCGGCAAAGACCACCGGCATCGCGCACTGGCATATCAACACCGACGAGCCCTTCGTCATCGACTACAACACCGAGTTCAAGCCGCAGGACCTGTACGCGCCGCACGCCTACCGGTCGTCGGATCACGACCCGGTGGTGATCGGACTGTCGCTGCAGAAGAAGATTTCCGGCACGGCCGGTCGTGACCAGCTGACCGGCACTGCCGGCGACGATGTGATCACCGGTGGCGCTGGCGCGGACACGCTGACCGGTGGTGCCGGCGCAGACACCTTCGTCTATCAGTCGATGCGCGACGCGGCCGACCTCATCACCGACTTCGCGCCGGCGCAGGACGTGCTCGATCTGCGCGCCCTGCTGGCCGGTCTGGGCATCGTCGGCGATCCGCAGCAGTCCGGCCACCTGCGCCTCGTTGCGAACGCTGCCGGCACGCTGGTGCAGATCGACAGCGACGGCTTTGCCGGCACCGGGGTGCCGCGCACGCTGGTCACGCTGAGCGGTGTGCAGCCCGGCCAACTGAGCGGCCAGAACTTCGCCTACTGAGCCCTATCCCGAATACTCGCAGGAGATACACCATGAAAACCCACGCCCTCGTGCGCAGCTTGATGACGGCCGGCCTCGTGCTGGCGAGCGGCGCCGCCAGCGCAGCCGCCTTCGCGGACAATTTTGAAAGCGGCCTGAACGGCTGGTTCGCCGCTGGCGACGTGTCCAACCCGGGTGGCTACATCGCCCTGACCACCGCCTCGCTGACCGAGGTAGACGATGCTCCGCTGCCGGCCGGCGTGTTCAATTTCTCCGGCGTCACCGCGGTCGAGGTCGGCGTCGCCGACGGGCTGGAGAGCCGCATCGGTCTGACGCCCGGCGCGCTCGATACGGCCGACGGCTTCGCCTACGAAGGTTCGGCGATGTGGCGCGAACTGACTGTGAGCGCTGGCGATACGTTGCGCTTCGACTGGCTGTTCGCCACCTCCGAGCCCTATGTCGATCCGCTGCCGGACTACGCCTTCCTGCTGGTCGGCGATCAGGTCATCCGTATCGCCGACGAGTCGGACGCGCCTTTTCCGCCGACTACGCCCTTCCGTCGCGAGAGCAATCGGTCGACCTTCGAGTACGTGTTCACGCAGTCCGGCGCGGTCCGCCTCGGTTTCGGCATCGTCGATGTTGGCGACTACACGGCGACCAGCGCGCTGGCGATCGACAACCTGAGCATCACGCCGGTGCCCGAGCCGTCGGGCTGGGCGCTGCTGCTCGGCGGCCTCGGCGTCATCGTCGCCAGCGCCCGCCGTCGCATCTGAGCGCTCAGGCGCCGCGCGTCATCTTCCAGGCCGCTGCACCGATCACCACCAGCAACACGGTCGCCCAGCCCAGGCGATCGATGTAGCGGTGCAGCGTCGCCTCCATCTTTTCCCCGCCCCAGGCCATCAACCCGGCCACCAGGAAGAAGCGCGCACCACGGCCGATGATGGAGGCCAGCGTGAAAGGCAGCAGCGCCATCGAGATGGCGCCCGCGGCGATGGTGAATACCTTGTACGGAATCGGCGAGAAGCCGGCGACGAAAATGGCCCAGAAGCCCCAGTCGCCGAACCACTGCTGCGCGGTTTCGTAGCTGGCCCAGTAGCGGCTGTCGCGCAGCCAGGGTTCGATCAGATCGAAGGCGAAGGCGCCGATCAGGTAGCCGAACAGGCCGCCGGCCACCGAGGTGAGCGTGGTGATCAGCGCGTAGAACATCGCGCGCCGCGGCGCCGCCATGCTCATCGGCGCCAGCATCACGTCGGGCGGGATCGGAAAGAAGGACGACTCGGCGAAGCTCATCGCGCCGAGGAACCAGGGCGCGCGACGGTGGCGCGCCCACTGCATGGCGCGTGTGTACAGCGGAGAGAAGATGTTCACGCGGACGATTCCGTGTAAGGATCGGGCGCCATGATACCGGCGCACGACGGGCGGCCGGCGTGCATCCGCCTCAGGCGGCCTGCGCTTCCAGCGTGCGCCGCATGCGGCGGCCGTGCCACAGGCGCAGCGCGAACAGCGTGGCCAGCACGAAGGCGTACGCGATGGGTTCGGTCAGGTCCTTCTTCACCAGCCACCAGTAGTGCGCGACACCGAGCACGCCGACCGCGTAGACGGCGCGGTGCAGGCGCTGCCAGCTGCGGCCGCCGAGACGACGGATCATGCCGTTGGTCGATGTGACCGCCAGTGGCAGCATGAGCACGAAGGCGGCGAAGCCCAGCGTGACGAAGGGACGTTTGACGATGTCCGCGACGATGCCCGGCCAGTCGAAGAACTGGTCCAGCCAGACATAGGTGGCGAGGTGCAGGCAGGCGTAGAAGAAGGCGTACAGCCCCAGCGTGCGGCGCAGCCGCACCAGCCAGTGCCAGCCGGTGAGCTGGCGCAGCGGCGTCACCGCCAGCGTTAGCAGCAGCAGGCGCAAGGTCCAGTCGCCGGTGGCGCGGGTGATGGTTTCGATCGGATTGGCGCCCAGCGTGTCACGCAGGCCGCCGACAGTCAGCCAGACCAGCGGCAGCAGGCAGGCTGCCCAGAGCATGCGCCAGATCCACGCGAACTGCACACGGTCGGGGGTGAAGGCGCGCTCGCGCATCGTCAGAAGTGCTTCTTCAGATCCATGCCGGCGTACAGCGACGCCACCTGATCGCCGTAGCCGTTGAACATCAGCGTCTTGCGCTTGGTGAATTCGCCGATGCGCCGCTCGCGCGCCTGGCTCCAGCGCGGGTGATCGACCTCCGGATTCACGTTCGAATAGAAGCCGTACTCGCGCGCGGCGGCGCGGGTCCAGGAGCTGACCGGTTCCTTGTCGGTGAAGCGGATCTTCACGATCGATTTCGCGCTCTTGAAGCCGTACTTCCACGGCACCACCAGGCGCATCGGTGCGCCGTTCTGGTTCGGCAGCACTTCGCCGTACAGGCCGACCGCCAGCAGCGTCAGCGGATGCATGGCTTCGTCGATGCGCAGGCCCTCGACATAAGGCCAGTCGAGCACGGCGCTGCGCACGCCGGGCATGGTTTTCGGATCGGCCAGCGTGGTGAACTCGACGTATTTCGCGCCGCCGAGCGGCTCGACCTGTTTCAGCAGCGCCGACAGCGGCAGGCCGACCCAGGGCACCACCATGGACCACGCCTCGACGCAGCGCAGCCGGTAGATGCGCTCTTCCAGCGGCGCCAGCTTCAGCACGTCCTCGATCGCCAGCGTCTTCGGCTTCTGCACCATGCCTTCGATGCTCACCGTCCACGGCCGGGTCGACATCCGGTGCGCGTGGCGCGACGGGTCGCTCTTGTCGGTGCCGAATTCGTAGAAATTGCAGTAGCTGGTGATGTCCTTGTAGTCGTTCAGCTTTTCGTCGGTCGACAGCGGGCTTTTCAGCAATGGGCCGAGAGACTGGCCGCCGTAGCCGGCGGCGCGCGCCTCGCCCGACAGGCCGGCGCCGAGCAGCGCGGCGCCGACGCCGAGACCGGCGGCGCGGATGAAATCGCGGCGGCTGTCGAACAGCGCGCGCGGGGTGATTTCCGACGGCACGATGTCCGTCTGGCGTTTGATCAGCATGGGTACACTCCTGGCTTCATGTCTGTGCAGACCGTGTCAGGTCGCCAGTCCTTACCGAAGACCGCAAATGAGCAGAAAGATTTTCGACACACTGCACGATGCGCTGATGTGCGCCGACCCCGACGACAAATGTGCGCAGGTGGCGAGCCTGTGGCGCGAATGGCAGACCGGCGCCGTGTTCGACCGGACGGCAGCGCCGCCGCACGCCATCGACGACGCGGGCCGGCCGACCCGGCCCGAACTGGTCGAACCGTCGGCACTGCGTTCGCGCCGCATCGGCAGTCGCGAAGGCCACGGCGCGATGATCCATGCCATCTGCCACATCGAATTCACCGCCATCAATCTGGCGCTCGACGCTGCCTGGCGCTTCCGTGAAATGCCGGACGACTATCTGGGCGACTGGCTGCGTGTCGCCGCCGACGAGGCGCGCCACTTCGGTCTGCTGCGTACCCACTTGCGCACGCTGGGCTACGACTATGGCGACTTTCCGGCGCACGCCGGTCTGTGGGACATGGCGCGCCGCACCGCGCACGATGCGCTGGTCCGCATGGCGCTGGTGCCGCGTATGCTCGAAGCGCGCGGGCTGGACGCCACGCCACCCATCATGGCCAAGCTGCGCGCGATCGGCGATCAGGCGGCGCTGGACATCCTGGACATCGTGCTGAGCGACGAAATCACCCACGTGGCGGTCGGTGACCGCTGGTTCCGTCACCTGTGTGCGCAGCGCGGGCTGGCGCCGGAGGCGACCTTCCTGCACCTGTTCAACGAGTTCGATGCGCCGCGGCTGCAGCCGCCGGTCAACGAAAAAGCCCGCCTGGAGGCGGGCTTTTCGGAGAGCGAGATCGAAACGCTGGCGAATCAGCGCAGGCCGGCTGCGTAGTCGGCCACCGCCTTGATTTCGGCGTCGGTCATCTTCACCGCGATCATGCGCATCATCTTGGCCGGGTCGTTGGCGCGTTCGCCGACGCGGAAGGTCTTCAGCTGCGCTTCGGTGTAGTCGGCGTGCTGGCCGGCGATGCGCGGGTACTGCGCCGGCAGGCCGGCGCCGGCCGGGCCGTGACAGCCGGCACAGGCGGGCAGCCCCTTGCTCTGGTCGCCACCGCGCCACAGCTTCTGACCCAGTTCGATGCTTTCACGCGAGCCCTTGGCTTCGCCACCGCTCGGCTTCTGGCCGGCGTAGTAGGCGGCGAGGTTGCGCATGTCCTGTTCGGACAGCCCGGCCACCATGCCGGCCATCACGCCATTGACGCGCTCGGCCGGCTTGCCGTCCTTCGCCTTGAAATTCATCAGCTGCTTGTACAGGTATTCGGGGTGCTGGCCGGCGAGCTTAGGATTGGCCGGGATGGCGCTGTTGCCATCGGCGCCATGACAGGCCGCACACACCTGGGTGGCGATGGTCTTGCCCGCGGCTGCGTCGGCCTTCGGGGCTGCTTTTTCTTCGGAGGCCAGCGCGCTGGCCGAAACGAGGGTCAGGGACAGGGCGAAACCAAGAGCGGTGAGGTGGCGCATGACTTTCCTTGAGCGGTGATGCCGGGCAAAGGTCCGGGAAAATTTCGGTGATACGCTAAACTCCTCATTTTACCGTGTTTTCCCGGGCGCGCATTGCGCGATTCTGATTTGTCCTCTCTCTTCCGCGGCGCCTCCTTCCATATCTCCGTTGCCAAGCCGTCCGGCCTGCCAGCGCCCATCGGCCCGGAGATCGCTTTCGCCGGGCGTTCGAACGCCGGCAAGTCCAGTGCGATCAACACGCTGGTCGGTCACACGCGGCTGGCCTTCGTCAGCAAGACGCCGGGCCGCACCCAGCTGATCAATTACTTCAAGCTGGTCAAGGGCGGCTTCCTGGTCGATCTGCCGGGCTACGGCTTCGCCCAGGTGCCGGTCGAGGTGCGTCGCGCCTGGGCGGGTCTGATCGAGCGTTACCTGAAGGAGCGCGAGAGCCTGGTCGGGCTGGTGCTCATCATGGATTCGCGTCACCCGCTGACCGAACTCGACTGGAACATGATCCAGTGGTTCTCGCAGAGCGGAAAGCCGATGCACGTGCTGCTTACCAAGGCCGACAAGCTCACGCGCAGCGCACAGGCGGCGACGCTGGCCGACGTGCGTCGCCAGCTGTCGGGCATGGGTGAGCAGGTAACGGTGCAACTGTTCTCCAGCCTGAAGAAGACCGGCGTAGACGAGGTCGAGCAGGTGGTCGCGCCCTGGCTGAGCGCGGCCCTGCCACCGCCGGACACGTCCGCGGCCTGAAAAAAGAAAAAGCCCACGGCTAAAGGGGATGAAGCCGTGGGCTCGAAACGCCTCGCACGCAAGGCACCCGCTCAGGGAGGTGAAGCGGGTGACGGCTCGCACCGTCGCACGCTCTGACCGGGGCCCCTTTTTCAAAGTTCCGTTCGCTTCGTGTGCTAATTGAAGCGGCGGCGGATCGAGCGGGAGGGCGCCGCGTACTATCATCGCGGCTTCCGTTTTCGCAGGTCCAGACGATGTCCTCTTCCGCCAGCCACTTCCCCTCGACCCGCATGCGCCGCATGCGCCGCGACGACTTTTCGCGCCGCCTGATGCGCGAGAACCGCCTCAGCGCCGACGACCTCATCTATCCGGTGTTCGTGCTCGACGGCCCTAGCCGCAGCGAAGCGGTGGCGTCGATGCCGGGCGTGAATCGGGTCAGTATCGATCTGCTGCTCGGCGTGGCCGAACAGGCGGTGGCGCTGGGTGTGCCGGCGCTGGCGCTGTTTCCGGTCATTGACGCCGGTCTGAAGACCGACGACGCAGCCGAAGCATGGAATCCGGACGGTCTGGTGCCGCGCACCGTGCGTGCGCTGAAGCAGCGCTTCCCCGAACTGGGCGTGATCACCGACGTCGCCCTCGACCCCTACACCTCACACGGTCAGGACGGCCTGATCGACGCCTCCGGTTACGTCATGAACGACGAAACGCTGGAAGCGCTGGCAAAACAGGCGCTGTGCCACGCCCAGGCCGGCGCCGACGTGGTGGCGCCGTCCGACATGATGGATGGCCGGGTCGGTCGCATCCGCTTCGAACTGGACGCGCACGCGCTGATCCACACCCGCATCCTCGCCTACTCGGCGAAGTACGCCTCGGCCTTCTACGGCCCCTTCCGTGACGCGGTGGGCTCGGCCGGCAACCTGGGCAAAGGCAACAAGTACACCTACCAGATGGATCCGGCGAACAGCGACGAGGCCATCCGCGAAGTCGCGCTGGACATCGCCGAGGGGGCCGACATGGTGATGGTGAAGCCGGGCATGCCCTACCTCGACATCGTGCGCCGGGTGAAGGCCGAACTGGGAGTGCCGACCTATGCCTACCAGGTGAGTGGCGAGTACGCGATGCTGAAGGCGGCGGTCGCCAACGGCTGGCTGGACGAGCGCGCCACCGCGATGGAAGCGCTGCTCGCCTTCAAGCGCGCCGGTGCCGACGGCATCCTCACCTATTACGCGCTGGACGCGGCGCGCTGGCTGCAGGAGTGATGGATTTTCCTAGGTAACTGAGCACGCCTTGGACACGCCACGGTCGGCAGTCGAACAGTTTCCGTACGTCAGGTTTGAAGGTCCTGGCCAGCATGGGGGTAGCGCACCCGAGACCAGGGACCGCCCGCGAATGATGGGGTGATTTCTGTCGCGCTGATGTCTATGCTTCGCGAGTACTGCTCTTCGCTCGACGAAGTTCACGGGAGGACACCTCATGCTCCGGTTCATCGGATTGAACAGATCGCGCTTAAGCCGTCTGGCCGCCATCGCCGGAGCACTCCTGGTGCTGCCTGCCACAACTTTGGGCGCGAATATTGTCGTCGATTTCGACGATAAGGGAACGTTCCAGACTTCGAACTGGAAGAAGGATGGGGTGGAGATCACGGGTTCCAGTGCCGTCCAGTTTCTCGATCTGAATGGAATCGGCGTAGTCGGCGGTGAAGACTACACACTGGACCCCGGAGAGTCGCTGACATTCTCGTTTGCCGCACCGGTCGCGTTCGTCAGATTGAATGCTTCTGCAATCGGCAATCTCGGGGGCATTCGGTTCCACTCAGCTGTTGTACATGCCTTCAATTCTGACGGAGCGGTGATCGGTACCGCGTCGAATGTGGAACCCTTCCCGAGTGTGGTGATTACAGGTCTATTTGCCTCTGCTCCTCTTTCGTCGTTCTCCGTTCTCTCAACCGAGGACAGCTATCGTCTCTCAAGCCTAGAGTTCGCATATGCGGCGGCTGTACCGGAGCCGCAGCCGGCGACGCTTGTTCTGTGCGGGCTGCTTACGGTATGCGGGTGGGCGTGGCTCAGCAGGGGCCGAAGCGCAGCCGTGGTGTAGATGGGCTGTTCGCAGGGAATCCGGCCGATATTGCATGGGCCGTTTCATTCGTCAGCGATTCATGACCCAACGCATGCGATGCAACTGCAGCGCCGACGTAAGTCGCACGTCTACATAGGAGTGATGGGCGGCATCGCGGCTGATCCACACGGTGCGCATGCCCAGCTGCTTGGCGGTGCGCAGATTGGTTGCCGTGTCCTCGACCATGATGCAGCGTGAAGCCGTGAGCCGGTAGTCGCGCAGCAGGTGCAGGAAACCTGCCAGCCGCGGCTTCGGCGCATAGCGCGAGTGCTCGATTGCGTGGATGCCGTCGAACAGCGTGCTCATGCCCATCACGTCGAGCACGGCTTCTGCGTAGTGCAGCGGGCCGTTGGTGAACACGATCTTGCGGCCGGGCAGGCGGCGCAGCACGTGCAGCAGCGCGCGGTCGAACACGATGCCCGGGCGCAGCGCCTCGACGTCGTGCGTGCCGCGCAGGAAGTGTGCGGGGCGGGTGCCGTGGTGTCGCATCAGGCCGAGCAGCGTCGCGCCGTAGCGGTGCCAGTAGTGCACACGAAGGTGGTCTGCCTCGGCGTGCGTCAGCCCCAGTTCGTCCATCAACCAGGCGGTCATCGCCCGGTTCAGGTGCGGAAAGACGTGCGGATTGGCGTCGTGCAGCGTGTTGTCCAGATCGAAGATCCAGACCGGCTGCCTGCCTGCGTCCAGGCGACGCGCATGAATCGGGTCAGGGCTGATGTCTTGCGCCTTCCGGGGGACGGGCCGGGCGACGCCCGGCCCTGGGGGACGTCATTTGCTCTTGATCAGCGTGCCGACGCCGTCGTCGGTCAGCACTTCGAGCAGCAGCGCGTTCGGCACGCGACCGTCGATGATGTGCACGCTCTTGACGCCGCTGCGCGCGGCGTCGAGCGCCGAGCCGATCTTCGGCAGCATGCCGCCGGACAGCGTGCCGTCGGCGATCATCGCGTCGACGTCGCGCGGCGTGATACCGGTCAGCAGATTGCCTTCCTTGTCGAGTACGCCCGGTGTGTTGGTGAGCAGCACGAGCTTTTCCGCCTTCAGGATTTCCGCCAGCTTGCCGGCGACCACGTCGGCGTTGATGTTGTAGCTCTCGCCGTCGGGGCCGACGCCGATCGGCGCGATCACCGGGATGAAGTCGCCGCTGTCGAGGAAGTTGATGATGGTCGGGTCGATCGACACGATGTCGCCGACCAGGCCGATGTCGAGCATCTCGTCCGGCTTGTCCTTGTTCGGCATCATCAGCTTGGTGGCGCGGATGAAGGAGCCGTCCTGACCGGTCAGGCCCACGGCCTTGCCGCCGGCCTGGTTGATCAGGTTCACGATGTCCTTGTTCACATGACCGCCGAGCACCATCTCGACGATGTCCATCGTTTCTTCGTCGGTGACGCGCATGCCCTGGATGAAGGTGCCCTGCTTGCCGACACGCTTGAGCAGGTCGTCGATCTGCGGGCCACCGCCATGCACCACCACCGGGTTCATGCCGACCAGCTTGAGCAGCGTCACGTCGCGCGCGAAGCCCAGTTTCAGCGCGGGGTCGGTCATCGCGTTGCCGCCGTATTTCACGACGATGGTGCGGTCCTGGAAGCGGCGGATGTAGGGCAGCGCCTCGGACAGCACCGCGGCCTTGGCGTGCGGCGTGATACCGGAGGTGAGGTCAGAGGTCAGGGGCATTTTCCGGGCTCGGGCGAGGTGTAAGGATGAGGCCGGATTCTAGCCTTGCACCGCACAAACAAAAAGCGGACACCCAGCCGGTGTCCGCTTTTTCCGGGGTGCGAACGGCTTACTGGATGGTGAGCTTCTTCGAGGCGGCGACTACCTTCTTCGGCAGTGTCAGTTCCAGCACGCCGTCGGCGAAACGGGCCTGCGCCCGGGCTTCGTCGATGTCCTGGCCGAGCTGGAAGCTGCGCGACACCTTGCCGTAGTGGCGCTCGGAACGCAGCACGCGCTCGCCTTCCTTGTTCTCCACCGTGCGTTTCTTTTCGGCACTGATCGACACCACCGACCCTTCGATGTTCACGTGGATGTCGTCCTTCGCCACACCCGGCAGGTCGGCGTGCACGGTGTAGGCGTCCTTGTCTTCCTTCACATCGACCTTGAGCGCCGGTACGTCGGGGTTGTTGGCGAGGTCGACCGGTTGCAGCACGAGGCCGCGAAAGTCCTTGAACAGATTTTCAAAAGGATCCCAGCGGGTGACTTGATTCATCGTTTCGTCCTTTCCATGTCGGGTGCGGGTATCCGCGTACACCCAAACTAGGGATGGAAAAAACCGATTTCAAGACTACCGGTTCAGGCGCTTGCGCTGGGTCAACATCCGGATCGCATCGCGGTTCGTCCACGAAAACACCGCATCGAGCGCCTCGCGCCAGGGCAGCCAGCGCCAGTCGCGGTGCTCGTCCGGCGCCAGCCGGATCGGCGTGTCGCGCGGTACGCAGAGGCTGAATGCGTGCTCGGTGTTGTGGGTGACGCCGGGCGGATAGCGATGGCGCCAGATCGGATAGATTTCGAAGCGGCTGCTGTGATGCCAGCGGTCGAAAGCCTCGGCTGGTGCGACGATGCCGGTCTCTTCCTCGACTTCACGTTGCGCCGCCCGTTCCGGCGTTTCGCCGGACTCGATGCTGCCTGTGACCGACTGCCAGTAGCCCGGGTGCTTTGCCCGCTCGATCAGCAGGATGTCGCCGCCGTCGCTGTGGATCAGCACCAGGACCGACTGTGGCCGCTTCATGCGCTGGCCATGAAGGGGCGGGCGCGGGTGTGTGGCTGGTCGATCAGCACCCAGAAGGGCGTGCCGCGGCCGCGCCACTCTTCGGCCGCGTCGTTCAGCACGGCGACCAGCGCGTCGAAATCGTCCTTGCAGCGCTCGACCGGCTTGGCGCAGTTGCTCAGGTGCAGCAGGTAGCCGCGGCTTTCCGGCAACCACGACAGGTCGCCGAGGCAGTCGCCGAGCGCGTCGAGGTTGTGGCCGAAGGTGTCGGGAAAGCCCATCGTTTCGGCGAACAGCTGCAGCAGCGACGCCTGGTCGCGGCTGTCCTTCAGGTCGAGGCCGATCAGCAGCAGACCGGCCGGTTCGGCGAAGCGTGCGGCGCGCGCGGCGGCTGTCGGCTGCGCGGAAAACACGCCGCTGCGGGCGGCGTCGCCGAGGCGGGCCTGCATTGAATCAGGGGGCAGTGCGGACATCGTTCATTCCTTGATGCGGCGGAAGCTGCGGTAGTGATCCGCCGTGTACCAGTATTCGCCCGAATTGCGCACGTCGCCGTCGACGCCGCTGCCAGCGACGATGCGACGGGCGCCGCGGTGGTTCAGGCCGGGCGTGGGCACCGTGTATTCGCGGTAATAGCCGCGTTTCTGCATCGGCAGACGGCGTTCGCGATTGTGGAACACGACGCCGTCACGGTTGTACGGGAAAGGCCCACCCTGGCGGATCAGCGCCAGCGTCTGCGCCGCTTCCGGCGGTAGTTGCGCCAGCTCCACCTCGGGCGAGGCGAAGCCGGTCAGCAACAGCCACAGCGCCAGAATCGGCGCCAGCAGTGACGCCGGGAGCCGGCGGGGCAGGCGGGTCATCACGTGCTCAGGCGCCAGCGTCGGCCTTCGGCGTGTTGCGCAGCTTGATGTGCAGTTCGCGCAGCTGGCGTTCGTCCACCGGGCTCGGTGCCTGGGTCAGCAGACACTGGGCGCGCTGGGTCTTGGGGAAGGCGATCACGTCGCGGATCGACTCGGCGCCGGTCATCATCGTGACGATGCGGTCCAGACCGAAAGCGAGGCCGCCGTGCGGCGGCGCGCCGTACTTCAGCGCGTCGAGCAGGAAGCCGAACTTGAGCTGCTGTTCTTCCGGACCGATGTTGAGCGCTTCGAACACGGTTTCCTGTACCGAGGCCTGGTGGATACGCACCGAACCGCCGCCGATTTCCCAGCCGTTCAGCGCCAGGTCGTAGGCCTTGGCCAGGCACTTGCCCGGATCGGTCTTCAGCAGCGCGATGTGCTCGTCCTTCGGACTGGTGAAGGGGTGGTGGCAGGCGTTCCAGCGCTTTTCGTCCTCGTCGTACTCGAACATCGGGAAGTCGACCACCCACAGCGGGCGCCAGGCGTCGCCGGTCACATAGCCCTTCTCGTGGCCGATCTTCAGGCGCAACGCGCCCAGCGCGTCGGACACGACCTTGGCCTTGTCGGAACCGAAGAAGATCACGTCGCCGCTCTGCGCGCCGGTACGGGCCATGATCGCGGCCAGCGACTCGGGGCTCAGGTTCTTGACGATGGGCGACTGCAGGCCTTCCTCGTTCAGCTTGGTGACGTCATTGACCTTGATGTAGGCCAGGCCCTTGGCGCCGTAGATCTTGACGAATTCGGTGTAGCCGTCGATCTCGCCGCGCGACAGCGAGGCCCCGCCGGGCACGCGCAGTGCCGTGACGCGGCAGGCCGGGTCATTGGCCGGGCCGGAGAACACCTTGAAGGCGACATCCTTGACCGCGTCGGCGACGTCCACCAGCTCCAGCGTGACGCGCAGGTCCGGCTTGTCCGAACCGAAGCGGCTCATCGCCTCGGCGTAGGTCATGCGCGGGAAGGGCGCGGGCAGGTCGACCGCCAGCGCTTCCTTGAAGACATAGCGGATCATGTCTTCCATCATCGCGGTGATTTCGTGCTCGGTCAGGAAGCTGGTTTCGATATCGACCTGG
Organism: Methyloversatilis sp. MC4-4; assembly: GCF_049843555.1. Lineage (GTDB taxonomy): Bacteria > Pseudomonadota > Gammaproteobacteria > Burkholderiales > Rhodocyclaceae > Methyloversatilis > Methyloversatilis discipulorum_B. The sequence continues at coordinate 287,041 of NZ_JBBHZK010000005.1, forward strand.
GTGAATTCCGGCTGACGATCGGCGCGCAGATCCTCGTCACGGAAGCATTTGGTGATCTGGTAGTAGCGGTCGTAGCCGGCCACCATCAGCAACTGCTTGAACAGCTGCGGCGACTGCGGCAGCGCGAAGAACTGGCCGTCGTGCACGCGGCTGGGCACCAGATAGTCACGCGCGCCTTCCGGCGTGCTCTTGGTGAGCATCGGCGTTTCGATGTCGATGAAGCCCTGGCCGTCGAGGAAACGGCGGAAGGCCATCGCCGTCTTGTAGCGCAGCATCATGTTCTTCTGCATCGCCGGGCGGCGCAGATCGATCACGCGGTGGGTCAGGCGCACGGTTTCCGACAGGTTGTCGTCATCCAGCGGGAAGGGCGGCGTGACCGAAGCGTTCAGCACCTCGACTTCATGCGCCAGCACTTCGATCTCGCCCGATACCAGGTTGGCATTGGTCGTACCCTCCGGGCGGCGGCGCACGCGGCCCGTCACTCGCAGGCAGAACTCGTTGCGCACCGACTCCGCCACGGCAAAGGTTTCCGCGCGATCCGGGTCGCACACCACCTGCACCAGACCTTCGCGGTCGCGCAGGTCGATGAAGATGACGCCGCCGTGGTCGCGGCGACGGTGAGCCCAGCCGAACAGGGTGACGGTCTGGTCGAGGTAGCCCGCGTCGAGCAGGCCGCAATATTGCGTGCGCATGGTGTGATTCCGGGAAAATGCGGGGTCGGAAAACCCCGGTTCAGTTGTCGAGTGCGGGCACGACGGCCGCATGCGGTTTCGGTTTTCTGGCCGGCGGGACGACGCCCATCGACACGATGTACTTGAGTGCTTCATCCACCGTCATGTCGAGTTCGATCACGTCGCTGCGCGGCAGTATCAGGAAGAAGCCCGAGGTCGGGTTGGGCGTGGTCGGCACGTAGACGCTGACGTGATCGGGCAGGTGATTGACCACGTCCCCGCCCGGCTGGCCGGTCAGGAAGGCGATGGTCCAGCTGCCCTCGCGCGGGTACTGGACCAGCAGCGCCTTGCGGAAGGCTTCGCCGGAGCTGGAGAACAGCGTGTCCGACACCTGCTTCACGCCGTTGTAGATCGACTTCACGACCGGGATGCGCGACAGCAGCCCTTCCCAGTAACGCAGCAGGCGCTGGCCGATGATGTTGTGGCCGATGACGCCGCTGACCACGATGATGAGCACGGTCAGGATGACGCCCAGGCCCGGTACGTCGAAGCCGAACAGCTGGGCCGGTCGCCACTGCCAGGGCACCAGCAGCATGGTCTGGTCCAGAGTGCCCAGTATCCAGGCCAGCACCCAGATCGTGATGGCCAGCGGAATCCAGATCAGCAGACCGGTGATGAAGTAACGCTTCATCAATGGCAGGCGCAGGAGCCGCCACAGGGCGTCGAGGGCGCGGCAGCACTGTCGCCTGACGAGGAGGATGCCGTCGATGCGGACGTTTCGGCCTTCGGCGTCGTGGTGCTGGAGCCCGAGCCACCGCCCTTGAAATCGGTGGCGTACCAGCCGCTGCCCTTGAGCTGGAAGCCGGCTGCGGACAGTTGCTTGGTGAAGGTCGATGCGCCGCAGGACGGGCAATCGGTCAGCGGCGCGGCGCTGATCTTCTGCATCACGTCCTTTTCAAAACCGCAGGACGAGCAGCGGTAACCGTAGATCGGCATGTCGAGCTCCAGAAAACGCGAAATTATAGACTAAGGCATTGTTGCACATGCACATTTCGCGCCAGGAAATCGCCGGCCCCGCGCGTGGCGGGAGCGGGTGCGCGAAACGGACGCTGCGCATCGGAAATGGGGCGCCCATTCTGGGGATTCAAGCCCCGGCAGATGCCTACATCAGCCCCAGATAGGTGCGGTTGATCGTGGCGCCGAAGAACAGCGCGATCACGCCAGCGGCGGCCAGATAGGGCCCGAACGGAATCGGCACGTCGCGGCCGTGCGAACGCAGCACGATCAGTGCGATACCGACCACGGCGCCGACCAGCGACGACAGCAGGATGATTACGGGCAGCATCTGCCAGCCGAGAAAGGCACCGAGCGCGGACAGCAGCTTGAAGTCGCCGTAGCCCATGCCCTCCTTGCCGGTGGCCAGCTTGAACGCCCAGTACACGCTCCACAGCACCAGATAGCCGGCGATGGCACCGACGACGGCCGACTGCAGATCGGTGAAGCCGCCGAGCAGGTTGAGCAGCAGTCCGGTCCAGATCAGCGGCAGCGTGATGCTGTCCGGCAGCAACTGGGTATCGAGGTCGATGAAGGTGAGCGCGATCAGTGCCCATACGAGGGCCAGTGCGCCGATCAGCAGCAGTGTCGGTCCGAATGTCCAGGCACAGGCCAGGCTCAGCAGCCCGGTCAGCAGTTCGACCAGCGGATAGCGGACACCGATGCCGGTGCCGCAGCCTCGGCACCGGCCGCGCAGCAGCAGCCAGGACAGCACCGGGATGTTCTCCAGCGCGCCGATCCCATGGCCGCACTTGGGACAGCGCGAGCGCGGCGCCAGCAGCGACAGCGCGTCGAACACCGGCGCCGGCTCGTTGCGCAGGTCGGCGCACTGTGCCGCCCACTCCCGCTCCATCATGATGGGCAGGCGGTGGATCACCACGTTGAGGAAGCTGCCGACGGCCAGGCCAAGCAGGCCGACCAGCGGCAGCAGCAGGCCGCTCCCGGCCAGCGATTCGAGTCCGCTCACGATTCCCGCGTCAGACCGACTGGGCGACCTTGAAGATCGGCAGGTACATGGCGATGATGAGGCCGCCAATCAGCGTGCCGAGCACCACCATGATGATGGGCTCAAGCAGACTGGACATGGCTTCGACGGAATCGTCAACTTCCTGCTCGAAGAAGTCGGCCACTTTGGACAACATCGAATCGAGTTGACCGGATTCTTCGCCTATCGACGCCATCTGGACGACCATGACCGGGAACACGTTGGTGTTCTGCATCGCGACGGTGAGGCTTGTGCCAGTGCTGACCTCGTTCTGTATCTGCTTCGTCGCGGTCTTGTAGATGTGGTTTCCAGCTGCGCCGCCCACCGAGTCGAGCGCCTCGACCAGCGGTACGCCCGCGGCAAACATGGTAGACAGCGTGCGGGCCCAACGCGCAATTGTTGCCTTGCGCAGGATTTCGCCAACGACGGGCAGCTTCAGCGACAATCGATCGACTGCAATTTGCAGCGGTATTGAGCGCTTTAGTGTGTATATGAATGCCGACGCGGCGCCGAAGAAAATGAGGCCGATCAGCCAAAAATACTCCACAAATGCATCCGATATCGCGATTACGAGCAACGTGGGGGCCGGCAGATCGGCACCGAAGCTCTCGAATACCTTCTTGAACTCCGGAATGACGAAAATCATGATCACTGCGGTGATCACGATGGCGACCACGATCACGGCCGTAGGATAGAAGAGGGCAGACTTGATCTTGCCCTTGATCGCCAGGATCTTTTCGCGATACGTGGCGAGGCGATCGAGCAGGCCGTCGAGAATACCGGCCTGCTCACCTGCGGCAACGAGGTTGCAGAACAGCTGGTCGAAGTGCTGCGGATACTTGCGGAAAGCCTGGTTCAGGCTGGAGCCGGACTCGACTTCGAGTCGGATGTCGCCCAGCAGCTTCGATACCGCCCGGTTGCCGGCGCCCTTGCCGACGATGTCGAAGGCCTGCAGCAGCGGCACACCGGCCTTCATCATCGTCGCCAGTTGCCGGGTGAACAGCGTGATGTCCTTTTCGGTCACCTTGCCGCCGCGGCCGAAGCTGCGCTTCTTGACCTTGGTGACCAGGATGCCCTGGCGACGCAGCGTGGCCTGGACCATGGCTTCGCCGCCGGCGCGCATTTCGCCGCGCACCAGCTTGCCGCTCTTGTCCTTGCCTTCCCAGTTGAAGACCGTTTCCTTGGAACCGCTGTCCTTGCGTACGGGGCGGGTTGCGGTGGCCAAATCAAGCTCCTTGCGGGGTAAGTCCGCTCATGCGGCGACGCCGCGCGCGGCGTCGCTCATTCGTTGGTGCAGGCGAGCACTTCGGCCAGCGAAGTGACGCCCTGCCTGACCTTCAGCAGACCGGACTGGCGCAGGTCCTTGACGCCCTCGCGGCGTGCCTGCGCGGCAATGTCGATCGAATTGCCGTTGGTCATGATGATATGCGCAATCTCGTCGGAGATCGGCATCACCTGATAGATGCCGACCCGACCCTTGTAGCCGCTGCCCTTGCAGCGCTCGCAGCCGACCGGTGCATAGGGTTGCCAGCTGCCGTCGAGGTCCGCTTCGGTGAATCCGGCCTCCAGCAGCGCTTCGACCGGAATGTCCATCGGCTGCTTGCAGGAGCATAGCCGGCGCGCCAGGCGCTGGGCAGTGATCAAAATGACGCTGGACGCAATGTTGAAGGCGGCGATGCCCATGTTGCGCATGCGATCCAGCGTGGTCGGTGCGTCGTTGGTGTGCAGCGTCGACAGCACCAGGTGACCGGTCTGCGCCGCCTTGATCGAAATTTCGGCCGTTTCGAGGTCGCGGATTTCACCGACCATGATCACGTCCGGATCCTGCCGCAGGAAGGACTTCAGTGCGGCGGCGAAGGTGAGGCCGGCCTTGTCGTTGACATTGACCTGGTTGATGCCCGGCAGGTTGATTTCGGCCGGATCTTCGGCGGTCGAGATGTTCACGCCGGGCTTGTTCAGGATGTTCAGACAGGTATACAGCGACACCGTCTTGCCGGAACCGGTCGGACCGGTCACGAGAATCATGCCGTAGGGGCGCTCGATCGCATGCATCAGCGAGGCGCGCTGCTCGGGCTCGTAACCGAGCGCGTCGATGCCCAGCATGGCCGAACTCGGGTCGAGGATACGCATGACGATCTTCTCGCCGTGCAGCGTCGGCAGGGTGCTGACGCGGAAGTCGATCGCCTTGGTCTTGGACAGCACGAATTTCATCCGGCCATCCTGCGGCACCCGCTTCTCCGAAATGTCCAGCCGGGAAATGACCTTGATGCGCGACGCGATCTTTTCGCGCAGCACCAGCGGCGGCTGGGTGATCTCGCGCAGTACGCCGTCGGTACGGTAGCGGATGCGGTAGTACTTCTCGTAGGGTTCGAAGTGGACGTCGGAGGCGCCTTCGTTGATCGCGTCGAGCAGAATCTTCTGGATGAAGCGCACGACCGGTGCGTCGTCGATCTCGACCTGGGCGTCGTTGCTGGCGGCGGCGTCCTCTTCCGGCGCCATTTCACCGTCGAAGTCGAAGTCAACCGACGCGATCGATTCCAGGGTCTTCTCGACGGTTTCCGACAGCTTGTCGACGAGGGTGGCGAGCTTGTCGGTCTCGACGACGACCGGGTCCACGGCCAGACCGGTCTGGAAGCGTATTTCGTCGATGGCGCGCAGGTTCGACGGATCGGCGATCGCTACGGCCAGCCGGTTGCCGCGCTTCTTCAGCGCCAGCACGCGGTGGGTGCGCATCAGCTTCTTGTCGATCGCGTCCGCCGGGAACTGGTCCGGGTCGTACTGCGCGAGGTCCAGCAGCGGATAGCCGAAGGTTTCCGAGGCGAAGGCGGCTGCGTCGCGGGCACTCATCTTGCCGCTGGCGACCAGTTGCGCGATGAAACCGTGGCCGGATTGCGCGCCCTCACGCGTCAGGCTCTCTGCTTCGGTCTCGGTCAGCCGCCCGCTCTGCGCCAGTGCGCGGGCAAGACCCGACAGTGCATTCTTAGCGGTGGCGGCCATGGCGCATTAGGGGGAATCTGCGAGCGGTGTTGAAGTGTCGTCTTCGATGATGACGATTCAGGCTTGATCTGTAAACGGTTTGTGGCCGGCGTATCTTGAGTGCCGGCTCAGGCTGCGTCCTGTGGTTTGAACAGACGCACGCTGCGCACCATGCGGTCCTCGGTGTGCAGGATTTCCATCGCGACAGTGCCGATCCGCACCGACAGACCGGATTCCGGAATGTCCTGCAGGTGTTCGAGCAGCAGGCCGTTCAAGGTCTTGGGCCCGTCCAGTGGCAGGGTCAGCCCGAGTTTGCCGTTCAGCTCGCGCAGACTGCGTCCGCCGTCGACGATGACGCTGTTGTCGCCGTTCCAGCTCAGCGACTGTCCGCTGCCGGGTACGCCGGTGGTGAACTTGCCAACGATTTCTTCGATGATGTCTTCCAGCGTGACCAGCCCTTCGACCTCGCCGTACTCGTTCACGACCAGCGCCAGGCGCTGCCTGTTCTCCTGGAAGAACTGCAGCTGGCTGTATAGCGGTGTCGCCGACGGCACGAAGTAGGGCCGGGTCAGCAGGCCGCGGATTTCGTCCTGATCCAGTTCGCCGGCCGACAGCGCGCTGACGACACGCCGCTGCGGCAGCACGCCGAGCACGCGGTCGAGGTCGCCTTCGAACACCGGCACGCGGCCGTGATGACTGGTTGCGATCTGGTGCTGGATCACGTCCAGCGGCTGCTCCAGATCAATTGCCTCGATCTGGTTGCGCGGCGTCATGACGTCCTCGACCGTCACGTCCTCCAGTTCGAACAGATTGATCAGGATGCGCCGGTGGGCGGCCGGGATGAAGTGACCGGATTCCGTCATCAGCGCGCGCAGTTCCTCCGCCGAAAGGGTCTGCCCCTCGTCCGTGTTGCCCGGCTGCAGCCGCGTGATGCGCAGCAGCGCCGACACGAACAGGTTCACCGTCCACACCACCGGATAGAACACCTTGAGCAGCGGCGTCAGCACGAAGGCCACCACCGGCGCGATCGCGTTCGCGTAGCCCGCGCCCACGACTTTCGGCGTAATTTCCGAGAACACGAGGATCATGAAGGTGATCAGCAGCGTGCCCAGTCCCAGCGCCAGTTCGCCCTCGCCGAACAGGTCGATCGCGATGACGCCGGTCAGCGTCGCGGCGGCGGCATTGACCAGGTTGTTGAACAGCAGGATGACGCCGAGCAGCTTGTCCGTTTGTCCCAGCAGGTCGAGAGCGCGCTGCGCGCCGCGCGAGCCGTTCTGGGCAGCCGCCTTCAGGCGGAAGCGGTTGGAGGCCATCATCGCCGTCTCGGCCATCGAGAAGAAGCCGGACAGCACGAGCAGCACACCCAGCACGATCAGCTGGGTGGAAAGTGGGATCGAATCCATCGGTCAGGCGCGGCCGAGCACGACCTCGAGCACGAATTGCGTACCTATATAGGCGAGCAGCAGGACGAAGAAGCCGCCGAGCGTCCATCGCAGCGCCAGCCGTCCGCGCCAGCCGCGGAAGTGCCGTCCGACCAGCAGCGTGCCGAAAACCACCCATGCAAGGATGGCGAACACCGTCTTGTGGCTGAAGGCGAGCGGCTTGCCAAACACCTGCTCGGAGAAGGCAATGCCGGTAATGAGCGTGGCGCTCAGCAGCACGAACGCGATCGTGATCAGGCGGAACAGCAGGCCTTCCATCACCAGCAGCGGCGGCATGTTCTCCAGCAGACGGATCAGGCGACCGCGGTGCAGATTGCGCTCGACCGCCGACATCAGCATCGCGTGCAGTGCCGCCAGCGTGAACAGGCTGTAAGCCGTCATCGCCATCACGAAGTGGGCGCGGAACAGCAGGTTGTCGGCGTTGCCGATGTCGTGCCGGCCGGGCCAGATGACCGGCACCGCGGCGCACAGGGCTGCGGCCGGGAGGGCCAGCATGTGCAGACCGTCGAGTCGCGACGACAGGCTTTCTATCCAGTAGAACACCAGCGCCAGCCAGGTCATCACCGCCAGCGCGTCACCGGCACCGAAGCGCATGCGCCCCTCCGGGAAGATCTGCACCGACAGCACCGCGGCGTGCACCAGCAGCGCCGCGGCCAGCGCTGCCGGGCGCACGCCACCGGCCGCGGTGTGTGCGCCTGCCCGCGCCGGGCGCATGAACCAGAAGGCGAGCGCGGCGTAGAGGGCGGAAGGAAGCAGTTCGATTAGAATCATTGGCTTCAGTTTAACCCAAGGCGCACGCCGCTCTTTCATGCTGGATAACCTTACCCAACGGCTCGCCAAGGTCGTCAAGACGCTGCGCGGACAGGCGCGACTGACCGACGAGAATATTTCGGACATGTTGCGCGAAGTGCGCATGGCGCTGCTCGAGGCGGATGTCGCGCTGCCGGTGGTCAAGGAACTGGTCTCCCGCATCCGCGAAAAAGCGGTCGGTCAGGAGGTCGTCGGCTCGCTAACGCCGGGCCAGGCCTTGGTCGGCGTGGTGCACGACGAACTGGCGGCGCTGATGGGCGGCGCCACCGCCAGCCTCAACTTTGCGACGCAGCCGCCGGCCATCGTGCTGATGGCCGGCCTGCAGGGCGCCGGCAAGACCACCACGGTCGGCAAGCTGGCCAAGTGGTTGAAGGAAACGCAGAAGAAGAAGGTGCTGACGGTGTCGTGCGACGTCTATCGTCCGGCCGCCATCGAACAGCTGCGTACCGTCACCGGGCAGGCCGGCGCCGAGTTCTTCCCGTCTACCCCGGACCAGAAGCCGGTCGACATCGCCCGCGCCGCTGTCGACTTCGCAAAGACGCGCTATTTCGACGTGCTGCTGGTCGATACCGCCGGCCGGCTGGCGATCGATCAGGCAATGATGGACGAGATCCGCGCGCTGCATCAGGCGCTCAACCCGATCGAAACGCTGTTCGTCGTCGATGCGATGCTGGGTCAGGACGCGGTCAATACCGCCAAGGCGTTCAAGGACGCTCTGCCGCTGACCGGCGTCGTGCTGACCAAGCTCGACGGCGATGCGCGCGGTGGCGCTGCGCTGTCGGTGCGCCACGTCACCGGCGCGCCGCTGAAGTTCGCCGGCGTCGGCGAAAAGCTGACCGGCCTGGAGGAATTCCATCCGCAGCGCATGGCGTCGCGCATTCTCGGCATGGGCGACATCATGGGCCTGGTCGAGGAAGCGCGTCGCCAGGTCGACGAGGACCAGGCCAAGGAATTCGCGCAGAAGCTGAAGAGCGGCAAGGGCTTCGATCTGAACGACTTCAAGGCGCAGATCGCGCAGATGCGCAAGATGGGCGGGCTGTCGGCACTGATGGACAAGCTGCCGGCGCAGTTCGCCGGTGCCGCGCAGCAGTTGCAGGGCGGGCAGGACGAAAAGGCCATCCGCCGCATCGAAGGCATCATCAACTCGATGACGCCGGCCGAGCGCACCAAGCCCGAACTGATCAAGGCCAACCGCAAGCGTCGTATCGCGGCGGGTTCCGGTACCTCGGTGCAGGAGGTGAACCGCCTGCTGAACCAGTTCGAGCAGACGCAGAAGATGATGAAGCAGTTCTCCAAGGGCGGCATGCAGAAGCTGATGCGCGGCATGAAGGGCATGCTGCCCGGCATGCGCTGAGCCGCTGGCGATCCGATGGCGCGTCCGCTGGTCTGCGTGGTCGATGACGACGCTGCGATGCGACGGGCGCTGTGTCAGGCGCTGACCGGGATCGATGCGGACGTGCAGGGATTCTCCGGTGCCGGCGTGCTGCTGCAGGACCGCGAGGCGCTGGGGCGTGCCGCCTGCGTGCTGCTGAATGCGTCGCTGCGCGGCATCAGCGGGCTCGACCTGCAGTCCAGCCTGCGCGTGGTCGGCAATCACGCGCCGGTGATCTTCGTGTCCGGCCCTTGCGACGTGACCGTTGCGGTGCGTGCCTTGCGTGCCGGTGCACTCGATTTCATGCTGATGCCGATCGAAGCAGCGGTGCTGCGCGTGCGGGTCGCCGAGGCGCTGGTCCGGGCGGCCTCGGCGGACGCGCGGCGTCAGCGCGTGCAGCAGGTCGCCGACGCCCTGGCGAACCTCACCGCACGTGAGCGCGAGGTGCTCGATCGCGTCGTGCGCGGGCTGCCGAACACAGGCATCGCCGCCGAACTGGGCATCAGTGCGAAGACGGTGGAGCAGCACCGCGCCCGCGTGATGGACAAGATGCGCGCCGGGTCGCTGGCCGAACTGGTCGCGCGCGTGACCGAATGGCGGGTGCTGTCCGAGTCGGTCTGATCAGGGATTACTGGCCGACGTGATGGCTGGCCACGACCAGTGGCGTTCCCAGGCGCCGCGCACCATGTTCGGATACTCCGCCTTGCCCAGGCTGCCGTTGTAGCGGCCGAGCGCGCGGAAGAGGTTGCCCTTCTCGATGTCGAGATAGTGACGGAGGATGGTGCAGCCGAAGCGCAGATTGGTGCGCAGATGGAAAAGATTGCTTTCTTCGCTGCCGATCAGCTTCACCCAGAACGGCATCACCTGCATGTAGCCGCGCGCTCCCGCGCTGGATACCGCGTACTTGCGGAAACCGCTCTCGACCTGGATCAGGCCCAGCACCAGTTGCGGGTCCAGGCCGGCGCGCGTGGCTTCGTAATGCACCGTCTTCAGGAATTCCATGCGCCCGGCCTCGTCCGGCATGCGCTTGGCCAGTCGCTCCGACATCGTGCCGAGCCACAACTGCTTCTGTGGCGATGAGAACGCCGGCAGGTCGGGGGCCGCGCGGTCGCTGATGGCCAGATGCAGCGCCGCGCGCACGCTGTCGGCCAGCGGTTCGTACTGCTGCGACGCGCGTGCGCCGCCGGCCGTCAGGGCCAGCGTCAGCACGAGGGTCGCAGCCAGCCGCTTCATCGTCAGACCGGCTCGCCGATCAGTGCGCGCACGGCGTCGGGCGCCACCTTCTGCGCCGCGGCGTCGCGCCGGTTCTGGTACTCGATCACGCCTTCCTTCAGGCCGCGCTCGCCGACCGTGATCCGGTGCGGTACGCCGATCAGTTCCCAGTCGGCGAACATGACGCCGGGGCGCTCGTCGCGGTCGTCGAGGATGACGTCAAAGCCGGCTTCGCTGAGTTCGTCGTACAGCTGTGTGGCGGTGGCGCGCACCTGCTCCGACTTGCTCCAGCCGACCGGGCAGATGACCACTTCGAACGGCGCGATGGACTGCGGCCAGATGATGCCGCGCTCGTCGTGGTTCTGCTCGATGGCGGCGCCGACCAGACGGGTCACGCCGATGCCGTAGCAGCCCATGACCATGATGCGCGGTTTGCCGGTTTCGTCGAGATAGGTGCAGTTCATCGCTTCCGAATATTTGGTGCCGAGGAAGAACACATGTCCGACCTCGATGCCGCGCTGTATCGACAGCCGACCCTTGCCGTCGGGTGACGGATCACCTTCGACCACGTTGCGCAGATCGGCGACGGCCTCGGGTTCGGGCAGGTCGCGCCCCCAGTTCACACCGGTCAGGTGGGCATCCGTCTCGTTCGCGCCGGTGACGAAATCGCTCATGTTGGCCACCGTGAGGTCAGCGACCACGTGCACCGGCTTCTTCAGTCCGACCGGACCCAGATAGCCCGGCTTGCAGCCGAAATGCTCGACGATCTCGGCTTCGGTGGCGAAGCGGAAGCCGTCCTTCAGGCCGGCCAGCTTCGACGCCTTCACCTCGTTCAGTTCGTGATCGCCGCGCAGCATCAGCAGCCACAGTTCGGTCTTGCCTTCCTTATCGGTCGCCAGCACGACGGACTTGACCGTGCGTTCGATCGGCAGGCCGAGCAGGGCGGCGACGTCCTCGCAGCGCACGGTGCCCGGTGTGGGGGCTTTTTCCAGCGCCTGCGCCGGCGCAGCGCGGTCGGCGATCAGCGCTGTCGCCTGCGCCAGTTCGATGTTGGCGGCGTAGTCGGAATCCGGGCACCAGGCGATCAGGTCTTCGCCGGTGTCGGCGATCACCTGGAACTCGTGACTGCGCGAGCCGCCGATGGCGCCGGTGTCGGCGGCGACAGCGCGGAATTCGAGACCCAGGCGGCGGAAGATGCGCATGTAGGCGTCGAACATGATGTCGTAGCTGCGGCCGGCGGCGTCCTCGTCACGGTCGAAGGAGTAGGCGTCCTTCATCGTGAACTCGCGGCCGCGCATCACGCCGAAGCGCGGCCGGCGCTCGTCGCGGAACTTGGTCTGGATGTGATAGAAATTCTTCGGCAACTGGCGCCAGCTATGGATTTCGGCGCGAGCGATGTCGGTCACCACCTCTTCCGACGTCGGCTGGATGATGAAGTCGCGGTCGTGGCGATCCTTCACGCGCAGCATTTCCGGGCCCATCTTGTCCCAGCGGCCTGTTTCCTGCCACAGCTCGGCCGGCTGGATCAGCGGCATCAGCAGTTCGATGGCGCCGGCGCGGTTCATCTCGTCGCGGATGATGGCCTCGATCTTGCGGATCACCCGCAGCCCCATCGGCATGTAGTTGTAGATGCCGCCGGCGAGCTTGCGGATCATGCCGGCGCGCGTCATGAGCTTGTGCGACACGACCTCGGCGTCCGAGGGGGCTTCCTTGAGCGTGGAAATGAAGAATTTGCTGGCGTACATGGAGGGTGTGGAATCCGCTGCGGATCAGGCAATAAACCTCCGATTCTAGCCGTTTCGCGCGGATCGGCCCGCGCCGGGTCGTTTGCTTCAATTCGGCGGCGAAATGTGGAAGAATCCACGGAAAATCTTACACAGCAGGTTCAACCATGCTCGACCGGGAAGGGTACCGCCCGAACGTCGGCATCATTCTGATCAACGGGCGCAACGAGGTCTTCTGGGGCAAGCGCATAGGCGAGCACGCCTGGCAGTTTCCCCAGGGGGGCATCAACCACGGCGAATCGCCGGAGCAGGCGATGTATCGCGAGCTCTGGGAAGAGTTGGGGTTGCGTCCGCAGCATGTGCGCATCGTCGGCCGCACGCGCGACTGGCTGCGCTACGACGTGCCGCGCAACTGGGTGCGGCGCGAATGGCGCAGCGCCTATCGCGGCCAGAAGCAGATCTGGTATCTGCTGCGCATGGTCGGTCGCGACTGCGACGTCTGCCTGCGCGCCACCGACCACCCTGAATTCGATGCCTGGCGCTGGAGCGACTACTGGATTCCGCTCGACTCGGTGATCGAGTTCAAGCGCCAGGTCTACCAGCAGGCGCTCACCGAACTCGCGCGCCTGGCTTTTCGCTCGCCGCGTCCGCGTGGTGCGATGCGGCAGCCCGACGGCGGCGACGCCAGCGAACACGCGCTTCCGGGCCCTGGTGCGCTGCAGGATCCTCTGCACTCGTCTTCCTGACCGCATGCCTCGATCGACCCGCCGCCCTTGAAGCGGCGGAATGCCTGCTTATACTGGGTCTAAGTCGCGCCCTTTCTTCGCCTGTTGCCAGCGCGGCCCTGCCCTCCGGGGCATCCCTCACCCATTGTTGAAGGAGGCGTCCATGCAACTCAAGGGTTCGAAGACCGAGGACAATCTGAAGTGTGCGTTTGCCGGAGAGTCGCAGGCGAATCGCCGCTATCTGTACTTTGCGGCCAAGGCCGATGTCGAGGGGCAGAACGACGTCGCCGCCGTCTTTCGTTCCACGGCCGAGGGCGAGACAGGCCACGCACACGGGCATCTTGAATATCTCGAAGCCTGTGGCGATCCCGCGACCGGTCTGCCGATCGGCGGTACGCGTGACAACCTGAAGGCGTCGATCGCCGGCGAGACGCACGAGTACACGGACATGTATCCGGGCATGGCCAAGACCGCTCGCGACGAGGGGTTCGAGGAGATTGCCGACTGGTTCGAGACGCTGGCCAAGGCCGAGCGCTCGCACGCAAATCGTTTCCAGAAGGCGCTCGACGGGCTGCTCGACTGAGTGCGCGCCGGCCCTGGGGCCGGCACCGCTCCGCTACGGTGGGCGCAGGACTTGCCTGCGTCCGCCGCCCCGTGCGTCGACCGGAGGATGTGCGATGACCGTTCGCGAAGGCAGTCTGGAGCCACCGAAGCGCCACCCGATAGACTGGAAGAGCGCCGCCTACTATGACGAGGCGGCGCTGATGCAGGAACTCGAACGCACGTACGACATCTGCCATGGCTGCCGCCGGTGCGTGAATCTGTGCACCGCCTTCCCCAAGCTGTTCGACCTGATCGACGAAGGCGACAGCGGCGAAGTGGATGCGATCCCGAAGCACCGGTACTGGGAGGTGGTGGACCAGTGCTATCTGTGCGACATGTGCTTCATGACCAAGTGTCCGTACGTGCCGCCGCATCAGTGGAATCTCGATTTCCCGCACCTGATGCTGCGAGCCAAGGCGATCAAGTTCAGGAAGGGCGAGACGCGTTTTCGCGACCGTCTGCTCACCAGTACCGATGCCATTGGCAAGCTCGCCGCCATTCCGGTGGTGGCGCAGACGGTCAACGTGGTGAACGGCAATGGTGCTGCGCGTTCGCTGATGCAGCGCGCGCTCGGCGTACACAAGGATCGCCAGCTGCCGCCGTATGCGCCGCGCCGATTCCGCGGCGTCGCGGAGCCGACCGACGGTTTCGCCGCGCGAGACGGACAGCGCACGCCCGGAAAGGTGGCGGTGTTCTCGACCTGCTACGTGAACTACAACGAACCGGGTATCGGCGTCGATCTGCTCAAGCTGCTGGCCCACAATGAGATTCCAGCCGTCCTCGTCGAGAAGGAGGTCTGCTGTGGCATGCCCAAGCTCGAACTGGGCGACCTGGAGCAGGTGGCAAAACTGAAGGAGATCAACATTCCGCCGCTGGCGCGCCTGTCGCGCGAGGGTTGGGCCATCCTGACGCCGGTGCCGTCGTGCACGCTCATGTTCAAGCAGGAACTGCCGCTGATGTTTCCCGACGACTCCGATGTCCGCGCGGTGGCCGATGCGATGTTCGATCCGTTCGAGTACTTCGTGCTGCGGCATAAGGACGGCTTGCTGAAGAACGATTTCAGACGTGAACTCGGTCGCGTGTCCTATCACATCCCCTGCCACTCGCGCGTGCAGAACGTCGGCCAGAAGACGCGCGAGATGCTGCAACGGGTGCCCGGCACGCAGGTCAGCACGGTCGAGCGCTGTGCAGGCCACGACGGCACCTGGGGCGTGAAAGAGGAGTTCTTCGATCTGTCGATGAAGATCGGCAGGCCGGTGTTCCGGCAGATGCAGGGCAGCGACCCTGACTTCGTCAGTTCGGACTGCCCGATCGCCGGCCGTCACATCATGCAGGGCATCGCCGACAGTCAGGGCGGCACGCGCGCGCAGAAGGCGCATCCGCTGACCTTGTTGTGCATTGCCTATGGACTGGACTGAGGAGAGGGGTATGCCGGCAATCGCACGCGACAGTCTGATGAGCCTCGAGCAATATGCGCGAGAGCGCCCGCAGTTCCGTGCCCGTGTGATCGCGCACAAGCGTGAGCGCACACTGCATCTTGGCGAACACGTGACACTGGTGTTCGAGGACGAACTGACCGTCCGCTATCAGGTGCAGGAAATGCTGCGGATCGAACGCACTTTCGAGGAAGCGGGCATTCTCGACGAACTGGGCGCTTACAATCCTCTCATCCCCGACGGCAGCAACTTCAAGGCCACGATGTTGATCGAATACCCGGACGAGCAGCAGCGAAAGCAGAACCTCGCCCGTCTGATCGGCGTCGAGGACACGGTGTGGCTGCAGGTCGATGGATTCTCTCCGGTATCCGCGATTGCCGACGAGGATCTTGAGCGCGAGAACGCGGTCAAGACCTCTGCCGTGCATTTTCTGCGCTTTGAACTGACTGCCGAAATGAAACGAGCGCTCATCGAGGGCGCGGCCCTGTCGGTCGGTGTCGACCATCCGCATTACAGTGCGGGCGTGACGCCTGTGCCGGCGGCGCTGCGAACCTCGCTGTGCGCTGACCTGGTGAACTGAAATGCCGTTTTTCCCCGTTGGCCGGTTGCTGTCCGGCCTGATCCTTCTGGCGGGTGCTTCCGCTGTCTATGCGCAAATCACCGACTGGCAGAAGCCGGAGCCCTTCCGCGGTGAAACCGTCGATCCGGCGGCCAAGGTGACCGAGGACGATTACGAGGTCCCTCCGCTGTCCGAAAAGGTCGAGTGGCAGGAGTTCTATCTGAATGCCTCGACGCGTAACCGCTACTACATTGCGCGTGAACCGCTAACCGTCGGCAAGGATGGCGCCATCCGCTACATTTCCCGCGTTGTCGCGCCGAGCGGGACCGAGAACATCGCAGCCGAGGCGCTGCGCTGCGGCACGGGCGAGCGCAGGATGTACGCAAACCTGCGTTCGAACCGGGAGTGGGCGCCGACGCGGGGCAGCCGCTGGATCCCGATCGGCGGTGGAAACCGCCTGAACTCCTACCCCTTCATGCTGTATTCGGATTACATGTGCGCGGATGGGTTCGCGCTGCAGCCGAAGAAGGTGCTCGAAGCGCTGGCCAACAGTTTCAATGCACGTACCGGCACGCCGCTCACCGGCTATCGTTGAACACTCCGACTTTCATCGAAGGCATCCATGCTCGACCGCCTGATTACCGAACTTGATCGCGCCCTGCGCACACTGGCTGCGCCGGCGCGTACCGGACGGCCGCTGCCCGGCGGTGATCTGCCCGAGGCCGAACTCGACGAAACGCAGCGCAGTCATGTCGGCGCGCTGATGCGTATCAACCACGTCGGTGAGATCTGCGCCCAGGCCCTCTACCAGGGGCAGGCCCTGACCTGCCGCGAGCCCGCCGTGCGCGACGCCCTGCGCCGTGCGGCGGTCGAGGAAACCGAGCACCTGAGCTGGACAGCTTCGCGCATGGCTGAACTGGGCAGCCGCCCCAGTCTGCTGAACCCGCTGTGGTACGGCGGCGCGCTGATGATGGGTGTTGCGGCCGGGTTGGTCGGCGACAAGTGGAATCTGGGCTTCCTTGCCGAAACCGAGAAGCAGGTCGAAGCTCATCTGCAGGGACACCTCCACCGCCTGCCGCCGGCCGATCAGAAATCCTGGCGGATACTTGAACAGATGCGCCAGGACGAACGTGAGCATGCACACACGGCCGAGCGGCTCGGTGCTGCGCAACTTCCGGCGCCCGTCCGACTCGCGATGCGGGCCGCCTCCCGGGTGATGACCGGCGTCGCCTATTACGTCTGAGCGCGAGGGCGTCAGGCGCCGGTTTCGACGATCTCCCACG
The DNA here is from genome assembly GCF_049843555.1 of Methyloversatilis sp. MC4-4. GTDB lineage: Bacteria > Pseudomonadota > Gammaproteobacteria > Burkholderiales > Rhodocyclaceae > Methyloversatilis > Methyloversatilis discipulorum_B. The sequence goes on from NZ_JBBHZK010000005.1 coordinate 303,892, forward strand.
TGTGTTCCATCTTTGCGGTCTTGCCGATCATGATGGACGCGGAGCAGTACTTTTCGGCAGAGAGGTGAATCGCGCGCTCGACCACCTCCGGTTTCAGGCCGCGACCACTGATCTTGAAATGAAAGCCGATGCGGGTGAATACCTTGGGGTCTTCGCTCGCGCGATCCGCCTTCAGCGTGACCTCGCAACCCGTGACCTGCTGCCGGCTCTTCTTCAGGATGAGCATGACGTCGAATGCGGTGCAGCCGCCCGTGCCCGCCAGCAGCAGTTCCATCGGGCGCGCTGCCAGGTTGCGGCCGCCTGCTTCGGGCGCGCCGTCCATATTGATCATGTGTCCCGAGCCGGTCTCGGCCAGGAAGCTCATGTTGTCCACCCACTTCACCACACAGTCCATTACGCACTCCCTTCAGTGATGCGCGATTGTAATCAGGTGTCGGCCGGCGCGCGGTTCATGGGTATTGGTGCGCTGCGGTAGTCGATCCGCGCGCGGCGGTGTGTCGTCCGGTGTTTGTGACGCGGGTTCGGGGCGCGGACCGCCGCCGCTTTTCTTATCCACATGATTTGAATGGTTGTTTGTGCGGGGTGCGCTGGCGGGTGATGCGGAATCTAAAGGCGCACTGCCTTTGTGCGATGCAAAAAATTCTTGCCTTTGCGTTGAGCGTGATCAATAATCAAGACAGGTTTCGCGGACGTCGTTCAATGCGATGTCTGCCGCAGGTGTCTCCTCCACCCTCCTCCTTTGGTGTGGATTCAGCGCGACTCCCAGGAGTCGCGCTTTTTTTGTTGTCTATCAGGGATTGACACGCTCGAACTCGCGAGTTAAATTCGCGGGCTTTTGGGCGATCTCGCCCAGAATCACAGGACGTTCGAGATGAAAACCTTTTCAGCCAAGCCGCATGAAGTCGTGCGCGACTGGTACGTTGTCGATGCCTCTGACAAGGTACTCGGGCGCCTCGCCAGTGAGATCGCACGCCGTCTGCGCGGCAAGCACAAGCCTGTCTTCACCCCGCACGTGGACACCGGTGACTACATCGTCGTCGTGAATGTCGAGAAGCTGCGTGTGACCGGTGACAAGGCGCAGGACAAGAAGTACTACCGCCATTCGGGTTACCCGGGCGGTATTTACGAAACCAATTTCACCAAGCTGCAGCAGCGCTTCCCGGCGCGCGTGCTTGAGAAGGCCGTCAAGGGCATGCTGCCCAAGGGTCCGCTCGGTTACGCGATGATCAAGAAGCTGAAGTGCTACGCCGGCGCCGAGCATCCGCACGCCGCGCAGCAGCCCAAGGCTCTGGACATCTGAGGACGGAACGGTCATGGCATTCAAAGTTGATTATTACTATGGCACCGGCCGTCGCAAGACCGCAGTTGCCCGCGTGTTCCTGCGTCCGGGCAAGGGCGCCTTCGTCGTCAATGACAAGCCGGTGGACGAGTTCTTCTCGCGCGAAACCGGCCGCATGGTCGTCCGCCAGCCGCTCGAGCTGACCGAACACGTCAGCACCTTCGACATCCTCGTGAATGTCACCGGTGGTGGTGAATCGGGTCAGGCCGGCGCAGTGCGTCACGGCATCACCCGCGCGCTGATCGATTACGACGCGACGCTGAAGCCGGCGCTGAGCAAGGCTGGTTTCGTTACCCGCGATGCCCGTGAAGTCGAGCGCAAGAAGGTCGGCTTCCACAAGGCACGTCGTCGCAAGCAGTTCTCGAAGCGCTGATACACCGCGCTCCGGCGAACGGGAAAAGCCGCCTTCGGGCGGCTTTTTTCATTTCTGGCATCATTCCGCTTTTTCCGCGATCGATCCGGATGGGTCGGCGCGGGTCGGCGCAGGAGGGATCGAAGTGGGTATCAAGGCGGGTATCGTGGGCGGAACCGGCTACACCGGGGTCGAATTGCTGCGTCTGTTGGCGCGCCACCCCGAGGTCGAGTTGTCGGCCATCACTTCGCGCGGCGATGCGGGGCGCCCGGTAGCGGACATGTTTCCCAGTCTGCGCGGTCATGTCGATCTCGCTTTTTCCGACCCGGCCCAAGCCGGGCTGGAGAACTGCGACGTTGTCTTCTTTGCCACGCCGAACGGCATCGCGATGCAGCAAGTGCCGGCGCTGCTCGACGCCGGGGTGAAGGTGGTCGATCTGGCCGCCGATTTCCGGTTGAAGGACGAAGCGGCGTGGGAAAAGTGGTACGGCATGCCGCATGCCTGCCCTGACGTGCTGAAGACCGCGATCTACGGCCTGCCGGAAGTCAGTCGTGAGCAGGTGCGCTCGGCGCGGCTGGTGGCCAATCCCGGCTGCTATCCGACCGCGGTGCAACTCGGCTTCATCCCGCTGATCGAGGCGGGCGTCATCGACCGCGCGACGCTGATCGCCGATGCGAAGTCGGGTGTGTCCGGTGCGGGGCGCAAGGCCGAGGTGCACACTTTGTTCGCGGAGGCTGGAGACAACTTCAAGGCTTACGGTGTCGGTGGACATCGGCATCTGCCCGAAATACGCCAGGGACTGGCCGCCGTGGCCGGCGCCGATGTAGGTCTGACGTTCGTACCTCACCTGACACCCTTGATCCGTGGCATCCATGCGACGCTCTACGCGCGACTGACCAAGGATTGCGACCTGCAGGCCCTGTTCGAGAACCGTTATCGTGGTGAGCGCTTCGTGGATGTACTGCCCGCCGGCAGCCATCCGGAGACGCGTTCGGTGCGTGCGTCGAACACCTGCCGGATCGCGGTTCATCGCCCGCAGGGCGGGGACACGGTCGTGGTCTTGTCGGTCATCGACAATCTGGTCAAGGGGGCTGCCGGGCAGGCGGTACAGAACATGAATCTGATGTTCGGATTCGACGAGTCGTGTGGGCTAGAACTCGTTCCGGTCTTGCCCTGAGGGCGCGCCGCTGGCGCTTTCGCCACGGTATCGCCGCGCGGCAGGTGGCGATCCGTTCGCACGCGCCCTGGTGGCTCAAAGTTCTCGTCGCGGCCGGCGTCATGGCGCTCGCGCTGGCGGCTGCCCGCGGAATCTACGACGCGGGGCGAGGCTGGGTCGGGCTGGACGTCGATGACATGCAAGCCGAGGTCGTTTCGTTGCGTGAGCGTCTGGCCGTCGTCGACGCCGAGCTTGCAAGCATGAGACAACAGGCGGACTCGGCACACAGCAGCCTGCAGATCGAACGTACGGCACAGGAACAGCTGGCAGCCCGGATACGTTCGCTGGAAAGCGAGAACGCACGTTTGCGGGAAGACGCTCTGATTTTCGAAAGCCTGGCGGGTGCGGGTTCCAGCGGTATCGAGCAGGGCTTCAAGATCAATCGGCTGGTGCTGGAGCCGGACGGCGAGGCGGGGCGGTACCGTTATCGCATGCTCATCGTCCGCCAGGGAGGGAAGGCCGACGCCGATACGAAGGGCTCTTACCAGATCGTGGCGTCGATTGACCGTGCCGGTCAGGGTGCTACCATCACTTTCCCGCCGGATTCGGGTGCCGAGAACAGTCGGCTGACTTTCCGGCATTTCCAGCGTGTCGACGGCGTGCTTGCTGTGCCGAAGGAGGCGAGGTTGCTCTCCATCGAGGCTCGCTTCCTGCAGGATGGACAAATCAGGGCAAGAGCGACCGCATCCTTGTGACGGTTGCCGGAATCGGAGGGGACATGTTCGGCAAGAAGCCTGAGAAACCCAGCAAGCGCATCGACAGCCTGATCGGTGCAGGCACGCGCGTGAATGGCGACATCCATTTCCGCGGTGGCTTGCGCGTCGATGGCGAGGTGATCGGCAACGTACGTGCCGATGACAACGCGCCAAGTACGCTGGTGCTGAGCGAGCATGCGCGTATCGAAGGTGCGGTCACCGTCACGCATGCGATGATCAACGGGGCCGTGCAAGGTCCGATCGTGTCGACCGAGTTTCTGGAACTGCAACCGCAGGCACGAATTTCCGGTGACGTGGTCTACAACCGTCTGGAGGTGCACCTTGGCGCCATCGTCAAGGGGCAGCTCGAACATCAGGAGACTGCGCCGCGCGCGGTCGAATTGAAGCTGGCCAGCGGAAGCTGATGCCGGCGAAGCGTCAACCAGGAGTAGATACTCATGAATGCAGTGACTGAAATGCCCCTTCCGCTGGTCTTCTCCGAAAGCGCAGCCAACAAGGTGAAGGAACTGATCCTCGAAGAGGGCAACCCGGATCTGAAGCTGCGTGTTTTCGTTTCCGGTGGCGGCTGTTCCGGCTTCCAGTACGGTTTTACTTTTGACGAAGTGACCAACGAGGACGACACCGCGCTCGAGAAGAATGGCGTGACGCTGCTGATCGACCCGATGAGCTACCAGTATCTGGTCGGCGCAGAGATCGACTACAGCGAAGGCCTCGAGGGTGCGCAGTTCGTGATCAAGAACCCGAACGCGACCTCGACCTGCGGCTGCGGATCGTCGTTCTCGGTCTGATCGACCGCTCGCTCAGGCGGGCCAGACCGCGCCGAGCACGCGCATGCCGCGCGCCCCCGTCACCTCTGGCAGGTTGCCTGGCTCGCGGTTAAGCGTCCGCTGCGCGAGCCAGGCGAATGCCAGTGCTTCCACCTGCTCGGGCGGTACGCCCTCAGCGGCTGTGCTCATTACCGGGCATCCGATGTGCAGGGCCAGTCGCTGCAACAGGTGATGGTTGAACGCGCCCCCGCCGCACACCGCGACATCGTCCGGGCAAAAACCCGCGGTTCTCAGTGCGTCGGCTACCGATTGCGCGGTCAGTTCCGCCAGCGTGGCCTGGACGTCCTCGTCTCGGATCTGCTCCGGCAGCAGTTCGAGCAGCCACTCCAGATTGAATTGCTCGCGCCCGCAGCTTTTCGGGGGCAGCGCGGCGAAGAAGGGGTGTGCAAGCAGTCTCTCAAGCAGCGCAGCGTCGACCTGGCCGCCCGCTGCCCAGGCGCCGTCCCTATCGTAGTCAAGGCCGCGACGATGCGCGATCCAGGCGTCCATCAGCACGTTCGCAGGACCGCAGTCGAAGCCCCGCACGGGGCGGGTGGATTCCAGTAGCGTCAGATTCGCCATTCCGCCCAGGTTCAGTACTGCGCGCGCCCTGTCCTTTGACCCAAACAGGCTCGCGTGAAATGCGGGGACGAGAGGGGCTCCCTGTCCGCCGGCCGCCAGGTCACGCGCGCGGAAATCGGACACAACGCAGATGCCTGTCTCCTCGGCCAGGATGGCCGGCGCATTCAGCTGAACGGTATAGCCGTGGGCCGGCATGTGGCGGATAGTCTGTCCGTGACAGCCTATGGCCTTGATTGAAGCTGTCGCAGTGCCGGTCTGGTTCAGCAGTGCGTGGACCAGCTGTGCATAGAGGCGCGCCAATTCGATCGCCGCGACCTGTGAGCGGTGTATTTCGTCGTCGCCGCTTGAGCAGAGCGTCTGCAGTTCCGCCCGCAAGGTGGTTGGAAAGGCCAGATGCGCATGTCCCTCAACCTGTGGCCGCGGGAAGGCCAGGTCCGCAAGCACCGCATCCACCCCGTCCAGACTGGTGCCGGACATCAGCCCGATGTACAGCGCGCTCATCGGATCATCCTTCTGTCCGCCGACCCGCTTGCGCTAACATCGAGCGCTTTGTCGGTCGTCGCGTGGCACCTGCCTGCGCGAGGCGCATGTATTCGGGGTTCGGTCATGGTTGAAGTGGAACAAGCGTTGGCGTTGATCAAGCGGGGGGTAGAAGAACTGCTCCCCGAAGCGGATCTGGTCGAGAAACTGAAGTCGGGGCGACCGCTTCGCATCAAGGCGGGGTTCGATCCTACCGCACCGGACCTGCACCTCGGCCACACCGTGTTGCTGAACAAGCTGAAGCACTTTCAGGATCTCGGCCACCAGATCCTGTTCCTGATCGGCGACTTTACCGGCGCGATCGGCGATCCGTCGGGCAAGAACGTGACCCGGCCGCCGCTGTCGCCGGAGCAGGTGCTGCAGAACGCGGAAACTTATCGCGAACAGGTCGGCAAGATCCTCGACCCGTCGCGCCTGGAGGTCGTATTCAACTCGACCTGGATGAACCAGCTCGGGGCCGACGGGATGATCCGCCTGGCATCGCGACACACGGTCGCCCGCATGCTCGAGCGCGACGATTTCGCCAAGCGCTACGCCGGCAATCAGCCGATCGCCATCCACGAATTCCTCTACCCCCTGTGTCAGGGCTACGACTCCGTTGCGCTGAAGGCCGACGTCGAGCTCGGCGGTACGGATCAGCGCTTCAATCTGCTCATGGGGCGCGAACTGCAGAAGCAGTACGGCCAGGCGCAACAGGTTGTGCTGATGATGCCGCTGCTGGAGGGACTGGATGGCGTCAACAAGATGTCGAAGTCACTGGGCAACTACATCGGCGTGTCCGAGCCGCCGAACGAAATTTTCGGCAAGGTCATGTCGGTGTCGGACGAACTGATGTGGCGTTACTACGAGCTGCTGTCCTTCCGCGGACTCGACGAGATCGCGGGCCTGCGTGCAGAAGTGTCCGCGGGGCGCAATCCGCGAGACGTGAAAGTGATGCTGGCGCAGGAACTCGTCGGCCGTTTTCACGGCGCGGCGGCTGCGGCAGCCGCGCTGGTCGACTTCGAATCGCGTTTCCGTCAGGGCGGCATCCCGGACGACATTGAGGAGGTGGTGCTCGACAGTGCGGGTGCAGGTATCGGTATTGCACAGGCGTTGAAGGCGGCCGGGCTCACCGCCACCACCTCGGAGGCCTTGCGCATGATCGATCAGGGCGGGGTCCGGCTCGATGGCGACAAGGTTTCCGATCGCGGGCTTGTGCTCGCGGCTGGCACGACGGTCGTGGCGCAGGTGGGCAAGCGAAAATTTTCTCGCCTCGCCGTGCGCTGAGAGGCGCTCGTCGCGGGCTTGATTTTTCGGGATGTTTTTATTCATATGTACTTTCCCGTAGTCGCTTGAAAGAGTCGCGCCAAAAAAACTTCAAAAATCTTTGGCGAAAGTGTTGACCACCTCGAAATTATCCGTAGAATGCGCACCTCTCGTTGCTC